>CAMNXA010000014.1 GCA_946566685.1 uncultured Lachnospiraceae bacterium
ACGCTACTTTTTTAATTGCTGTTTTCAAAGTGGAAATAAACTTTTCACTTCAGCACAATATCTATCTCAATTCTGGAACATATCCACAATCTGACGCAGTTTCACCACATTCTCGGCATTGTTTTCCATCAGTTCCACATTCCCTTCGACCAGCTGGGATACATCCTGTGTCTTCTGCGCAATGCTTGTGATATTATGCGCCGCCTCTCCCACTGTTGTCGTGATGCCATTGATGGAATCCGCTATCTCCACGATAGCCTCCAGCAGAGTATCCACCTCCTGGCCGATCGCTTTCATATTGCCTTCAAATCCGGAAGCATCTTCGGTATACTTCTCCGCCACATCCATAAAGCCGCTGTAATCCCTGAGTACGGTCTCCTCCAGGAATGCCAGTGTCTCCTGCATACAGGATTCCATATTCTTTACCGCCTGATTTACTTCGGTGGTGATACCATTGATATTGCCGACCGTAGAAGATGTCTGTGCCGCAAGTCCACCGATCTCATCCGCCACCACAGCAAACCCTTTGCCCGCTTCGCCGGCTCTGGCTGCCTCGATGGATGCATTTAAAGCAAGCAGATTGGTCTGGCTGGAAATATCCAGAATCGACTGGGTGAGCTGGTTTATCTTCTCCACCGCCTTGGCCTGTTCCATGGCCGCCGCTGTCTTCTCCTGTACCGACCGATACATCTGGGTGGTCTTATCCTGCGCCACGCCTGTGGTATTCTTCAGATTATCCGCACGCTGTTTGCTCTCTATGGAAGCCTTTTCTCCTTCTTTGGAATTATCCCGGATCGTCTGTGCCCGTTCTTTTACCTGCGCCACCGTATTATTCACAGTCTCCATGGCCGCCGCGGTCTCTTCCATAGCCGCCGCAAGACCCTGTGTCGTTTCAGAGTTTTCGCCGCTCATGATCTGTACCTGATCTGTAATGTTCGTAAGCTGTTTAAGCGTATCATCCAGATCGGAATGGGCTCTTTGGATATCCACCACCATAGTGCGCAGACTTGCCCGCATCTCCCGCAGAGAATTGGCCATGTTGCCGCTTTCATCCCTCCGCTTACAGAGTTTCTCGCTGTTCTCATTTTTCTGGAAATTAAACTGGGCTGTTTTCTCCACAATCTCATTGATCTGGGTGATCGGTCTTGTGATCACACTGCCGATCACTGCCCCGATGACCACGGAAATACCCATCGCAATAAACGCACCGCACAGAATCAACAGTACGATATGTGCCGCCGCACTCTTCAGTTCATCTTCCGGCGCCGTCATCACATACCGCATATTATTCCGCAGGGTCATATAACACAATTCTTTGGCCTCTCCCTGGAACCGGTAGCTGAGTGCCGTTCTCTCCTTCGCAGGGTCGGTTAACGCCTGTTTCATACTCTCCGCGCCCTGCAGGCTGCCAATATCCGTCCCTGTCTCCAGATCCTTATGGTAGACGATATTGCCGTCTCCATTTGCCAGGAAAGCATAGCCGCTCTCAAACAGGCTGGCACTGTCTATGGCATCCGTAAATTTGCCAAAATCAATATCCATACCGATGATGCCGATGGACTCGCCGTCAATAATGATTGGAATGACATAAGACACCATATAGACATTGATATTGGAATTTAAATAGGGATCCATCCAAAGCGGCGCACCGTGCTGCACCGGTATGTAATACCAGCCCACATGCTCCAGATCACTGGGATCATACATTGTAAAATCTGTGGGTGTTATACTGGTAAATTTTTCCCCATCACTGTTTCTGGTCAGGAAGACGCCGCTGTCCGGCTCTGTAAAATCCGGATTATAACGGATGTAAGCCGTCAACGCACCCTCCGTATTACCGCCGATCTCATATAACATCTGTTCCATGATCACGGTAAAAGCATCCACATATGCTTTATCGGTTTTAAAAGCTTCCACATCAGTAAGCTGCTGCAATACTACGCTGTATGCCGTGTTGACAGACTGCTCCACCCGCTCCAGCTGAGCCTCCATCTGCGCTCCCTGATTTTCACAGACATACCGCATTTCCTCCTTGGAATCCTCGTATTCACTTTTGCCGGAATTGATGATACTGATTCCACCGCAAATCCCTGCTGATAAAAGAGAACATACCACTACTGTCAAAATAATCCTGGCCTTGATGCTTTTCATAATGCCGCTCCTTTATACTGTTTATTCTTGTCCCGTTATGATCCTGGCAATCTGCTCATCACTGGCATCTGCCGGTATGTGAAAAGTGCCGGTTCTGAGTTTCTTGTCATACCCCTTCTCACACAGATAAGTATCGAAAGTCTCCGCCGACATGACCACACCTGCTTCTTTCAGCTTGCGCGCCACCGTATAGGAACCATCGCCGCTGACAACCGTGATGGTCTCTATCTTCACGGAAGAGGACGGGGTATCGTCCTGTCTGGTCATCTCGTTCGTGTTTGCTTCCGGTGTCTCTTCGGAAGCCGGCTCCTCTGCCCCAGATTCTGTCCCCGGCACTTCTATTTCCACCGGTTTCGCCGATGATGGCAGTTCTTCCTCCGCTGGTTCCAGATCTTCTTCCTCTGCCGGTTCCACATCTTCTTCCGGCTGCGCCGGCTTACTTTCCGGTTCCTGCGTGACCGCCGGCAGTTGTGCCGGATCTATATCTTCTATATTCTGTTCTCCCTGCGTCTGCTCCTCATCGGCACCCATATCCGCCAGATAAGTATCCTCCGTCATGCCCAGTTCTTTGGCTCTTTGGATGATCTCCTCATCTGTCATTTCTCTGGGACCGGAGAGTGCAATTCCCATAATGACCGCCGTCACCACAATACCGAGGCCGAGTCCCCGCAAATAATATTTCCGCTCCATATCGCACCTGCTCATCTGTCGTCCCTACACGCCTTCAAACAAATCTATGACCAGTTTCACCTCACCGAGTCCCAGCCCCAGTTCTTTGGCGATCGCCATATTCGATTTACCTGCCTTATGCAGTTCTAAGATCCGTTCATTACTGTTGCGCCCGTTATCCTTGCCCTTGGCGAACTGAATCTCCACGCTGCGGGCATCCTCCGCAGGTTCCCTGCGAAATCCTCTTTTGGCCTTTGTCCTGCGTTTCAGGCTCTCCGGTTCCTCCTGTCTGGCACCGAATATTCCCATGCTGGCAAAAGCCTCGCTGGTCGTCATCTCCTGCTGCGGCGCCACATAATCGCCGTCAGGCTCATGAAGTATCTCTACCCGCTTAGGGCGGATCGGCTGAAATTCTATCTCTTCCGGCTGTTCCTCCGCATCAAAACCGGACGCTGTCTCCTCTTCCGGCACCTTCCCCGGAATCTCTTCCACCGTCCTGTCATCACCAGTCAATGCCTGCACTTCCTGAAGCACATCCTGTCGGTATTCCCTTGCACTGTGAAGCGACAGCAGATCTGTCCTGGTATCCTGTACGGCACCCATCACAGATTCCACTGCTTCCTGTACAGCCTCTTGCGCCTGTCTGGCCGTATTTTCCGCCTCCTGCACCTTTAAGATTGCCGCCTCCGCAGCATCCTCCGCATCCTGTATCTTCTTTGCCGTCTCCTTTGCCGTGACTTCCGCATCTTTCACAGTCTGCCTGATCTCCTCAGACGCCTGCGTGGCCTCATTGATCGTCATCATCAGATTATCGTGTTTGTCATTCAGCATATCATAGAGAAACACGACTTCCTTATGGTTTTTATTGATTTCCTCAAGCACGGTATCGGAATACTCATTCACCGCCATGATCTTCTCATTGGTCACACGCTCCATGGCGCGCTCCGTCTTTTCTATGGAATAGTTGATGGTCTCATCGACAATGTCTGATATCTTTTCCCTGACATCCTTCACCTCAGCCTCCACCATTCTCCTGACTTCAGCCTCACTGATCAACTGCACTTCCTGACTGGTATCTTTCTTTCTGGCCGGCAGAAGATATCCCAACAGAAATACTCCTGCGCCAATGATGATCATAACGACCTCTATTACGCTCATGTTCTTTTCATTCCCTTCCGTAATCCGACCCTATCTGGAAACATCGAAGGTACTCACTCCCTTCAGAAGTACCTTTCCATCGGCCTCTTTCCTTGCACCTTTCCTGCTTTTTCCGCCATCTCCATGATACTCGTTGCTTCCCTTGTCCTTGGCATCAAACTTACGCTCATGATACTCCGGCTGTTCCCCCTTATTGACGCGTTTGACCTGCTTCTCAACCTGCTTCGTCATCTGCTGCCCAAAGTTCGCCTGCTCTACCATACCCTTCGTATCATCATTGTGTTTGATCGTTGTATAATCCTGGGCCCTTGTAATCTGCCCCTGCAATTCTACAAATCCTATTGCCATCCCCTGTCACCCCTTCTTCCTAATCGAACGAAACTCGATTTTGACATTGCTTTCTTAAAACGGCTTCATCTTTACATCGCCTCTTTCCCTGACGAAACGACAGTAATGAGAGGGCTTCTGTACGATCATCGAGACATCGCCAATACAGATCCTGGTACCCGGATAGACCACTCCTTTGACTCGTACTACCGTGTCTGCCGGATCTCCTGCCTGCTCCTCCAGTTCATGTAATTCCTTATTCGCTTCCTCAAGCGCTCTGGTCTTCTGCTCATTGGCCAGCACCAGTGACTGTACATATTTTATCTGTTCATCGCTCAATCTTGCACCCTGGGCTAGTTTCTGTTTGGTGGACAACAGGATCGGCTGTACCATCTGCAATGTTTTCATATCTTCATTGATCTGCTGTTGCAGCTGTTTGATCCGTTCTTTGATCGCAGGATCCGCACCGACTTCAATGATCGTATCGGCACCCATCTCAGATCCTAATGTCTTCACATTGACGCTCCCTGTGGCACAGACTCTGCCGCCGGTGATAAACCCGCGCTTTCCGTCCACATTCACTTCCCCGCCCGCTGAAATCCTGCTATGCAGGATCGATTCGGAACTTATATATCCTTTCGCCTCAGCGGTGACATTTTCAAGAAACTTGGACACAATATTTCCTTCTGCCCTGAGCACACCCTTTCCCATGCCGTTCATGCCCCTGGTGATAATGATATTGCCGCCCGCCTCCAGAACCGCACCTTCCACAACACCTTTCACCATGATGTCGCCCTTGGCCTTTACCTGGAAATTCGTGGAAACATTGCCGTTAATCTGCACATTCCCATCATAATCGATATTGCCTGTGGAATTGTCCACGTTCTCCACCGACAACTCATCGGACACAAAAATTGCGCCATCCACCAGTTCTACATGACCGTCAACCATGGAATACAGCGTCAGGCCGTCCTCAGATTTTTCAATATTATGACCATAATTAAAAGTTACATTCTTCACCTCCGCAGGCATAATCTTATCACCCATAATGGTACTGCCTGCTACTCCCGGCTGTGCCGGATGAAGAACCGCCAGTTCATCGCCCTTGCTGCAATGATTTAGTATATTCAAATGAAAAAAATCTACACTGCCGTCTTCGTTTAAAGTCGGCTTTGCCTTCTTATCCGTATTAAATTTATATTCGATATATGCGTCTTTACCCTGTACAGGCGCTTTGCCCTCCACCACCAGGATCTCCTCGCAATACCGTCTCTTTTGGAAAAACTTAATTACTTCTTCCTTTTTAAGACCACACTTGATGCCGCGCAGACTAAGGTCATGCACAAATTCCTGGGGCGTCATATTCTCACCACCCACAGAAGCCGCATAGAACTTAGCATAAGCCTGCATTTTATCAGGCGTAATCGTCAGTTTATAACATTCTCTCTCCGGATATCTCGTCTGTGTGTTCAGAAGGATTTCCGTCTCCTCTTTTTCTGCTGTCTCCAACGCCTTCCTGATTGCTGGCAGGTCACAGGCATACTCCTTCATGGTAAGATATTCAGCCACATCGTTGATATCGACAGGTTTTCCCCCCTCCGTTGGAGGAAATATCCTGAGCGCTGACATTTTCTCTCCATTTACCAATCTGAAATAACCGTTCATACACACCCCTATTTTCTTCCGTCAGCATCCGTTAGTATCCCGATATATTTGCCAAGCCGACCACGCATCTTCTGCAAAGCCCTGGTGTGCAGCTGGGATATCCTGGATTCAGACACTTCCAGGATATTACTGATTTCCTTTAATGTCAGTTCCTCATAATAATATAATACAATGACTTTACGTTCTTTCTCTGTCAACAGTTCGAGTGCTTCCGCCAGAATCTTTTTCAATTCCTCTTTTTCCAGGATCTCCTCCGGCGAACCAAACTGGGAACTCTTGGAATGACTTGCCTCGTTAGACAGTTCACTCCCCTGTTCCAGGAATTCATTGAGAGACACCACATTGGTAATCTTCATCTGCGACTGCCAATCCAGATACTCATCGCCTGTAATCCCCAGGCTTTCTGCGATCTCCTCATCGGTAGCGCTCCTGCCATATTTGGCTTCAATCTCCTTGATGGCCGCATCTATCTTCTTCTGCTTCTGCCTGATCGTGCGCGGGATCCAGTCCATCTTACGGATCTGATCCAGAATGGCTCCCCGGATCCGCAGACTTGCATAAGTCTCAAACTTAACATCCTTGAGGCAATCAAACTTGTCAATTGCATCGATCAGCCCAAAAATCCCGTAACTGACCAGATCCTCATACTCTACATTGTATCCCAGATACATGCTGAGACGCCCGGCAACCACCTTCACGAGCGGGGCATATTCCAATATAATGTTTTCCCTTATCTCGGGAGACTTCGTCCTCCCATAGTCCTCCCAGAGTTTCTTTCTGCCTGCCTCGTCCATATTGGCTCCTACTCATCTTTTTTATTTGTCGCTGCTTTCCTCGGCGCATCCTGCTCAGAAGGATCTTTCTCTATCACTTCGCCCTCTTCCATGTGGGCCTCTTCAATCTGTCTCTCAAAACGATCCAGCATAGTTTGCAAAACGCATCCCGCGAAATAAAATCCGACCAGTACACACAAAAGTATGATCAACATGGTCTTCAGATCATAATGCAGAATGCGCATTGTAATACTGGTAATCGCCCCGGCAAGAAGCATCACAAAAGGAGGGATCAGTCTGCGCTTCTTCGCTCTCGCCTGTCTCTCTTCTTCCTCCCTTTTTTCTCTTGCCTCTCTCTGCGCCGCACTCTCCGGTTCCTGCTGTTCCCCTTCTTCTTCCGGCGCATCATCAGGTTGTTCCCTGATATTCTCTTCTTCCCTGGTGTTTGTCTCTTCCCAATCCACCCTATCAATCCTTCCACTGTATACTCTTCATCCGGTCAGATCTTATACTCCGCCTTGCCTACCGCACGGATCACGAAGTCTCCCGTTTCCGGATGAAAAATAACAGTCCTTCCAAAATTCTTCCCTGTGTCTTCCGCCAGGATCGGAATCCGCAGCTGCGCCAGTTTTCTCTTGGTCGCTTCCACATTCCGTTCTCCCACACGAACCATCTCGCTTTTGCTCTGAAATCCGAACATCTGCGCACCACCTGCGATCTTGGCTACCAGACGGTTCCTGTCGGCGCCCTTCCTGACTACCTGCTTGACCAATTCCTCTATCCCTGTATCTGCAAACTTAGGAATATTGGAATTATTACGGATCGTTGTGCTGTCCGGAAGCATGATATGCGCCAGACCGCCAATTTTCGTAACCGGATCACGAATCGCAATCCCGACACAGGATCCCAGCCCCAGCGTTGTAATAGTGTCAGGGCTGACGCACACATTCAAATCAGCCATTCCGACCTTTATCTCTCTTCCCATATTACCGCTTTCTCCTGTTTACACATATACTCGATAATCCAAAATCAAACTGTAATTCCCAGAGCAGCCAATATTCTGCCATAGGACTCCAGATCCGGAATCAAAATGAAATACCCATCCAGAACCATTTCATCAAAGAACTGTGTCTGTATCAATAATATTCTGTCTCCAAGGGCACCGAACTCGATCGCCGGCACGCTTAAGATTGCTCCCGCCATATCCACGCACAGATCCGGGACTGACGGAAAGATTGACAGATTTGTGATACTGGACAGGGAATTGAGGTAGGCTCCCGTTATGATATTACCTACCTCCTTCAGCGCGGAGAACTCCATCTCCGTAAACTCCTCGCCTTCCGATTCCATTCCCATCAGTTTTCCCACCAGATGTTTCGCAGCGAGTTTTTCCAGAAGGAACATGATACTGCCTGTAATATCGCCTTCAATTCCCAGATAGATACCAGCCATAACCAGTTCTTCACCGCCCATGGTCTCTCCCAGTTCCTTAAATTCCAGAAGTCTGACCTGCGGGACCGCCATATCCACCTTACACTGCATCATCTGCGCCAGCGCAGTCGTTGCATTGCCGGCGCCAATATTGCCTAATTCTTTCAAGACGTCAAAATACTCATTTGACATTTCTTCTAAGGAAATTTCACCCACTCTGTTTCCTCCTATATGCCTTCTAATACTACTGAATTCAAATCCAGCAATGAAATCAGTCCGCCTTCACATTTACCAACTCCACATAAGAAGCTTGCCTTCTCATCCTTGGAATCATAAGCCATCTTCTCAATGTTTTCGTTCTCTAAGGTCACGACCTCTTTGACTTCATCAACGATCACACCAATTGTACCATGCTGCTCCAGCTTCAGGATAATGATCCGGCTGGACTTCGTCTCCACATCCGCTTCCAATCCCATCTTGATCCGTATGCTCATGACCGGGATCACCTCACCACGCAGATTGATCACGCCCTTCAGATAAGCATCTACCTTAGGCACTCTGGTGATATGCTGCATCCTTACAATATTATCAATATATTTGATATCGATCCCATACTGCTCTTCCCCCAGCTTGATGACGATGAACTGTGTGGTCGCTCCAACTGCTTTTAATTCTTCCATAGCCTGTTCCTCCCTCTTCTTAGATCAGTGTATTGGCATCAAGGATCAGTGCCACCTCACCGTCTCCCAGAACCGTAGCGCCGCTGATGATCTTACACTTACTGATATATTTGCCAAGCGACTTGATAACGATCTCCTGCTGTCCGATCAGTTCGTCCACTACGAGACCTGCCTGCTTATCACCTTTCTTGACGATAACGACCACCAGATTATCCTCCGGATTCTTCTTACTGGGAACATCCAGAATATCACACAGGCGCACTAACGGGATAACAAGGTCCCTAAGCTGGATCACTTCCTTGGCCTGTACCAGCTTCACATCCGCAGGTGAAATATCCTCGATGGTCTGAATGGAACCTAAGGAAATCGCATATTTTTCATTCCCGATATCCACCATCAGAGCCTGTATGATCGCCAGGGTAAGCGGCAGTCTGATGGTCCAGGTACTTCCCTCTCCCAGCTTGGACTTCACTTCCACTTCACCGCTCAAGGACTCGATCATAGATTTCACAACATCCAGTCCCACGCCGCGCCCCGATACATCGGAAACAACCTTGGCGGTGGAGAACCCTGCATTGAAGAGAAGATCGATGATCTCCTTCTCACTCATATTCTCACCCTGTTCAGGCGTAATGACACCGCGCTCGATCGCTTTATTCTTAACAGCCTTGGTATCGATACCATTACCGTCATCCCGCACCTCGATCACGACATTATTACCGTCCTGATAAGCATCCAGGAATATGGAACCGACTTCCGGCTTTCCTCTTTCCTTACGAACCTCAGCTGACTCCAGGCCATGGTCTGCGGAATTCCGCAAAAGGTGCATCAGCGGATCACCGATCTGATCTACCACGGTACGATCAAGTTCAGTCTCCTCACCGCTCATATACAATTCCATCTTCTTGCCCAGCTTCTTCTGCAAGTCACGTACCATACGAGGGAATTTGTTGACAGTACTCTCGATAGGCACCATGCGGACTTTCATGACAGATTCATGGAGAGATGTGGTGACACTTTCCAGGTACTCAATCTGTTCATTCACGGCCGGACTCGAATTACCGGACATGGTCGATGCGGATACGAGGGAGTTCTTCGCAATGATCAACTCACTGACCAGATTCATCAAAGTATCCAGTTTCTCAATATCTACTCTGACCGTCCTGTTTACCACCGGTTTATTGGCCGTATTCTTCTTGGCTGCGGGAGCCGGTGTCGCTGCCGGTGCAGGTGTCTGATCCTGCGGTGTGGGCTGCGCCGGGGCTGCTTCTGCCGGAGGCGCCGCCTCAGTTACAGGCTGTGCCGGAGTTGTCTCTGCCGGCGCTGGCTCAGGCTGTTCTGCCGCCGCTTCTTCCTCATCCGCTTCCTTGGCTGAATTTACATCATTCATATTCAATACACCGCCAATGACGTCCTCAATCTCAGACACGCTCTTGGCCGCGTTCACAACCGTATCAAGTTTTTCCTCAGAGATAATGATCAGGCTGAAATGCAGGTCAAACTTCTCATCCTCTATGTCCTGTGAAGAAGGATCGGAGACGATGATCTCACTGGTCTCCTCAATGGCCTTGAACACCAGGAATGCCCTCGCTGCCTTTAAGATACAGGACTCCTGTACCTTAACAGTGAGGCCATAGACGTTCTTGCCCTGTCTGTCGGCTTCTTTGAGTACGTTCTGCTGGTTCTCATTCAATTTAATCTGCCTGAACATCTGAGCAGACTCTGAAGTCTCTGAAGCCGCCGGAGCGTTCGCCTGCGGTGCGGGCGCTGCCTTGTCAGCATTCTCTCCCTCATCACCGCTCATAATAACATTCAGCCGCTTGATCAGTGCGCCGTTATCATTGGTGCCCTCATCCGAGCTCTCTCTGATATTGGTGTTATATTCCTCGAGTGCGTCCAGACACTGGAACAGCACATCGATCATATCCGCATTGACTTTGATATTGCCGTTTCTCACTTCCGAGAATACATTCTCCATGTCATGTGTCAGAGTCTGCATCCTCTTATACCCCATAGTACCCGCCATGCCTTTCAGGGAATGGGCCGCACGGAAGATCTCATTGATCGTATCCATGTTCTCCGGATCCTGCTCCAGAGATAGAATCTGTGTGTTGAGATTCTGTAGATGCTCATTTGTTTCATCCAGGAAAATCTCGAGATACTGACTTACATCCATACTATTTTACCCCCACGTTCATTATGATTTCCTGCGCAATCTGTTCAAGCGGCACTGTCTGATTCGCCAATCCTGCCTGCACGGCGCTCTTTGGCATCCCGTATACCGCACATGTGCTTGCCTCCTGAACAATGACATGCGTTTTCTTCTTTGCCTTCAGATTCTGGATTCCCTGTGTACCGTCAGCTCCCATACCTGTCATAACCACACAGACGATCTGGTCGTACTTGCTGTCTGATAAGGATTCATACATATAATTCGCGCAGGGCTTTACACCTTCCCTGGACGGCTCATTCGAGTAATGAATCGCATACTTGCCGCTCATTGTCAGGACATTCAGATGTTTACCGCCCATAGCAATATATACCGTCCCCGCTTCCAGCACATCTCCCTCAGCTGCCTCCTTGACCTTCAACTCGCTTAAAGAATCCAGCCTCTCAGCCAGGGATGCCGTAAAACCGGCAGGCATATGCTGTACCACTACGACAGGCGCTTTCAGGTTCTTCGGAAGTCTGGGAATTACTGCCTGCAAGGCTTTGGGGCCTCCGGTGGAACTTGCAATGGCGACAATCTTATTACCACTCACGGAAGCGGTATGTTTGCTCACAAGAGACACCATTTTTTTCGTGTTCCTGATCTCGTCCACGCTAAATGCCTTGCTGACTGTTGGTGTCCGTGATTCCACCACCACTGCCAGGACTTTTAAGAGTCTCTCCTTAAACTCCCCGTTGCGGCAGTCCATCGCATTATTAGGCTTATGGACAAAATCCAGTGCTCCCAATTCCAGGGCATCCAGAGTTGTCTTAGCCCCCTCCTTGGTATCAGTACTCGCCATCATGACTTTCACTGAAATCTTGCGTTTCTGCAATTCCTTTAACAGTTCCAGACCATTCATCTGCGGCATATTGACATCCAGCACCATCGCATCATATGTCTTTCTGCCAAGCAGATCCAGCGCCTCCAAACCATTTGCTGCCCGATCTTCTACATGGAATCGTTCATCGCTGTTAATTATATCACAAAGCACCCTTCTCATGAGTGCAGAGTCGTCAACTAATAATATGTTTTTCATATTTTCAACCTTGCCTCCATCTGTCCTCAACCGATATATCCATAGTCACCCTTCTGATTCTTGAGGGTCTTGCGTTCTTCATCAAATATGTATTTGATAATCTCTTCTCTCTCTTCGGCATCCACATTAACATACTGTACGCGGTGTTCAAACACGCCCTTACGGTTCTCCAGTTCCCTGACATCCAGCACCTTGCCCACCAGATTGAACTCTTTGATCCTGCCATCCACCATCAGATGATATTTACAGAGGATCAGGCTGTGCACATCATAGGAATAATTGGCCACGAACCGCAGCCCGCCGCCGCTGATATCCACGATGACACTGCTCTTTAAGGGAAGTTCAGGCATCATCTCCTCTTCCTCCCTGTCAACAAGGGATATCTCTTCTTCCTCAAGCTGCCTGGAATTCATCTCCAGTGCACAGCTGAACCGATAGTACTCTCTGCGCTGGTATTTGCGGAGATTACTCGTTAAATCCATCACCAGCACATACATGTTATTGTTCTTATAACGGTCAACCACCCTGGCGTAGCACTGATAGAGAACATTATCGCCGTAAAAATACAGATCGTACTCTCCGTCTACAGGCAGCAAGATCAGCTTACTCTTCTCCATCGGCATCGCAATCTCAATCCGGTCTTCGGACAAAATATCCAATACCTGGCTCTGATGGCTCTTCTTTCCCTCACTGTTTTTTGCTTTGGGTGATCTCTCGATTGCCTGCAGATCCACCCGCCGTCCAGGAACTATATACTTGGATAAAAGATTCGCCATAATGACATCCTCCTATTTCTCTTTCAGGTTAAGTGTTTACTTTGATTGTCATCTTCTGGATACAATATGTGAAAAAAAAGCCGCCATGCCACGTTTCGTCAGATTTTTGTTCAGTTCCTTATTCATCAATTTCGCCGCGATCACCTCATAGGCAACAGCCGATCTGGCATGCGGATTGTCCAGAGATACCGGCGCCTGCTGCATGACTGCCCTGGTCAGCTGGCTGTCCTGGGGAATCATCCCCAGATAAGAGATCGGCATCTTTAAATACCGCTCCACCACCGCTTCCAGTTTCGCATAAAGAGCCTCCGCCTCCGCCTCATTGGCGACCTTATTCGCAAGTACTTTAATCTGTGTTGTGTCACGTAAATAGCGCGGATGCCTGTTTAAAGCCTTTAAGAGCGAGTAGGAATCCGTAATCGAAGTGGGTTCCGGTGTCGTCACAAGCAGGATCTCCCCGCTGGCCACCAGAAACTCAAGCACTGCATCGGATATGCCTGCTCCCGTATCCACGATGATCGTATCCGCCATCTCATCCAGTTCTGTCAGATTCTGAATGATGTAATTCAAATAATCTTTATCTAAATTGGACATCCCTGCAATCCCGGATCCGCCGGAAATAAATCCCACATCCATCGGTCCCCAGGTGATGATATCCTTAATACTCTTGCCCTGATAAATTAAATCACACAAGTTATGCTTGGGAACTGCCCCGAACATAATCTCTATATTTGCCAATCCAAAATCCGCATCCAGGATGATGACCTTCTGGCCCATCTTACGGAACTGTATCGCCAGGTTGATGGCTGTATTGGATTTACCCACGCCCCCCTTACCGCTGGTGACAGTGATGACTCGTGCCAGGGATCTGCGAGGCTGTATATTTGCCTTGATTATATTCCTTAACTGTTCAGCCTGATCCATTAGGCTTCCTCCTTAGTTCTTACCTCCAAGCAGTCTCTTGACTGTCTTTTGTGGATTAAAATCTTCGATATCGTCCGGCACATTCTGTCCATGCGTCACATAAGATAATGACGCGCCCGTATAAAGACGAAGATTCAAGAGATTTCCCAATGTAGTGGTCTCGTCAAGTTTGGTAAAGATCAGCTTATAATCCGCCATTTCCTTATAGGAATCCGCAATACTGATCAGATCACGGTACTTGGTCGTTGCACTTAAGACCAGATGTACCTCCTTCTCCACCTTATCATCCACTGAATGGATAAAATTACTCATGTTATCCTTTTGCGTTGCATTCTGATGGGAATGTCCCGCTGTGTCAATCAGTATATAGTCATAATCCTTAAAGTCCTCTATTGCCTTATTGATCTCCTCCACCGTATAGATCACACGGAAAGGCACCTCCAGTATGTTCGCATATGTCCGCAGCTGTTCTGCCGCCGCGATACGATATGTATCCGCTGTGAGAAGCGCCACCTTTTTCTTTTCATCTACCCGGAATTTGGAAGCGATCTTAGCGATCGTAGTGGTCTTGCCCACGCCTGTGGGACCGATGAAGAACACCATCTTGATACCATTGGCCGCCGGTTCGATGGCGCTTGGTTTGCCAAACTTTAAGATCATCTTCTGATAGGTGTTGGCAAGCGCATAATCGAAGGGGATGTTGGGTTTGTTGATCTGCTCGATCTCACTGATGATCTCCTGCGCATACTTCTCATCCACCTCGTTGTCTAACATGGTATCATGCAGAAGATGCATGAATTTGTCGGTCTCTGTCTCCTCCTTGCGTTCCTCTGTTTTCCCTGCTTTTTCCTCTTTATCTTCTTCCGGTTTTTGTAATTGCTGTTCCAAAAGCGATTGCAGACTGTCCAGCTTCTCCTCGATGGCACTGCTTTCCTTTCTGGCCGCAGGTTCCGGCACTGCCGCCTGCACCGGCGCCTGCGCAGGAACCGGAGCCGGAGCTGGATTCACAGGTTCGGCCGCCTTATTCTGGCTGGAAGCAATCACATTGTTGATGGCGGATACCGCCGCCGTATATTTCTCACTCTCTTCTTCCAGGGCTACCGTGACCTCCACCATGTGGGGCTTTAAAAATGCCAGGAAACCTTTGCTCTTCACGGTCTTGACGTTCATGACGACTACGCCTTCTCCCAGTTCCTTCTTCGCATTCTCGATAGCTTCCTTTTCAGTTTTTGCCACAAATTTTTTGATTATCATTATGCTGTCACCATCCCAACGGACTGTAATTCAATGTTGGATTCCACTTCATTGTATGATACCACCACTAAATCTTTGTAATAATCTTCTGTCAATTTCTTAAAATATGCCCGGACGATCGGTGAAGTGATCACGATCGGGATCTTGCCCAGATCTTCCAGTTTCTTCGTCTCCACGCCCACAGAATCCATGATATCCCTGGTCTTGGCCGGATCCAGCGTCAGATATGCTCCCTGCTCGGTCTGCTTCACACTGGCCATGATCTCCTGCTCCAGTTTCGGATCCAATGTCACCACGCTGGTGGTCTCATTGGCCGGGAAGAACTTATTGGAGATCGCACGTTTCAGACTCTGTCTGACATACTCAGTCAGGATATCCGTATCCCTGGTAGTAGCCGCATAGTCCGCAAGCGTCTCAAATATGGTGAGCAGATCCCTGATGGAGATGCCCTCTCCCAGGAGATTCTGCAATACTTTCTGGATCTCACCAAGCCCAAGCAGCTTCGGCACCAGTTCCTCCACCAGCGAAGGATTGGTCTCTCTCAAGTTGTTGACCAGATTCTGTACATCCTGTCTTGTCAGAAGTTCCGCAATATACTGTCTGATAACTTCCGTCAGGTGCGTTGCAATGATAGAAGGCGGATCCACTACCGTGTAGCCCATACTCTCCGCACGCTCCCGCTGCCCTTCCGTGATCCAGATAGCCGGCAGATGGAAAGAAGGCTCGAAGGTGGGAATACCCGTAATCTCCTCCTCCACATAGCCGGGATTCATGGCCATGTAGTGGTCGAAGAGAATCTCTCCCTCACTGACCTGTACACCCTTTATTTTAATAATATATTGGTTCGGATTCAACTGTATGTTATCCCGCAGACGAATGATCGGCACAACCGTACCAAGTTCCAGCGCGATCTGCCTTCTGATCATGACCACGCGGTCTAAGAGGTCACCGCCCTGGTTTACATCTGCCAGCGGAATGATACCATAACCAAACTCCAGCTCGATCGGATCCACCTGCAAAAGGGACGTAACATTCTCCGGCTGTCTGATCTCCTCCGCGGCCGCTTCCTCCTCATCTGCCTCATGCTCAATCTCCGCTGTCTCAATGGTACCTGCCATGATCCTGCCCACCACGACAAAGACCAGTCCCAGACCCACAAACACCACCTTATTAAGAGGCGTGACAATCCCCAGGCCGGCAATGACGATACCCACCAGATACAGCACCTTGGGCACACCAAAAAGCTGCCGGATCAGTACCGTACCGAAGTCCGCCTCCTTGGAGCCTTTTGTTACCAGAATACCAGTCGCCAGGGAGATCAAAAGAGAGGGAATCTGGCTCACCAGACCATCACCGATGGTCAGGATCACGTACTTATTCATAGCCTCGGCCATCTCCAGATTTTCACGCAGAACGCCCATAGCAAATCCGCCTACAATATTGACAAACGTGATGATCAGACCTGCCGTAGCATCTCCCTTAACGTACTTCACGGCACCGTCCATGGAACCGAAGAAGTTGGATTCATCCTGAATCTTTTCACGGCGTTTCTTGGCTTCTTCATCCGTGATGGCACCCGTATTTAAGTCTGCATCGATGGCCATCTGCTTACCGGGCATGGCATCCAATGTAAATCTGGCCGTAACTTCAGCCACACGCTCGGAACCTTTGTTGATGATCATAAACTGCACGATGATCAGAATGATAAACACGATGACACCCACGATCAGGTCGCCGCCGCCCACGTACTGACCGAAGGTCTGCACCACGTTACCGGCGTCACCGGTGGTCAGAATCAGTCTGGTAGAAGAAACGTTCAGGGCAATCCTGAAAATGGTTGTAAACAGAAGGATTGTCGGATAGAAAGACATGTTCAGGACTTCATTGGCAAACATACAACCGAACATAATCGTAAAAGCAATGGAAATATTACAGGCTAACAATACATCCAAAAGCCCTGATTTGATCGGTACGATCAGCATGATAAACGCGGCGAGCACATATGCGGCAACACCCATATCAGCTGTTTTAAGCTTTCCCATTCCGGTTCTCCTCCTTTCCTCAAAATATAGTTATCAGCTTTCCTCATCGGAAGAATGCTGCCTTGCAGACACTCTCCTCACACTCGTCCCTGTAAATGATATACGAAGGCGAGCACTTCTGCAACCGCCTGATAAAGTTCCGGCGGCACCACATTCCCCACATCCACATTGGCATACAGCATACGGGCCAGGGGTTTGTTCTCCACAATCTCTATATGATGTTCCCTGGCTGTCTCTCTGATCTTCTGTGCCAGGTAATCCGCACCTTTGGCCACCACATAGGGGGCATCATAAAGTTCCGGATCGTACTTGATCGCTACCGCATAATGTGTCGGGTTCGTGATGACCACATCTGCTTCCGGCAGTTTCTGCATCATACGGCGTCTGGAAGCCTCCTGCATCCTCTGACGCTGCTTGCCCTTGATCTGCGGATCACCTTCCTGGTTCTTATATTCATCCTTCACTTCCTGTTTGGTCATCTTCATGTCTTTCTTGAACTTGATCTTCTGATAAGCAAAGTCAAGAGCCGCGATGAGCATATAAAACAGGGCAATGCGGATTCCCAGGTTTATCACCAGCACACCCACCTGCATAATCCCCTGATTTAAAGAAAGGGAATAAAACTGATAGAGCGGCGGCATATTCTTCTTGAGATAGGAATATACCACATAACCGATCAATGTGAGTTTCAGGACGGATTTCACCAGTTCCACCAGGGAATTCGGGGAAAATATCCGCTTAAACCCGCTGACCGGGTTGATCTTGTTAAATTTCGGTTTCAGCGGCTTGGTCGTGATCTTCCACTTTACCTGCAAGATATTCGTGACCATCGCCACCACAAATCCCACGATCAAAAAGGGCGCGATACACAGCAGTATCCGGCTCATGGACTGGACAAACAGATAATTGAAGGTCTGATCCTGCACATACCCGTCATACATCTTGACATAAGCAGGAATCTGGGAATAAATATCATAGATATTTCCCACGAAATAAGTACCCATCCGTTCCAGCCAGAAGTTGATCATGATAAAGGCAAACAGCATCTCAAAGGCGCTGGTCACCTCTTTGCTCTTTGCAACCTGCCCCTCAGCACGGGCATCCGACAACTTCTTGGATGTAGGTTCTTCCGTTTTTTCCCCGCCGGGACCGTCCTTGGCGAAGAACTGGAGATCATATGTCAGGAGTAATTCCAATTCCACCGACCTGCCCTTTCCTGTCCGGAAGGCATTCTCAGATCATGCCCTCCACAAAAGATACGATCATTCTCTTCATCTGCGCAAACACATGATCCGCCGCCAATGGCAGGATCCGGATCGTCAGAAAGAGAATGCCAAGCCCTACCAGGACTTTTAACTGCATACCCACCGCAAACATATTTAATTGCGGAGATACCTTGGCCAGAACACCCAGCACACAGTTTAGAAGGATCATGGTACAGAAGATCGGAAGGATGATCCTGAATCCTATGGTGATATAATCACTCAGGAACATGATCACGGAATCAAGCAGCGCTTCCGTCTTAAAGACCGCACCATTTATCGGTATTAAAGTAAAGGTATCCACCAGCGCCTGTAAAAGATACTGGTACATGCCTGTAATGATCAAAAACAGCGTAAACAGATACTGGTAAAACACCCCTGTAAAAGTCGCCTGCTCCCTGGTTGTCGGATCCATCAAAGACACCATCGAAAGGCCGACCTCCATATCTGCGATGCTTCCCGCAAAGGATGTCACCGTTGTACAGATCTGTGCACCCCAGCCGATCAGGAATCCCGTCAACACCTCTTTCATGACGATCACCGCATAACCAAGCAAGGTATCATAGACCACGTCAACCCGATCTACCGCATGGAAGATCAGATATGCCAGGAAAATACTGAAGCCTATCTTCACCCGCCTGGGCACATTGGACATGCCAAAAAACGGTGCAATATACACAAAAGATGTGATCCGCACCAGAATCAGCAGGAAATATTCCAAATCTGCATACGTAAAGGTAAGATTTATCATGCGCTCCCACTTCTATCTGATGTAAGCATTAAAATTAGTCCACAGACGCGTCATATACTCCACCATATTATTCATGATCCAATGTCCCATCACAATAAGCGCCAGAAAAATCGCCAGTATCTTGGGCACAAAGGTGAGCGTCTGCTCCTGGATGGACGTCACTGTCTGGAAAATACTCACGATAAGTCCCACTACCAGAGACACCAGAAGCAATGGCGCCGCGCACTTGATGATGGTAAAAAGCGCGTCCTCCGCGATAGCGGTGACATCATTTATCGTCATGTACTCACATCCTTTCCTCTACCGGCTGGTCACTGATAAAAACTTTCCACCACGCCCTTGATCACCAGATACCATCCGTCAGCCAGCACAAACAGAAGTATCTTAAACGGCATGGAGATCGTAGTCGGCGGCAGCATCATCATACCCATACTCATCAGCGTAGATGCTACGACCATATCGATCACGATAAACGGAATATATATCAGAAAACCTATGATAAATGCCGTGCGCAGTTCATTGATGATAAAACTCGGCACCAACACACTCATAGGGATACTTGCCAGTTCCCCGTCCCACTCAGTACGGCTGATATCCATAAAGAAAGACACATCCTTTTTCAGCGTCTGGCCATACATAAACTGTCTGATCGGCTCCACCGCCGCTGTGATAGCTTCCTCCGTCTCCAGTTCACCCGCCTCGTAGGGCACCACAGCCTCCGTATAGACCTGGGCCAGCGTAGGCTGCATGATGAAAAACGTCAAAAAAAGCGCAATGCCGATCAACACCGTATTGGGCGGTGCCGTCTGCGTATTGAGCGCCTGTCTCGTAAAATGCAGGACAATGATCACCCTGGTAAACGAGGTTAACATAATAATCAATGACGGTGCAATAGCAATCAGGGTAAGGATCACCAGAATACGCAAAGCGCCATTCACACTGCCATTACCATTGTTGTATGTAACCGTCACCGTATTGGCTATATTTAGTTCTGCAAGATCATCGGCATTATCCGAATCCCCCGGCGGATCAATATTCGTCCGTTCCGTACTGGTACCAGTGAGATTGGAGTCCCGATAGGGAGTGTCATTTACTGCATAGGCCGTAGCCTTCTGACTAAGACACAATATGCCTGCCACCACTAGCAGGCATATTAATTTTGCCAAATGATATCCGGAAAAATATCTCTTCATTCGTCTCGCCCGTCTTCTTTTTCCAGAAATTTTTCTCTTTGTATTTTGGCCAATACGTCCTTAAAACCGGACAGGCCGCCAGAGTTTCCTTCTACAAGGCATAAATCCCCCTTCGGAATCTCTGCTAACATTGTAACACTATCTTTGCAAACTGCAACTGCCAAATATTTCTGACCGATTCTTATAATCTGCACATATTTGTTGTTGGACATACGAAGCGTCTCAACAACCTCCATATTCGTATTAGAAGACGCACTCTTCTGATAGCCGCCAATCCATCTGGTGACAAAATAAGTGATTCCCAATACAAATACGAAAAGAATCAATATCGTCATAAACTGTACATAGGAGTCAGTTCTACCCGATACCGCAAGAATCATATTATCCAACGACCTTCTTCACAGCCTCAAGCACACGGTCAGCCTGGAAAGGTTTTACGATAAAATCCTTTGCACCGGACTGAATAGACTCGATAACCATTGCCTGCTGTCCCATAGCAGAGCACATGATAACCATCGCCCCCGGATCTCCCTCTTTGATCTTCTTAAGTGCCTGAATACCATCCATTTCAGGCATGGTAATATCCATCAATACAAGATCGGGTTTCAGCTCATTGTACTTTTCAACTGCCTTTGCGCCGTTCTCAGCCTCTCCTGCCACGTTGTAACCATTTTTGGTCAGAATGTCCTTAATCATCATTCGCATAAACGCTGCATCGTCACATACTAAAATATTCTTTGCCATCTTTCTTCTCCTATTACATTTTATTTGATAATTTCAGTTACACGAATACCAAAACTTTCTTCAATCACTACTACTTCACCCTTCGCCACGAACTTGCCATTCACTAAAACATCTATCGGTTCCCCGGCGATCTTATCCAGTTCAATGATGGTTCCCGGTGCGAAATCCAGGATATCTGAAATGGATTTAGAAGTCCTTCCCAGTTCTACAGTTACCTCCAGCGGCACATCCTTGATCAGTTCAATGTTCTCCTGACTCTGCATCGGATTAAAATCATTGCTAAAATTCTGGAACTGAACCGGCTGTATATTCATGTTAGGCTGCATCTGCATCTGTGGCATCATCTGCATCTGCGGCATTTGCATCTGTGGCATCATCTGCATTTGCGGCATTGCCATCTGCGGCTGCATCTGCATCTGCGGCATTCCCATCTGCCCCATATCCATCTGAGGGGCTGCCATCTGTGGCTGCATGGCGGGAGCCGGCTGTGGTGCAGGAGCCGGGGCTGGCGCAGGTTCGGGGGCCGGAGCCGCCGGTGCAGAATCACCGCCGTCCTGACTGCTTATAAAGGTATTATATATTTCTTTCGCAAATTCTATCGGATACAGCTGCATGATGGAAGAATCTACCAGATCATCAATCTGCATCCGGAAGGCAATCTTAACAAATGTCCCTTCCAGGAATGGCGCGATATCTCCACCAGATTTGAAGGCCGTCAAATCTACCAGACTTGCCTCCGGGGGACTGATATCGATCATCTTGCCAAGCATCGTGGAAAGAGATGTGGCTGATGATCCCATCATCTGGTTCATCGCCTCCGAGATCGCACTTAAGTGCAGTTCTCCCAATTCCCCATCCGTATTGCTTCCATCACCACCCATCATCAAATCGGTGATGACCTTTACATCATGCTCCTTTAATACCAGGATATTGGAACCGTCCAGACCTTGTGTATATTTAATCTGGATAAACACACACGGCTTTTCATACTCATCCAGTACGTTCTTCCACACCGCCATCGAAACGGTCGGCGTTGTGATATTGACCTTACGATTTACAATGGAAAACAATGTAGTGGCCGAGGATCCCATACTGATGTTGGCCACCTCGCCAACGGCATCTTTCTCATAATCCGTAAGCAGACTTTCATCTGGCACCATCTCACCCGCCGCTGATGTATCTTCCATCGCAGCGCCGTCATCAGCCGGTGCATCCATGCCGGTCAGGAGCGCATTTATTTCATCTTGTGATAACATTCCGTCCATGCCTTTATTCCCCCTCTCTGATTACCGATGTGACTCTGACAGCATTCCTGTCTTTACTGGTACCAGGCAATGCGGTGAACTTCTTGATATTACCCACGTACACCTTAAGATCCTGCTCCACTTCGGTATCTAATCGTATGATATCTCCGACCTGCAAATTGACAAAATCGGTAACCGATATATTGGTCTTGCCAAGCACTGCCTTGACCGGAACATCCACTCTCTTGATCAGAGCTCCGATATATTCCTCGAAGTCTTCCTCATTCTGTTCCTGCATATTTGCATACCAGAACTTCGTATTGAGTTTATCCATGACACTCTCCAACGTGAAAAAGGGGAGACATACATTCATGAATCCTTCGACTTCGCCTATCTTTACATTTAGTGTAACGATCGCGATCATATCGTTAGGTGCGATGATCTGTGCAAACTGGGAATTGGTCTCGATTCGCTCCATCATGGGATTGATATCGACCACATTCCTCCATGGTTCCCGCATGAGCTGCATACACACCACCATCATCTTCTCTATGATCGTCATTTCTATTTCCGTGTAATCCCTGTTCTTTTCCAGAGGATCACCCGCGCCGCCCAGCATCCTGTCTATCATCGCAAAGCCAAGCTGAGCCGCCAGTTCTATCAGTATCGTACCGCCAAGAGGCTGGAAATTCACGATACCCAGGATAACCGGATTTGAAAGGGCGTTGCTAAACTCCGAGAAAATGACCGTCTCGGAACTTGCCACGGATACCTGTACATTCTTTCTCAGATATACCGGCAGGCTCGTGGATAGCAGCCGTCCATAATGTTCATATATAATTTCCAATGTCCGCAGATGCTCTTTGGAGAACTTTGTAGGACGCTTAAAATCATAGTTCTTCACCTGTTTATCATTGGCGTCATTCATGTCATCTGCATCTAATTCACCACTGCTCAGCGCGGCAAGCAGATTATCAATCTCACTTTGTGATAATACCTCACCCACGAAAAGTTCACCTCCTGTGGTACTTATTTGTTCTAAATACTATCCAAACATGATGTCACCGAATGACACGTTATAGATAAACTGGGAATCGAACATGGTCTGTATTCTTTCAAGTATTTCCTGTTTGATCTGCTCTTGATTGCTTCTGGCCTCTTCCATTGTGTAATTGGCAAAGACACTGTTAATCTCATCCTTGATCAAACCCTCATGCTTACTGAGGTCAGAGCCATAATCCTTATAGCCATCCGCCTTAATATTGATAGCCAACGTAATGGAAACGATACAGTAATGATCTTTATCGTCTCCCTCACCCTTTTTAAGCGGAATCGTCATTGGTTCTGCAAACGAATACGTCTCGGTATCCGCCATGGAAACCATTTCCTCTACTTCTGCCTCCTGATCCGATACCAGTTCCAGATCAAGTGCTGTGGCAATATTATCCACGAGAGCAGCGGTTTTCTTAGAAGCGCCCGTCACACTGAACATCATTATGGCTGTCAATACTATATTTACGATCAACAGCGCCAGAATAATAATGGAAATCAGATTTTTCTTCATAGCCGTACTATTCTCCTTTTACTCACCTTATACCTATATCTGAAGTCTACTTTAGTAAATAGATTACTTATGTAAACTTTCAAACCTTTAATAAGAACTCAGCGCATTATAGATCTTAATTTCTACACGTCTGTTCTTAGCCCTGCCCTCCACGGTGGAATTATCCGCCACCGGAAGATACTCTCCCCTGCCGGCATGTTTGATATTAGCCGGATTCAAATTAGTGACATCCAACAGATAATTGAACACCGATAAAGCACGCCCTGAACTCAGTTCATCATTATTAGAGTACTTTGCCCCCGACATCGGCACATTATCCGTGTGGCCTTCTATTTCGATGGTGCCGTCCGCATATCGTTCCAGAATCAGTCCTACCTGATCTAACACCGGTTTCGCCTCATCCTTCAAAAGAGTGCTTCCCGAATCAAAAAGGAGCGCTCCCTTTAAGGTAAGCTGCACATACTGGGATGTGAATTCGATATCGATCATCTCATCCATATCCTTCTCCTCGACAGCCTCCTGGATCATCTCAGCGAGTTCCTCAGACTGCTCCATCTGCGCCTCCTCCATCTGTGCCTGTGCATTGGCCACATCTTCGGAGACGATATCGCCCTCATCCATCTTACCTGTACTATTAATATATTCATCCAGTTCATTGAGCTGGCTAACCCCGTTACTGATCAGAATACCATCACCGATTGCTGTAGAGCCCGCGGTAAACACGGAAAAAGTCTGGTTAAAAGAAGCTACCACTTTTTCCCATTTCTCCGCATCCACAGTGGACATGGAGAACAACAGCACGAAGAAGCAAAGCAACAGATTCATCAGATCCGCAAACGTGGACTGCCACGCCGGGGCGCCTTTCGGCGGCTCATCCGGTTTTCTGTTAGCCATTCATCTCACCTCCGCCTTCTTCTTCCGTAGAACCTCTATCCGCAGGTGCCAGGAAGGATTTCAGCTTCTCCTCAATCACTCGAGGGTTCTCACCTGCCTGAATGGATAAAAGGCCTTCTATCTCAATCTCCTTGACCATCATCTCATCCGCGTTTTTGGACTTTAACTTACTGGCCACAGGCGCACATATCCAGTTTGCAAGTATTGAACCATATAAGGTGGTGATCAATGCGACTGCCATGGACGGACCGATAGCAGACGGATCATCCATCTTTTTCAACATGTTAATCAGACCGATCAGGGTACCGATCATACCCCAGGCAGGACCCATTGCACCCAGGTTCTCCCAGAATCCAATCTTATCCTTATGTCTGCCCTCCACGCTGACAAGTTCTGTCTCCATGATGGCACGCACCAGTTCCGGATCCGTACCGTCTACAATCAAAAGGATTCCTTTCTTTAAGAACTCATCATCTATATCACTGGCAGCTTCCTCCAAAGAAAGCAGGCCTTCCTTACGGGCCACATTAGACAACTCAATAATTTTCTTAATCACATCGGGAACATTCATTGCCGACATTTTAAAAATCAGCATGATGCTTTTCAGACCGGCAAGATAATTCGGCAGCGTATAGCTGGCAAGAATACAACTGAAAGAACCTCCGAAAGTAATCAGTATAGACGGAACATCGACAAAACTAAACAGATTCGAGACTACAATACCTGCGTCTTTGTCAAATACAATACCGAAAATAACCAATATCATACACAATACTAATCCCAGAATCGAAGCTATATCCATATGTACACACCCACTTTTACACTAGTCTGCAAAAATATCCTTTCTATACGATTTTACTAAATTTTTCACTTCTTGTCTACTTTCTTTTACAATTATTTTCCGGCCTGTTGTAAAAGACAACACCGTGTCAGGCGTCTCCTCCACAAGTTCCAACAGATCAGGATTTATCAGTACCTTGACGCCGTTAATTTTCGTCACTTCAACCATCGTTCACTCCTACAACCGTAGTAACTTTTTCTCATTATTTTCTTTCTCTGTGCCCACAACATGGAACTTTATTATTCTACCACACATCTTCCAAAACTGCAAAAGAATTTTAAAAGAGGAACCCTCTTTCCAGAAAGTTCCTCCCTCTTTACTGTATCTTATTATCTCTTCAGATTAACCAGCTCTTCCAGCAGGGAATCGGAAGTGGTGATGATACGGCTGTTTGCCTGGAAACCACGCTGTGTGGTGATCATCTCCGTAAACTCTGCGGACAGATCCACATTACTCATCTCCAGCACGCCGGACTCCATGGTGCCGCCGTCCGCCGTAATATCCGAACCGATACCATCGAAATCACCCGAGTTCATGGTCGCGGAATACAGGTTGTTACCCGCCTTGGCAAGACCTGATGCATTGGCAAAATTCGCCACTGCGATCTGTCCCAGCAATTTGGAGATACCGTTATCGTAAGACGCTGTGATCTTACCATCCTGCCCTACTTCAATACCGATCAACTCACCACGCTTTCTGCCGGCGCCTGTGTTGGCCTCATCGCCAGCGCCCTTGTCAGCGCCGATGGTGGATACTTTACCATTATTGAGCATGGTCGTGGTGGAGAAGTCAATATCAATGTTGGTAAAGTGTGTCAGGCTCACATTGTCGCCTGTCAGGGTAGAAGCGGATGGATTAAATGTCAATGTCGCGCTGTCGCTTCCCTGGGTGCCGATATAGACAAATTCACCATTGTCCGTATTGTATTCTAACGGGAAACCGGTCTTTAAGGTAGTCGCCGTAATCTGTGCACGGCCGTCCGGTGACACATAATCCAAGGTATATGTGGTGCCGTCCCTGTCCTCTACGTTATAGACATATTTCAGGATATCCTTCTCATCTGTCAGTTCACGTCCGAAGCTGTTCTTACCTGTTTCACGCTTCGCATCCATAAGCGGATCAACCTCGGCAGCAAAATCAAACTCCACACTGCCGTCAGTATTGACGGTTACGGTATTCAGCGTAACACTATCCATTCCATCCATGGCCTGAAGCGCAGCCTGCCATTGAGCCTGTGTCTCAATTTTTTGAGACAATTTCTGATCCGGCGTAGCAGTATCATCCACTCCATCCTTTTTGGTATAATATTCGCCGTTATAAAATACCAGATTATAGGGATCTTTCTCCAGGTCTGTCTTGTTTACCGTAACCGTAGCATTTACAGTCACCGGCGTCCCCACTTTGGCCTCCGTCACCGCAGCAGGAATCGTGATGTTCTTTTCTCCCGCCGCCTTCAGAAGTGCGTTCGTATCAATGTTAAGGACTTCCGCGAGCGGGAAGGTAACACTGAATTTATTAGGACCGGCACCATCCGTTCCCGTGTCTACCGTTGCATTGTCAGCCGGGCTGAAAAGCGAGGTGACTCTGTCCTCAGAACTGCCGCCAAAACTTGCAATCTGGCTGATATTCTGCAAATTATACTTCTTCACCAAAGACACGGAATCCGCATCAATAATGTCATCCAGTCTCACGCGGTACTTGCCTTCTGCTCCATCCTTGTGGATACTGAGCTTAGCCGTATACTCGTAACCCAGATTATCAAAGAAAGAAAGGGTCATAATCTTACCGCCGGTGCTGTTGACATCGGTATCATTCTTATCCAGAATACCTGAAGCGTAAGCCTTGGTCGTGGACTCTGCTCCCACCTCCAGGTTCTTTCTGTGCATAACCTGCAATGCAGATACGGTATCGGCTCTGATATCACCGGTAGTTTCATCATACTGCCATCCCATTACCTTAAAACCGGTACTTGCCATAACCAGGTTGCCGGCGCCGTCAATGGTGAAGGAACCGTCTCTGGTAAAGAAATTCTGTGTACCGTTGTTGACAACGAAGAAGGATTCTCCCGTGATCATGATATCAAACGGGTTGTTGGTAGACTGCGCGGAACCCTGTCTGGTGATGGCTGTGGAGATTGCCGATGTCTTGGCACCCAGACCGATCTGTCTGGGGTTCGTGCCGCCTCGTCCGGTCGCGTCATTGGCGCCGGTAGCTGCCTGTGTCTGCTGATATAATAAGTCGCTGAATACCATGGACTGTGCTTTGTACGCTGTGGTGTTAACGTTAGCGATATTGTTACCGATAACGTCCATTCTTGTCTGATGTGTCTTAAGACCTGCCACACCAGAGAACAATGATCTCATCATAATGAAATGACCTCCTTATTCTGTGAGAAACCGCCCGCCCTATCTGTCAGTCAAGGGCCATTAAGCCTCCGTTAAGGTCCGGCTATATGATCACGGCTCCGTCAATATTTGTAAATACATTTTCATCAGTCTCTGTCTGATTCATCGCAGTGATGACCGTCTGATTCGGTACATTCACGATAAACGCGAGGGAATCCACCAGGACCAGTGATTCGTTGATCCCTTTCGCAGATGCTTTTGCTGCTCCCAGGTTCAGGCGGTTGACCTGATCCTTCGTCAGTTCAATATTCCTGTCTGCCAGCCGGTTGGCTGCGTGCTTGGAAAATCTGACTTCCCCATTTTCCTGGATACTGCTCTTCTTACCGGATAAGATATCCTGAAAGCTTAAACCTTCCTGGGTAAGCGCACTGCCCTTTGGCTTATTGCCATGTAAATATTGATCTTGCAGCTGTTCTATGGAAAGGAATGAGTTGCCTTGAATCTTCATATGCTCTCCTCCTTGAGATAGCTGCCGCTTACTGCCTGTTACTTACTGCCGCCCGTTCCGTCCTTGTCTGGATCCTTATCTTTGTCTGGGTCTTTGTCGGGATCCTTGTCTTTGTCTGGATCTTCGCCTTTATTGGCCTCGTGGATCGCTACCAGATCCCTCATCTTGGCTGCATATTTCTCCACTGTCTTTCCATGCTCTTCTGTCAGGAAACTCTTCTGGTACTCCGTCATTTCCTTATACATCTTATCCAGCTTTTCTACTCTCTCCCTGTCAGTTATGGTCAGTTTGTCAAGTGCAGGAAGCTTCTTATAATCATTTAAGAACTCTGCCGCCAGCTTGTAGGCCTCCAGATAAGTAGGATCTGCCACTGTAACCAGATCATCCATGGAATATAGCTCTCCGTTAATGGAAAGATATGCTTTATTTCTCTCATAATGCACATAGTCCACATTACCCTGTACCTGAGTGGTTCTGCCCGTACTGTCTGTAATCTCCAAAAGCACTGTCTCGCCTACCAGGGAAGATGCCCTGAACAGATCCATCGATGCGCTCATATTCTGCATCTGCTCCAATTCTGAGAATGTCGCATACTGAGAAATATACTCTGTATTCGAGGTGGGTTCCAACGGATCCTGGTATTTCATCTGCGCTACCAGAAGCTGTAAGAATGCGTCTTTGTCAAGACTGTCATTACCGGTCTTCTTAGCGCTTTTGTTCGCAAGAGACGCCGCGGAATTGGATTCCACTAACTTGCCGTCCTCGACTTTCTGTACTGCTCCCATATGTCTTGCTCCTTTCTGTGTTCTGTAATCATGTTGTCTAACCTATGTTGTCTCATGCATACTGCTTATGCCATATAGTCCACTGTGTTGCCGTTTGCCTGCATCATCTCCACCGCGATCCTCTCGGAATCTTCCATCTCGGCAAGGTCATCTTCCTCACCCATCAGATCCAGATTGATCTTTCTGGTGCTCTTCTTGGCGTTATTCCTGTCCTGATCCATGTTTTCCTGGCCTTCAAAGGACTGATCACCATAAGCATGATTGGCTACTGTGACTTCCACGGCATTTACTTTGATACCCTGTTCCTCAAACTGCTCTTTGAGTTGAATCATCTGTGACTCGATCACCGCGCGCACTGTCTCGTTCTGTGCTGTAAACTGTGCTGTGATGACTCCGTCCTTGGCTGCGATCTGTACATTGACCGTACCTAAGCTTGCGGGATGAAGCTGCATCTCCATCTTCTGGGTATCTTCGCTTACGTTGATCTTCATGTACTCTACGATCTGATTCATGATCTGTTCTGGCTGTGCAGACTGATATAGCGGCTGCTCCACCGGTGCTTCCGTATGCTCCACCTGCTGTAAGAGTTCCTGCAAAATTGCATTGCCCGCTGCATGCTGGCCTGCATAAGCCCCTTCCTGACCATGTTGCCCCATGTCAGAAGCTGCTTTCTCCTGCTTCATGGGCGCCTGAATCTGTGTCTCAGCTGAATCTGTCACCTGCTCGCTGGTACTCTTCGTACCGCTGGCATCATCTACGGTAACTTTGATCTGCACGGTCTCGCCGTCTTTCTGCACGGATACGGCATAATCTTTCATCCCCTCCACGCTCACTTCAGGCTCCTGCGTCATCTCCTGTACCGGTACTTCTGCCTTCACTTCGGAACTGATCTGCTCTATCAGGGCATCCAGTTCTTCTGCATTCAGTCCGAGTTCTTCCTGCAATGCTCCCAGGCTCTCCTCCACTGCTGCAAACAACTCTTGCAGATTGCCATAGAGGTTTTCATTGGTCACAAGAGCCACTTCATCCACGCTGTCTGTGAGATTTAATAACAGCTGTTTCAAATTGACCGGGTCAAATAAGTCTATCGCCGTCAATCCCAGGATTTCCATGACTTCCTCCACTTTTTCAAGCGGAATGTCCAGTACATCGGCAACTTCTTCCACCAATTCCCCGGCTTTTTCTTCCACCGTTTCCTTGGCCGCCTCTGTTCCGGTCTCCTGTGCTTCCCCTGTCACTTCCTTCTGTCCATCCTGCTCCACCTGGGTATCTGTCTTGTCAGTCCCGGTCTCCTGTCCCTTCTCGACAGACTGTGCGGTATCGTCCTTGGGTGCGGTATCCTTTGCCGGCGTGCTTTCCGCCGCTTTGGTATCTACCGTCTCCTTCGGTGCGGGCATCTGGGCTGTATCCGACTTAGTCTGTAGATTCCCCAGCTGGTCGCTCATCTTGGTCATGAGTTTATCAAACCCTTCCTTCACGACTTCTTCCGTCTTCGCCGCCGTCTGGACTTTCTGGTTCGCAGTGTAAGTGAGCAGAGCATTTACATTGTTTACCGTCATTTCCTTTCTTCCTCCTTTCTTAAGTTTTCAAGGTACTCCTGCCTTACGGCATTCTATATATAACATATGATATTCCATATGGTATATATCCTAAAATCACTCTGTTTATAATATCGGCACTTCTCAAGGATTCCTCAAGGGGTCTGCACTAAGAATCTCATGAGTCCGGATCCATGATCTTTGTCAATCTGGACGCGATCTCCGGATCCATAGCCCCCAGGATATTACCCCGATCCTCTGCGCTCATCTGATCCAGAATCTTAGCCGCCAGATCCAGATCATCCGTCATGGCCTCGAAGATCGATGCCGCCTGTTTGGGTTTCATCTCAGCATAAGCCTGTGCATAATCCTGAATCTCCTTATCGGCCTCTACCTGTTCCACCACCTGCTTATACAGATACTCTGCCGTGGTCGGATCCATGGTCTGGTAGTACTTTTGGTACTCCTCCGCCCCCGGTCCATTCTCGGCATAGATCACTTCCTCATAAAACTCAGTCTTGATGCGTTCAAACTCTATCTGCGCATCTTCAAAGGTCTGTAGTCTCTCAATCTCTGCCCGCAGCTCATTCACTTCCTCAGAACTCGTATTGGTAGCGGACTGCAATTCTTCAATCTGCAATTCCAGATCCTTAATGTAGTCTACAGCTTCCCGCAGGCTGGTATAACCGCCATAAGATTCGGTATCATCGGTGGTCACCACCGTATCTGCCGGCAGAATCTTATTGACCACCGGCACGTCTTTCAATACAGGCGCCAGCACACTGGAACCGAAACCGCCCACGTCCAGCTTGATCAAAAGGCAGAGGATCGCAATCCAGATAATAACAATAACAACTGTTACTAAAAATACGGATACCCCGCCTGCCTCCTCGTCCTCGCTGAGTTTGGCCTCCTGCTCGGAAATCTCCTTGGCGCGCTGCTTGGCTTCCTTCTTCTGCGCCTTCCGGTCGCTCTTTATCTTATTGCGCTCTTCCTTTAATCTCTTTTTTTCTGCTTTTTTATCTATTGGGGCTTCTTCAGCCATGTTTACAATTTCACTCGCCATTCCCATTCCTCTTTCCACGTTGTCCGTAGGTGTAGCTGGTAAGTTCATCCACGATCTTGCCTTCGGCTGCATTCTCCTCCTGCAAGAACTGGGCTAATGCTTTCTCTTTCAGTTTCTCATGCATTTTGCGTTCCTGCATGATCTCTTTCAACTTCTCCCTGGCCTTCTCGAGTACCTCCTCGGCCTTCTTTACCTGCTCCTTCTGCTCCTCGATCCTGTCATCCATCACCCGCAGGGCATTTCTGTTATCCCGAAGATTATTGACATTGAGAGCTTCACTGCGCATCCGCCTGCCTTCTTCAAAGTAGGCTTCCTTGCGGTCCTTAAATTTCTGAAGCCGCTCCTCCTCCTCGTTCAGCTGCATCTGCGCTCTGCCGACTTCCATCTTAGCCTGGGTTTCAAGCTGATATTTGATATTCAGGATACTCTGCATCCTGTACCTGAACTTTGCCATGGCCGGTCACCTCATCTTTGCCTTTTATCGTCCGGCCGGACAAAGGCTGTTTCTAGCTTTCCGCAAAAAGCTCCCGCAGCATATCCACCGATTCCTCATAAGTATATTTGGAATCCACATCCTGCATCAGGAAATCATTGACCGCCTCAATCTTCTCTATGGCATAATCAATGTTCCGGTTGCTGCCGCTCTTATAGGCGCCGATATTGATCAGATCCTCCGCCTCATTATAGGTAGCCAGCACATTCTTCAATTTGCCGGCAAGCATCTTATGTTCCTTATCCACAATCTGACTCATACATCTGGAAATGCTCTGCAGGACATCAATCGCCGGATAATGATTCTGATGGGCCAGTTTTCTGTTCAGCATGATATGTCCGTCCAGAATACTTCTGGCCGTGTCCGTAATCGGCTCATTCATATCATCGCCATCCACCAGCACCGTATAAAGTCCCGTTATGGAACCCACACTGGCACATCCTGCCCGTTCCAAAAGCCTTGGCATCTCCGAGTACACACTGGGCGGATAACCTCTGGATACCGGCGGTTCCCCGCTGGCAAGCCCGATCTCTCTTTGTGCCATGGAAAAACGTGTCAGGGAATCCATCATCAGAAGGACATCCTTTCCCTGATCCCTGAAATATTCTGCGATCGCGCAGGCTGTCTTGGCTGCTTTATTTCTCTCCAAGGCCGATTTATCCGAAGTAGCTACCACCACCACGGACCGGCGCATGCCCTCTTCGCCCAGATCCCTCTCCACAAACTCGCGCACCTCTCTGCCTCGCTCTCCGATAAGGGCGATCACATTGATATCCGCCTTGGTATTGCGGGCAAACATCCCCATCAAGGTGGATTTACCCACACCGGAACCGGCAAAGATACCAATACGCTGGCCTTTGCCCACCGTCATCAGTCCATCGATTGCTTTGACACCCAAAGGCAGCACATCCGCGATGATCTTTCTGCTCATGGCATCCGGCGGCTGTGCTTCCACACTGTAGGGAACGCCCGGCATATATTCTCCGTCAAGCCGTCCCAGGCCGTCAAGCACCTTTCCCAAAAGGTCATCACCCACCGGCACTGTCAGAGGATTGCCCGTATTCTCCACAATGCATCCCAGACCAATCCCATCGGTGTTGTCACAGGGCATCAACAGCGTCCTGCGCTCTTTGAAGCCCACTACCTCTGCCGTGATCGGCGGATAATCCCCTGCCGGATAGATCAGACACAGATCTCCCAGCTTCGCCTCCGGGCCGGCAGACTCGATCGTGAGACCTACCACATTTTCCACCTTACCCATTTTTTTGAAAAAGGTTTCGTCCGATATGCTGCTGTATTTATAAAAGTTGATTGCTTTATTCATGATCGGCTCTCTGCATCTTGCTCTGTCTTTTCAGTCTTATTCTATCTTCTCAAAAGATAACACTCGTAATTTTTTGGATAATTCTTCAAGCTGTGTGCCAATACCACAGTCGAAGATGCCGCCGTCCGTCTCGATCAGGCAGTCGCCTTTGGCAAGGGCAATATCCTCAATGATCTCAATCAGACCCCGGCCAGCTACCGCGCCCTCCACGAGCGCCTGCTTCTGCATATTGACGTAAGGGTAATCCTCCGCGGAAACATGTACAATAAAAGTCCTGCTGCTCTCCACCTTCCGCAAAGTGGAATCTATCAGATGCACCAGGATATCTCTGTTGTCCGCCAGATCCACATTAAAAATATGATTGTAGACGGCTGTGATCGTATCAATAAACTCGGGCTCAAGTTCTTCCACGAGTTGTTCATATTTTGCCTCTAGCTGACGCTTTTCTTCTGCCAGGGCCCGCTTCATGCCATCTGCTTCGGCAAGTCCCTGCTGGTATCCCTCATTATAACCCTGCTTGCTCGCCTCATCCCTGGCCTGTCTGCGCTGTGCTTCAATCTCCGCCTGCGCATTCCGAATCATCTCATCGGCCTGTGCCTGCGCAGTATCGAGTATTTCCTGGGCTTCCGCTCTGATTGCCTCCAGATCCGGACCCGCTTCCTCGGGCGCAGCCTTGATCACATTACTCCTGTCACCATCGGCAAAGAGCGCATCTATCTCTTCACCGCCTAGCCCGCTCACAAACTCGGCGGCCTCTCCCTCATCCTCCCCATCATACTGGGGAACAGCATTCTCATTCGTCCGGCGTAACGTCTCCCACTGGGCAATCCGCTCTTCCAGACGGACATTGCTGTCTACCACACATTTATCATCATCGGATACTCTAACCCAAAAAGATTTAAATACATTCTTAGACAATGATCTCGTCACCTCCACCTCTGGAGATAACAATCTCTGCGGAGTCTTCCAGTTTTCTGATGATATTGACAATCTTCTGCTGTGCTTCCTCCACATCCTTCATACGCACAGGACCCATGAACTCCATATCTTCCTTGATCATGACTGCCAGACGCTTGGAGAGGTTATTGAAGATTGCATTCTGCACTTCTTCATTAGATCCCTTAAGCGCGATCGCAAGGTCACTGTTATCCACGTCACGCAGCACACGCTGGATCGCACGGTCGTCCAGAAGCAGGATATCCTCGAAGACGAACATCTTCTTTCTGATCTCGTCTGCCAGCTCCGGCTCTTCGATCTCCAAAGTCTCCATGATATGCTTCTCTGTACCACGGTCTACCGTATTCAAAATCTCCACGACTGCATCCACGCCGCCGATAATCGTGTAATCCTGATTTACCAGGCTTGACAGCTTTGATTCCAATACTTTCTCCACTTCCTTGATCACATCCGGACTCGTACGGTCCATCACCGCAATACGCTTCGCCACATCGGCCTGTCTGTCCGGTGGTAATGCCGAGACAATGATCGCCGCCTGGGCTGCCGATAAATAGGACAAGATCAATGCGATAGTCTGCGGGTGTTCGTCCTGAATAAAGTTCAGAAGCTGCGCCGCATCCGTCTTCCTGATAAACTCGAAAGGCTTTACCTGTAAGGATGCCGTCAGCTTGCCGATCACATCCATGGCCTTCTCGGCGCCAAAAGACTTCTCCAGCAGTTCCTTGGCGTAGTTGATACCGCCCTCCGCAATATACTGCTGTGCCAGACACACCTGATAGAACTCATTGACCACTTCGTCCTTAACCTGTGGTGTGATACTTCTGGTATTCGCTATCTCCAATGTTAATTCTTCTATTTCATCTTCTTTCAGATGTTTAAAGATCGCCGCAGACTTCTCCGGTCCCAGCGCGATCATCAAAATAGCCGCTTTCTGTAGTCCGCCTATCTTCTCATCAGATGACTTTGCCGCCATTTATACTACCCCCAGTCCTCGTTTAGCCAGTTGCGCAGCAGGTTGGCTGCCGCTTCCGGATTTTCTTCCACGAACTTATTGACAAGACGTTTCTCTTCGCTCTCATTCTCAGAAGAGATCTCTTCAAGCTGTACCGTGGACTGTAACAATGTCTCCACAGACAACTCCTCTTCTTCCTCCTCGTGCTTCTCGCCCTTCATACTCCTGAGAACCACGAACGCAAGTAACGCCAGGATCACTATGATCAGCACAATCTGTAAAATGTCCGTAGCCGTGATACTGGAACCTTCCGCATCAAAGAAAAGATTCTCACTGTAAGCTACCAGTGTTATATTATCCGTGGCAATACCTGTCGCATTTGCTACCGCCGCATAAAACGACTCATCCACCTCCAGCCTGGTACGTTCCTTATTGGCCAGCTTATATTCCTCCCAGGTGACGCCGTCCAGAAGTCCCTGTGTCTCCACATCTTCCTCCCGGATCACATTATACTGGATCAGGGATGCCGCCAGAGAAGAAGAGCCATAATCGATCATGCCCGCCGGCCTCTCTTTGGTGGTAATCTCCTCATTGGGCAGATAGTCCCTTGACTCCTCGGTTTGCGTGGAAGATGAATTGGTGTTATCTTCCAGCACATAAGTGGTATCATCATCGTTGGAATCCGTACCCGGTATCCCGCTCACACCGCTGGTATTTTCAGCCGCAAAAACATCCTCATGGCTTAAGACACCCTGTGTCTGGCCATCTGCCGGCGAATAGGTGTGAGTCGTTTTTTTCTCAGTGGCAAAGTCCAGCACAAGATTAGGTGAAACCTCCACATTATCAAACTCATTCGTGCCCAGGATCACCCGGCGCACGTTATTGATCATATTCTTCTCCGCCTCGCTCTTCACGGACAGCTGGGACGTGGCCATACCGGACGTACTGAAATTGTCCTCTCCTGTAAAGAGCATATTGCCTTCCGTATCCATGATCACGATATTATCCGTGGTCTCATTGCCCATGGAAGTGGCTACAGCGCGCGCCAAATAGGCCGCGCTCTCCTGAGAGAACTCGTCCTTTAATTCCAGCAGGAGCCATGCAGAGGACTCCTCTTCCTGGGCGATCAGCGTACCGGTATCCTCCGGGATATTCAAGGTCACAAAGGCGCTCTTGATCGCTGTAAACTTGGAGAGCACATCATTCTCCAGCTTTTTTTCAAGATATACTACATATTTTTTCTGTTTGTCTGATTCGGTGGTAGAAAAACTGCCATCCGTCACATTATTGATACCATAGCTGGCCGCCTGGATATTGTTGGCGCCAAGCAAAAGATTCGCATCGGAAAGCTGATCCGCCAGAATCCTTACCACCAGTCCATCGTCCGAAATCTCATATGTAAGTTCTTCCCCGTCCAGCAGATCACGCACTTCCGCTGCTTCCTTGGTCGTCTCACATTCCCTGAGCAGTACATACTGCGGCTTGGTCAGCACAGATACTATGATCACAATGGCCAGGATCACAACAGCGATGATGCCGATGATCAGCGTCTTCTGCTTCGCAGTGAACCTGTTCCACCATTCCATTATCCTATTTCCAAATTCTTTTAATTTGTCTAATAATTTATCCACAGCAACTTGTTCTCCTTCAGTATTTCCCTTTTACACGCTAAATACTAGACCTGCATCTGGATAAGTTCTTTGTATGCTTCCATCAACTTATCCCTGATAGCGACCGTATATTGCAGCGCTGTGGAAGCCTTCTGTAGAGCGATACTAAGATCGTGGGTATTCTCGGTTTCTCCAAGAGCCCATTTGATCTCCTCATTCTCCGCATCAGACAGATAATTGTTCGTGGTACTCAGATTGTCAATTGCTGTATGTAACAGACTATCAAAACCATTGTCCGTATATGTCTCCGTCCGGGTGGTGGGCGCCGCCTTAGCCGCCTCCTTAACCGCCCCCGATGTCACATTATACAGTGCCGTGATATCTAAAGCCATATCTATTCCTCCAATGTTTCGTTAATATCTTATCAGTTTTTTATCAGCCATTCAACATGCTCAGGCCCATTGTTGCAATATTCTTGCTCGCAGAAAAAGCCGTGGTGTTCGCCTGATATGCACGGCTCGCATCGATCAGGTTCGTCATCTCGGTAATAATGTTCACATTTGGATACATAACATAACCGTTCTCATCAGCATCCGGATGAGAAGGATCATAAACCATATTGCCTTCTGTCCAGGTATCCTCATAGACACCGGTCACCTTTACACCGCTTCCCGAATAACGATCCCTCGCCTTATTTAATACCTGATGAAACGGTGTCTGGGAATTCTTTTCCTCAAATACTACTACCTTCCTGCGGTAGGGCGTACCGTCCTCCGTACGGGTAGTATTCGCATTCGCCACATTCTGTGCAATGGTATCCATACGGAAACGCTCCGCCGTCATACCGGTAGCATTGATATCAAATGCGCTAAACATTGCCATATGTATTTCCCCCTTATATTAAATATGTTTTTCCTGTACTTTTATTTCATAACGGATTGTAGATTCTTAAACTCCTGCTGCACACTCTGATAAAGCCCCTGGTACACTACCTGGTTCTTGGCAAGGTACACACCCTCCGTGTCCGGATCCACATTATTGCCGTCCAGACGGTAAGAGAACCCGGCATAGTCCGTGTAGGCGATGGGATTCAAACGATTCATCTTCACATCTGCCACTTTGGCATCCATCGTCTTATATCTGGAATGTCTAAGAGCCTTGGCAAGCTGTATCTCGAAATTCACGTCCTGTCTCTTGTATCCGGGTGTATCCGCATTGGCAATATTGTTGGAAATCGCCTCATTGCGGAGCCAGGATGCATCCATAGCCTTGTCTAACACATTGACATAGTCAAAAACATTGGTGTTGATCAAAGAACTCATAGTCATACTCCTTCCACGTTAATACAATCCATATTCCATTATAATAAAAATATCAAAAATTACAAGGTTTTTCGATTGATTTTCCCAAATCATATTGCTGTAGAAAAATAAAAAAGGACCTACAGCGCCATTATATGCCGCTTTCTGTAAATCCTTTTCCACAAGATGGAAACTACCATCCGACACTCCTTTGTCTTATATGTAATTATCTGCTAAAACCTTCCCTGCTCTTTAAGCTTCTCCACCTCATCAAAAACCACATCGTTTAACACCTTGATATATGTGCCTTTCATACCGGAAGAACGGGACTCTATCACGCCCGCACTCTCAAACTTGCGAAGCGCATTGACGATGACCGACCTGGTGATGCCCACTTTATCCGCAATCTTGCTGGCCACAAGGATTCCTTCCATGCCGCCCAGTTCATCAAAAATATGCGTGATCGCTTCCATCTCCGAGAATGAGAGCGTACCGATTGCTGACTTCACGACAGCGACCTTGCGGTTCTCCTCCGCATTCTCCTCGCTCACCGCCCGCAGCATCTCGAGTCCTACCACGGTGGTGCCATACTCACACAGGATAATGTCATCTATATCGTACTGGTCGCCACATTTATAGAGAAATAATGTACCAAGCCGTTCCCCGGAAATCTCAATCGGGGCGATCACCGCCTGAAAACGTTTGGTATCCACACTCTCAAATCCCAGCGTCTCCAGATTCACATTCTCCTTTGTGGACAGCACGCCCAAAAGCCTCTCGTTGAGCATCGGATCGATAAACCCGCCCACATGATCCACGATCAGTTCTGTGATGGACTCCACCGAATCCATATCGCCAATGCCCAGCACCTTACCCTTCCTGCTGATAACAAGCACATTGGAAACAAGGATTTCCTTGAGCACATCGCAGATATCGTTAAATACCACCTTGCCCGAATTATTGTTGTGTAAAAGTTTCCCAATCTTCCTGGTCTTATCTAATAATTGCACACTGCTCATGTATCTTACTCCTCAATTTATGACACTATTATTACACAATTCTATATAAATTGATTTTATCATACCATTTGAGCATTTTCAATGTATTTTTGGCACAATTTAAGCTCAATTAATACCAGTTGTGCACAATTTTCAGAATTTCAAAGCAACTCACCGTACTTCCGCTTTTGCCGCGTCCTTGATAAAACCGCAGTTTTCATCGGAGCACACCAGTTTATTGCCCTTCTGCAAAAGGATGGCGCCGCAGCGGTCACACCTTTCATTTACCTGCCTCTGCCATACCATAAAATCACAGTCCGGATTATCGATACAGCCATAATACTTCCGGCCCTTCTTCGTCTTTTTCAGGACAATGTCCTTGCCGCATTTAGGACACTCCACACCAATCTTCTCGAAGTAAGGCTTGGTATTCCTGCACTCCGGGAACCCCGGGCAGGCTAAGAACCTGCCGTGCGGGCCATACTTGATGACCATCTGTCTGCCGCAGACATCACAGAACTCATCGGAAAGCTCATCTGCGATCTCCACTTCCTCAAGTTCCTTCTCCGCCTTCTCCACGGCTTCCTCCAGATCAGGATAAAAATTCTTCACCACCGTTTTCCACTTCACAGTGCCTTCTTCTACACCATCCAGAAGCGCCTCCATGGTAGCCGTAAAATTCACATCCACGATGGAAGGAAAGGCTTCCTTCATCATATTATTGACAACCTCTCCCAGTTCCGTCACATAGAGATTCTTATTTTCCTTCACGATATAACGCCTTGCCAGTATGGTCGTGATGGTAGGCGAATACGTACTGGGACGCCCAATGCCAAGTTCCTCCATGGCATGCACTAGGGAAGCTTCCGTATAATGAGGCGCCGGCTGCGTAAAATGCTGCTTTTCCTCCAGACCAAGCAGGGATAATTTACTGTCCTCAGTAATCCCCTTTGCCAGCGTATTGTTCTCCTCTTTCTCATCATCCTGCGTATAGACGCTCATGAAACCGTCAAACTTCACCTTGGAAGCTGCCACCGTAAACCGTTGTCCTGCCGCGTCAATCTTCACTGAAGTAGTCTCATAGACAGCCGCTGCCATCTGGCTCGCCGTAAAGCGCTTCCAGATCAGCTGGTAGAGCCTGAACTGATCCCTGGAAAGAGAATCCTTGATATCAAGCGGCAGCCTGCTGATATCCGTAGGGCGGATCGCCTCATGCGCGTCCTGTATCTTAGGCCCGCCTTTCTTTTCCTGCTCCTTATCGGAAGCATAACCCTTCCCGTATTTATTGGTAATGTATTCCTTAGCTGCCGCCTCAGCTTCCTCCGAGACCCTGGTAGAATCCGTACGCAGATAAGAGATGATACCTGTGGTGCCGTTCCCCTTGATCTCTATGCCCTCATACAGCTGCTGTGCCAGACGCATGGTCTTTTGCGTGGAAAAATTCAGGACTTTGCTGGCCTCCTGCTGTAAGGTGGATGTGGTAAAGGGCAGCGGCGCTTTGCGGATCCGCTCGCCTGTCTTTACGGATGTAACCTTGTACTCCGCGCCTTCCAGAGCCTTCTTGATCTGTTCCAGTTCCTCTTGGGAAGAAATGGTCTTCTTCTCTTCCACCGTCCCGTAATATTTGGCAACTAACGGTTTTCTTTCCCCCGCTATGGATAAGGATGCATCCAGCGTCCAGTACTCCTCCGGAATAAATTCGTTGATCTCCTCTTCCCTGTCACAGATGATACGAAGCGCCACCGACTGTACCCTGCCGGCGCTTAAGCCCCGTTTCACCTTCGCCCATAACACCGGTGAAATCTTATATCCCACCATACGGTCAAGACAACGGCGTGCCTGCTGTGCATCCACCAGATCCATATTGATCTCTCTGGCGTTCTTTAATGATTCCTTTACCGCCGTCTTGGTGATTTCATTGAAAGTGATCCGATAGACCTTCTTGTTCTCTAACTTCAACGCATATAATAAATGCCATGAAATAGCCTCGCCTTCGCGGTCTGGGTCTGTTGCGAGATAAATCTTCTCAGCTTTCTTCACTTCCTTGCGCAGGTTGGCCAGAATATCCCCTTTGCCCCGAATCGTGATATATTTCGGTTCAAAATCATGCTCCACATCAATGCCCAGCGCACTGCGCGGCAAATCCCTCACATGTCCGTTACTGGCCACTACCTCATAATTAGCACCTAAGAATTTCTTGATTGTCTTCACCTTCGCAGGTGACTCCACGATCACCAAATACTTCGCCATAGCAATTTCCCCTATCTGCACATACAATATGCTTCACATTCCCATATGTTTCCTGTTTCTGTTCTTTCATATATAAATAGTATTATGATGCACATCGTTGCATTTTATTAACGTGCAACACTATACACCATATTTGAGGTCATGGCAAGTGGTAAATAATAAAAAATGTGTAAACGCTTGACAGGACACCTGACTTCCCTTATAATGAGTGTCAAAGCATAACAATTTCTAGATAACAATAATGTGTCAAATCAAACATTCTTACTTTTCAGAAAATCTATGCTTTTAAATTCAAACCAATTACATTTAAAAGCAGGAGATTCTGAAACGGGCGGTTCTTCAGTAACAGACCTGATATGTTTTCAGGCGGATTTATGAAAGTGCCGAGGCGGTTCTGCTCTGACGGAAATGCGGCCATGCCATTTTCTCCTGCGGATGGGAGGAACATGGAGAAGATTTCATTAAAGGCAGACTATACATTCAAGGAGTTGTTTGCCCACGAAAAAGTCAGGAAACAGTTTTTGAGTGATGTGCTGGGGATCCCGCTGGAGCAGATCAAATCGGTGCGGCTGGCGAACCCGTTTCTGCGGAAGACATTCCGGAGACAGAAGCAGGGGATCATGGATATCGCCCTGGTACTCAACGACAACACCAAGATCGATATTGAGATGCAGGTGTACAGGCAGAAACACTACACACAAAGGAAACTGTACTATCTGGCCAGGATGTACACGGATGACCTGGTAGTCGGGGAAAAGTACAGGAAACTGCATCGATGTATCAGTATCAGTCTGGTGGATTTTGAACTCCTTTCGGATACGGAGGAATATCACAGCGTCTATCGTCTGCGGAATGAGACAGGCAGGGAACTGACGGATCTGTGGGAGATACATATCATCGAACTGGGAAAGAATTTAACAGGCAGCAGAGTAGATGACTGGATCCGGTTATTCAATGCGACCAGCCAGGAAGAGATTGATCAGATTGCAGAACAGAATGGGAGGATGGGATACGTGGCAGAGGTGGTAAGACAGATGGGACTGATAAGGACAATCAGATGGTTCTATGACGGATACTGGAGAGCAAAGAGAGACCGCTGGGATGAGGATGAATATGTGCGGGATGAGGGCATTGCCATCGGTGAGGCGAGAGGCCGAGCAGAAGGTAAAGCAGACTACATCCTCCAACTCCTCAACACCCTTGGCGAGGTTCCGGCAGACCTCACCGAGAGGATCAGATCCGAACGCGACACGGAAATCCTGGATCGCTGGCACCTGTCCGCTGCCAGGGCTGACAGCATTGTGCAGTTTCGCGAAAAGGAGAACCTGTAGGACTTTCTTCCTATTATAAATGCATTTAAAACACGGACTTGTCCGTCATGCCTGATAAAACGCCTCATAACCTGACTTGGTCATGAGGCGTTTCCATACTTAAATTATTACTCTAACAGGAACATCTGTGCCCTTGTGAGGGAGATAACATCCGTGCCAATCGCATGACGCTCTTTACCGCTCTTTGTATAGCGGGTATCGAGTGCGATGAAGATTCTCGAAACTTCCTCCTCATTCTCCTTAAGCGCCACCACCGGAGCCTTGATCCGATACACGACTCCCTGCCTGAAATTACCATCCGTCACTTCCACAAGGCGGTTATTCTCCACCATCCAGACCTGACTGCCAAAGGGTTCAAAATCATTGGTATTGATACTGCCGTCCGCAAGCACCAGTTCTGCCTCCGGATTCGTCCCTTTCTCATAATAGAAAGAAATATTCGTCACCTTATTAAACGCGATATTGTTATCCACGAACTTGAAATACACATCCACTGTCTCGTCCAGGATCCCGTCTTCCGTATTCACATTGAATATTTCCTGATCGAAAGGAATCGGTATACTCTCCACAGATGTGGCTGATGCTCCAAAACCTGCCACAATATCCACTTTCGGATTGTGAATACCAGCATTATATGCCGCCGTCAAAGCATTGACAAACAACTTGCACTCATCCACACCATCTTTCGGTTCCTCGCCAGCATCCTTCTCATAGAAATACGGATACTCGTTCTGTCCCACATACACCACGTTGGCCCTGCTGTAAATATAATAGTTATTGCGGGCATCTCTCGGGGAAAACCGATAACCACCGCCGCCCTCCGGGCTATTATCATTCAGCGTATACCAGCCAGTCACATGCACTTCGCTTTCCTTTGTATTATTCGCAAAATCCAGCAGATACTCAGGCGCTTTCAGCATCATGACATCACTGAAAAAGGCTGTGCCCTGCTCGCCGCCTATATCAAACGGATAACAGGTGATACTTCCCTCATTGATCTTATGCGCCTGCAACCCCGGCATCGAATCTGCAAACATATCCCTGTCCAGACCTTGATAGCGGTAATATTCTCCGCCATTCCGGCCAAGTTTGGAGTATGTCATATCATTGGCCTGCCCCAAGAGCGAAATATCCAGTCCCAGGCGTCCCGTATCTTCCGTAGCGCCTGCATAGGAGATCAGCACACTGCGTCCCTCGTTGATATATGCTGTTACCGCATCCTGCGCCGCTCCCAAGCCACTGTTACCAAACCCCAGCACCAGAACATCCCACTGGTTCAGATAATTGCCATTGTTGGCAAGCCGCTCTTCCAGCTGTGTTGAAGTGATGGTCTCAAACTCATACTTCACATTGAGCTTGTTCTCCGCCATCTCCAGATGCCGGCTCAGGGTTGAATTGTTGACCTTCTCAAACTGTTGCTGTAGATTGGCATTCTGATTCTCCGTATTATCCAGTACCTGTAAGACATTAACCGGAAGCTGCACCTGTCCCTGGATGGTAAAGTACCCCATCATCGCATCCCTGCGATAGCCATTATTGACATCGGACACTTCCAGTTTCCAGGGAATGACTCCCGATTCCACGCCCTCAAACGAAACCGTGACCTGCCCGTCACCTTCCACATAACCGCCGGTCTCCCCTGTGGGATATAATTCCTCTGAAGGTGCAAAGAAGCCGTCATAATTCAAATCCAGGTACAAATGAATCGAAGTATCGCCATGATAGCTATTGTCTACCTCCTCATTGTCCCCTTCGTTGTCCTCTTCTCCGGCATCTTCCTTCTTCTGTTCCTGGTTGCCGGTGATGCGATAGAGAATCGTTCCCTCATATTTACCGTCTTCCGTGCGATCCAGGCTCTGGATCAGCGAAGCCTGATCCGGATCCTGATAATCAATCCGGGGCTTCACCACATTTAGCTGAGCCCTGAACTCCGGATTCCCGCGGACATCGCGCACCGTGTACAGATAATCCCCGTAATGCTCCAAGGCTTCGTTCAGGAACGCGTACATCTGTGTATTGTCTGCAATATATCTAGTATTGACAGATCTGGACTGTTCTCCATCAGATTTCTTGACATTGAGGCAGTTATTCTCCACTACTACCGGATAGCCGGCGCGCAGATAATCAAGCAGCGCTTCCTTCTTCTGCTCGGTGATATCGCTGGCATCATATCTGGCATCCTTTCCGGCCGCTGTATCACCGGTATGATAGACCAATCCATCCAGTTTATCGTCATTATAGACTGTATGCTGGTCTCTACCCTTACGGTTCAGCAGCTGGCCGTCCAGTCCAATAAACACCATATCATAGGTGCTGTTGATATCCGCCCATTCCCCGTTAAACTCCGCCACGGATTTTACTGCAATATCCACATCCACAATCTTGGTAGAGCGGAATATCTGCTGGCCGCTTTCTCCGGAATCTTCTTTCTGCCAGAATAAAGTGGTAGTCTCTCTGTTTTCATTATTATCCACATGCAGATCAGGTTTCGTATTGGCGCTGGGCTGCAACTCCAGAATTGACACATCCCGATAATCCCCGATCATTCCCACCGAATAATTGATGATATAGGCAATGGCCCTGGCCTTGCTGACTTCATCTTCCAGCCAGTCCTCTTCCTGTAACATCGTATTCTCCGCACGGATAGCAATCAGAACCTCCCGGAAGCCACGCTTCGCCTCATCCTCATCAAAAGATTCCGGGAAATCGTTACTCACCAGTGGTGTCTCTCCATTCACCATATAGATATTTCGGTTTACATAATGGCAATCATTATCCTTGTTGTCCTCAAAGTCATCGCTTTCAAGGCCTCTGAACAAATCATCCAGCTTATCTTCATCACCCGTATTCTCGTAGAATCCTACCAGATCCTCTTTCAAGAAAATCCTGGCCAGATTATAGTAATTGCTGTCCTCATATTGTCCCGGACTGGAAATGATATCATAATCCACTATGACAGGCAACAGTTCTGTCACTGCCCTGTTAACAATAGCCAAAGCTACGTCTTCCTGCATATCCGACAGCCCGCCATTGCCTTCCCCCGGTCCAATGGTCTGTATGGAGGCGCCGCTGTTGATGAAGATACCGGAACCATGTTCCAAGTAGATCAGGTCTGCTTTCTGCACATCACCCACACTGACTTCATCCGCCGAAACACAGTTTACCTCGATTGTAAACTGATCATAATAATTATCCTGGTCTTCCAGCGCATTGAACACATATTTCTCAAGCCAGTTATTGCCCTTACAGCATCGGAAATAAACAGGTGCGTTTTGCACCGCTACCTCTTTGGCATCAGTCTCATAATTATCATCACCTACATAAGCCATCTTGAGGCTATACTCGCCGTCTTCTTTCCCGACATATTCAAATACAGGCAGGTTAGTCGAACCGGTGGCATAGACTGCCATATCTCCGTCAGCTTCTTCATCCGCTTCTGCGCCTTCCTCTCCCTCTATCATCCCGGCAAAAGAATCATCAAAATCATACCGGTCAAGCGGCGTGATCTCGCTGTCCCACTCAGACATCTCTGTCTTGTCTTTGATCCGGTAAAGCATGGTATCTTCGGAAGGCTCTGTCACAAACGTAAACTCCAGAACATAATACCGGGATCCGGCATCTTGAGATTTTGGCTCTTCCTCATCATCTGCATCGTTCTCGTTATCTGAATCGCCGTCATTTTCTGAGTTGTTCTTATTATCTGAGCCGCCGGCATTTTCTGAGTTGTTCTTATTATCTGAGCCGCCGGCATTTTCTGAGTTGTTCTTATTATCTGAGCCGCCAGCATTTTCTGAATCATCCGCATCATCTGAGTTGGAATCATCAGATTCCCCGTCTTCAATCAACAAACGCCATACCGCATCTGCCGCCGCTGTCTCATCTGCGCCACTGGAAGCAGAAGAACTGCTGCCCGTAGTACTTTCCGTGCCAGCAGAATTATTGCCTTCGTTTCCGGTGCTGCCACTATCTCCGTCTCCATTGGTACCGGTATTATCTCCGCTACCTCCTTCGGTACCGCTATTGTCTCCGCCGTCTCCTTCGGTGCCGCTACTGTTTCCGCCGTCTCCCTCAGTGCCGGTGTTGTCTCCACCATCTCCTTCGGTACCGCTACTGTTTCCGCCGTCTCCCTCAGTGCCGGTATTGTCTCCACCGCCTCCTTCGGTGCCGGTGTTGTCTCCGCCTTCTCCTTCTGTACCGGTGTTGTCTCCGCCTTCTCCTTCTGTGCCGGTATTGTCTCCGCCTTCTCCTTCTGTACCGGTGTTGTCCCCACCTTCCGTAGTTTCATTGTCTTTCCCCGGCTCTTTTCCGTCTCCCGGCTTATCCTTGTCATCACCTGAAGGCTTCTTATCTTCCTGCGGCAGATCCAAGACATCCGCCTTCGTACCCACATATGTATAAGTACCATCATCTTCCTTATAATACACACCTGTTGTATTGGAGCAGGAACTTAAATCGTCACAATATATCATGGAGGGAACATACCCGATCACAGCATCCGGATCATACTCAAAGGTCAGATACCATTCTCCACTGTCCTGATTAAATTTAAAGATATCTCCCTCCAGACCTTCCTCATCTAATCCGGCAGTCACAGAACCGCTTACCAGCTTGTATTCTCCGTATTTGCCCGCATCCCGGTCTGCATCCGTAATCTTGGTCACATAAGCCATCAGCTGCCCGGTCGGTATCTTGTCAGCATTGCTCAATGGACCATCCGCCACAATAGGATCATATAATTTGATCCAGTCCCGGCTCTCATCCAGACGATCGATTGTTCCTCCGTACGCTTCCTCGTATGCGATGGTCAGGAAATCTGCATTGTCAAAACCAGAAGGAATAATCGCCTTAGCAAGAGCCTCCCTCTCTTCATAAGCATAAAAGTCGGTGTTATTATTAAAAATATCATAGATATCCTTCTCGATCGGCGCCTGACCGCCAGTCAGATAGCCGATCGTTCCCGTGGACAGATTATAAGTCTTGGCACTTGTACCACCCACGATATACATTGCCTTAGTAGGCGTGATATCCAGAATCCTGAAAGGATGATCTTTATCGTGCTCCTCCACGATCTCCTTCATGCCAGTAAAGGATTCCTTCGCAAAGACATCCTCCATATCCTGCACATGTCCGCCCAAGCCGTATATTCCGGTGACCGCCATTGCGGCAGCTGTTATGGACGCTACTGCCATAACAGCTGTTTTCTTATTCAGTTTCGGTTGCCCAGTCTTCTGAATCTTTTTCATCATACCATCTCACATACTGTTTGCTTTGTTGCTGGTTGCTGATATTGTTGGTAGTTATTAATCTTGCATGGTTTTACGGTACTTTGGTCCATTCACTTTGGCCAACTTTCCATTGGAATTTACCATAGGTAATGCTATAATTCCATGGATTGCAAAATTCTATTTCATATGTATCTCCTATATGCTCATACTTCACGGTAAATTCCGTATATATATTCGCATGTTCTCCATAGATATCCGTTGTCTCATAAAGTACAGGTTTATACCCTGTGATTTCTTTTACGGAACTGCCAAACGGGAAGCCCTTCTCTGGCGGTAACGGGAAATAAATCATATAAGTTTTGCCATCCCGTTGTATCCCTGTCAGATTTACTATCCAATCCGGATCCTTCTCTACCCCTAAATCTTCCGCACCTTTTTGCTTTGTCCATTCTGTCTGTCCCGGACTCCAGGTATAAGTACCATAAGAAACCTTAGTTATTTTATGATTATTCTGATCGTTTGATCTCAACTTATGGGTAAATTGGACTTTATAGGCATCCCCATTCCTCGTACACTTCACAAGCACATTGGAAAGCGGCTGCGCCCAATATAGGTTAGTAGGTTGATAAAGGGCAAAACTATAGTATGTCTCCTCCTGATCATCTGCTATCGGGAAGTCCGGATCATCCGGCAACGGGAAATATGTCTGCCAACTCTTCCCATCATATTCAAAATCCTTCACAGTAAAGACCAGTGCTCTCTCAGTCGTATAGCCCTTTTGATGAAACTCCCACTTTTTCCCGTTTTCCTCGCAATAGTAAACGCCATAAGAATGGGTTACGATTTTATTCTCCGCTCCCTTAACATCTACTTTGATTGGCTCCACATAATAGGCTTTATTTTCCTTACTGTACATATAGCGTACGTAGGTAAATTCAATCGTCTCAGGATTGGACTGATTGGACCTTAATGCAGAGCCAGACCATGATCCGGCGGAAATCTGCCACTGCGTATTCTGAAGATTCGGGAACCGCACATCTCCTGCCATCTGGGACGGCAGCGGGAACAACACCTTACCATTAAACCAGTCATCTTTAATTTCCATGGTAAATTCGCTGTTAACTTCCACATGGATAATACTGTCGTCAAATTGATAATAACGCTTTTCACGCGGCAGATTCGGGAAGTCAAATCCATCCCAGCCAATAATTTCAAAATGACCTGAATCTAAGTTCTGGTACAGCATACCCGGTACAATATGATATTTCCCACAAGCTCCCAGTATATCACCTTGATGTTCCAGTTTCATGAACATACTTCCTTTGGGATCCACCGTTACCTTGCCGGCAAATTCATTCTTTCCCTCATAGGACATCGTTCCTTCATTAAAATAATAGATTCCATTCCACTTGGAAATATCGCTTCCTTCGCCCTCATACAGACTGTTGGTGTAACTATTCCAAACGGAATTATCCTGTACAATGTTCTCATAACCAGTCGGTCTTATCTCTCCAACAATGCCACTACCATTACCCACTGAATAAATATTCACCGGATCATATGTAACATGTTCCCCCTTATAAGAAACGTTTTTATATTCAAAAGTCAGCTTTGGTTTATCCAGCACACTGTAATATACTTCGTTGTGCGGATATTTGTCTCCAATATATCCATAAGGCTTATTCTTATCCAGATGCGCAAAATACTCCTCCCTGATCGCTGCCGCATCATCTTCTATGACAGAACCAACCTCATGGTTATTATACTTATCACGGTTCTCCTTAGATACCGGATCTAGCGCCTGCATATAGAAGGTATAGCTTCCGTTCAGATCCAGATCAAATAAGTCTGGTCCGATACGATAGTTATTACCTCCACCAGTGGTAAAATAGAGCAGGACCTTATCTTTCTCTTTGCCGGTATTATCCACAACACGGACCGCTGTCACATATTTCGGGTGATCCGTAGACAGACCTGCACGGATTTCTTCTAACAATGTCTCCTCGCCGTATTTCAAATTACCGCTGAAAGGTTTGGCGTTGCTCTTCCCTTTCACCGATGTCAACTCAATAGCTTCCCCGAAAAAGTATTCACATCTGCCCTGCTCATTGGGACAAACCGAAAGAAGCGACATCGCCTGAATAACAAACTTAAAACTTCCGTCATCCGGCGTATTCGGCTCCAGATAGAACGTTGCACTGTGTTCATCTTGGGAAATCAGTTTCAGATAGTCCTTCGGTTTCCACCATGACATGGAAGGATCATATTCCTGTGGATCAACAATACGCCATGGAAAATTACTATTGTCCCTATTTCCCTCACAGGAAACCTGTCTGTCTTTCTCGGTACTCTCTCCGCACGCACTGCATGTCACACCGAGTTTGTGTCCGCCTACATTGGTAGATATGGTAAAAGTGCACCCCGGCGATATTTCATTGGGGCCGTTCTCGTCATTTGTGTCCGCCGATTTATATAGACCCAAAGTTGTAACCCGCTTGATATAAACATCGATGGGCGGGGTGGACGCATGGTTTCCATCCGAATCCACCGCATTGGTCGTAACCATCACTTGAATCGTCCCTGCCGGTTCATCCGGCGCTATCTTCAGGATACCGTTAGCCGCATCCGTAAACTGTGTTCCGCCCGAAGGGCTGTTCGTTGACACAATAGACCATGTAACGCTCTTATCCGTTACGTTCTCCCCTGTCACCTTAGGAGTCGAGAAATGATAGGACTCACCGGGTTCTACGATCACTCCCTTATCCCTGACAGCAATGGAAAGTGTCTTTTTTCTGTTGAGCGGCCCTACTTCCGCATCATTAACTGCCACCCTATTACGAATGGTCACGTTATTGGAAGTATTATACTCCCGCTTACCATTCTCAAAAGTCAGTTCCAGCTGTACCACACGCTTTTCTTCCACCTGGGTCAGATCCACCTCGAACTTAGTCACATGCTCTGCCAGCACCCACCAGGTTGGACTGGCAGGATCAGATGGATCAGCGGGATTACCAAAATCAACATCTTCCGGTTTCTTATCCGTGTCTTTCACATCAAGTTCTGCATAATAAAGTGTCTCTTCATCCTTATCCCAGTAGAAGTGATAATGTTTGTTACCATTACCCGGCTCTATCGTTATATCAGGATCCGCACCAGAAATCGCCGAATCCTTCTGCACAGGAACGCCATTATACATGATGAGGCTCTTCGCCACGGGTTCAAATCCAAACTCAGAATCCTTCAATGCAAGTACTGAACGGTCAGAAGAGTCATACCCCACATAGTTGACGCTTCTGGTGGTATCAATCAGGACATCGGACATCTGGTTCATGGCAAGCTGTGCTTCCTGCTGTACGCTGATATCGCTGTTGGCAGAAGCATAGCTTCTGGAACCCACCAATATAAAACTGCATACCGCCGCAACAACAATCGACAGGATTGCAATCGCAATCAAAAGTTCCACTATGGTGAATCCTCTCTGATCCTTTCTCATCATATTATCCTCTCCCCGTGACATCTTCCGCACTCCCTATTTTTAACGCGTAAACCATACCTGCTATCAAGGCGCTGGCATTGGCTTTGCCACCACCTCAGATTTCCCGGTAGGCGCTATCATTGTAATACTGTAATTCTTACTGCCGCCCCTGACATAGATTTCATCATAGAGGCCGCCTGCGCCTGCCTTGAAACCACCGTTGCTGCGGTCAAACCGTATCTCTATCGAAGTTCCTGGCGTTAATTCTGTCTCCGCGCCGCCTTGCACATATCCCACGGTTACCCTATTGGTCCCTACCTTCTGCGGCTCTTCATCCGTTACCGTTCCATCGCTCTCCGTGACATGCATCTGTGTATAGACCCCACTGTCATCTCGGTAAAGCACCATGTATGCGTCCGCCTTGCCCATGGTGGTCACCTTGCAGTCACCGATAGAACGCTGGATATTATTGGCACAGCTTTTGGCATTGGCGCTGAACACCAGTATGATGGAATAAAATACCGTTCCCATAAGCACTGCAATGATAGCAAGCACAATCACCAGTTCTATCAGGGAATACCCCCTGTTATCGATATGAAGTTTGTCTTTTTTATGTAAGTTCTTATCCAAACCTCGTTATCCTTCTTCCTGTCTCTTAATCCAAACATCCAAGACACTTCAAAGGCTGACTTTCCAGCCATATTTATTTCTTGATCCAGTTCATATACCGGACAATCTCGCCGTAATCGATTATCAGATTGCCGGCGTCATCCACTGTCGGGGCTTCCGCACCATTGCCCATACCGCCTGTGCCGGGAGTCCCGGTATCATCCACCATAGTACCTTTACCGTTAAAAAACATATTGATGGGAACTTTTTTATCATCGGCATCATCCCTGTTCTTCGCTTCAAGTACTTTATAGAGATCCGTCTTATTCTGTTTGATGGATACCGTCCCCGAAGGATCTATTATAATCTTACCTTTGGCAATGATCAGACCGGTAAAGTTCTCGTCTACTATCACATCACCATAAGAAACAATAAGCCTGGTCTTTTCACTAATATTCGATACTCTTATGATAGGCTCCCTGGTGAGCCTTGCCTGTAATCCGGAATCCTCCTCATAAATCACCGTATCCTTATGATTATCATTCAGATACTTCTCTACTTCTTTCTCCTTGATAACTCTGTTAAACACATAATAATCCTTCGCCAGATTAGGATCTGTCGGCACCGTGGAGACATCCTCCGTCAGATTAAACGTAAGCGCCCTGTAAATATCCGCAATGTCCGCCGAGAGTTGAAGCACATCCGCCTCTTCTTCTATATCATTCGGCATATTTTCTGCATTATCTCCTGTTTCTGTGTAAGCACCGGGATCAACCGGCGGTTTTTCTGTCCCCTCACCCTCTCCGGGTGTTCCTTCTTCTCCCCCATCGGGATTTAATGTGGTCTGGTCAAGACTGGTAAGCAGTCTCACATCGCCAGCAGATGCAAGTTCGCTCACGAGGCTGTTGCCCAGAATCGTATACTGTGTATCCGGCGCTTCATAATCCCCCAGAAGGATACCACCGGAAGCATAGGTATTAAAGTAGCGGTCTATCGATTCTTTATTTGCATTAAAATTATAATATTGCACGAAATAACGTTCTGCATTTTCCTTATCCATGACAAGATAGTAATAGAGCAAGAGCCCGCCCCGATAGGGCGCATAAACCTTACGGATATGCTCCATCTTCGTCACACCAAATTCACTTAGGGATTTACCGCCCAGGCGGTACACCTTCTTATTAAAGTCAACCTCATGGAATACACCGCTGCTTTCCCCTTCACCAGAAGAATCTGCCTCTCCTGAACTGTCCGCATCACCGGCGCCATTCTCATTTCCTTTTAACATTTCATTGATATCATCTTGTTTCTGTCCATTGATGGGATTCTGGCCGATGACCGTCTCCCCGTCCACGGTTCCGATACACTCCGCCGGCACCAGATAGGCAATCTGACCGCCTTTGACAGCGATGGACTCGCCCATCATCACCGGAACGCCTGGCACCCGGGTTCCCGCCGCAATCTCCTGTCGATAGGTATCTGCCTCCGCCAGGGTAGACGCCTGGCCGATATAAGAACGTCCCGCCAGCAGGAGTCTTTTAACCCCCACCATATCCACCGTGGAGTTTCTGCCATTGATGATAATAGCGCTGCTCGCTGCCGAATCAACCTTCGCCAAATCCTCTCCTGGAAGTGCATTATTAGTGGAAACACCATATCCATAATATTCCTTGGACAATGTAGCCTTACTGCCAGACCCATTTAAAGACAGGTCGTTAGCCACATAAGTTCTGCTGTCCAGACTGACCGTACCGCTTTTTAACGTGATATTTTGGGCATATACCCGGTTATCCTCTCCCGGCATATCCCTGACTACAAGAGCTGCCGCCGGCCCTTCCACAACGATATCTCCCTTGGCGATCACTCTTCTGGCATTATCTAACGCCAGAGAACTGGCCGGATTGATCAGAAGGCCGCCATCTCCGGTAACAGCATCCATTCCCGCAAAGACACTTCCCTCCACCGTAGTCGTACCACCGCCGCCAAGCACTTCAATCCCTGAATTACCGATCAGACTGTACTCATACAGTCCGTCAATCGAACCGCCGTTTTCAAAAATCAGCTTCGGTAAATCGATACTGATATCCGTCTGCACGATAGACACCCGATTCTGGCTGTCCGTATAGGACACGTAAATATTTTTGAGGATGATACGATTGTTATTTACCATCTCCATCTTGGCCTGGTTTGTGCTCCCTGCCGGACCGCCGCGTTCCCAGTCTGTGTTATTCACGCCCTCCGTATCAGAAGATTCCAAAAAGATACCGGCGTCCACATATGCTTTTAATTTATCCCGATCATAATAATCACTGCCCTGGTCAGGACTTTTCAGTTTCTCGATCAGGGTGTCCATATAGGTGGTGGCAAATGTATTGTAACGATTATCTTCCGACCCCAGACTTTCCCAGTCCGCCATCACGTCACGGTAGGCCACACCCACCGCATCCGCAGCATCATGCCGCAAACCCGCCATGATCTGCTCCACCACTTCCTCGGCGGAATAGAAACTGTTCTTATTGCGCACATCGGCTACTTTGATCATGTAGTTCATGTACGCCATCCAGAGCAGGGTGGTGGCCAAAATCCCGATCATCGCCATGGCAATGATGACGATTACGATCGCAGATCCCCTGTCATCACGCCTATGCTTGTAATCCTTATATAATTGTATGATTTTTTCGTGCATTCCGTTCATACTCTCGCGCTCACCAATTCCTTGCCTGCCTTAATTGTTCTTGCTTCCCTCTATCACGATCATCCGCTCTTCGTCTGGAAAATCCTTCCCGGCAGCGCCTTCCTTATAGACACTGACTTCCACATCGTAGATCAGTTCTGTGATATCCCCGTCCGCCGGAGCCGCCCCCAGAGAACAGCGGACACCGTCCAGGGTATATAGCTGCACCGTGCTGTATGCTGGTTTAATCTGTGTTAATTGATTTGACACATTAAATATTTTCGTGTCATCCCACAGACCTTCTCCTGTCAGATAATTCTTTCCCACCAGATTTATCCCCAAATTGGTCTTTAATGTAAACTTACTTGTGTCCATCGGCCCAGACTTACCATTGATTTCAATCCAAGGCACATACCCCATCTCTTTGGACATCAACTGCGCATCTGACAGGACTTCATCCGGATTTTTCTCTGCTGAGGGTACCTGCTTGGCAATCAGGAGATTCAACTTCGAATCCGAATTATTATTGACCACTATACTGTCTTCTGTACCCACATACAAAGGATAATAGATGATATTAATATTGATCTCTTCCCCGCTTACATCGCCGCAAGGTTCATCGTTTACCAAAACCAGAGAATCTATATCACCATAAATCGGAATCGGGCCCGCTACATCAGGATATGTGAATTCATATTCATCCGTAACATACATATATATCCTGGGGTTACCCTCTTCATCTGTTTCCGTAGCACTCTGATTCAGATTCACCGTAATTGTCCTACTGACACCAGTCGTGAAGAGCTGATTCAATGTATTAAATGTAACATCATCTTTCATTTGCTGTGTGACACCATGGGCATCCATAGCCGCTTTGATCTCCGGATGTTCAAGTGCGCCTTTCAGCACCGCTTTTCTGATCTTTTCCGTCTCCACAAAAGTACCGTTCTCCTTATCGATACTTCTGGCATCCGACATAGTGGAATCATTAAACAGGTTATCATGGGCTTCAGGCCCTGTGGCGCCCTCCATATATCCTCTCGCATCCACTTTCACCAGCGCATCAAACTTACTTCCCTGCATGGACACATCCCGCAGGCTGAAGTAATAGATTCCCGGCGTAGGATCCCCGCTCCCGTCCACTTCCAGGCTGGTCTCCTCCCCAACGGATCCTTTGATCAGGTTATCATCTATCACATAAAACCCGTCTGCCGGTGTGTTGAACTGGGTCTTTAACTCCTCGATATCATAGGCTTTCAGGCCCTCCATGATATCCTGCGCCAGGGTAGTCGCCCGCAGAGTCTGCCGGGACTTGATATTTAATCTGTTAGAAGAAAGGAACAGATTCAACAACGGAATCACAATGATCGCCAGAATGACCACCGCAATCAACAGTTCCAGCAGGGAAAAACCCGCATCTTTATTCAGTTTGCGCCGTTCTGCTGCCGTCATCTTACGCCCACTCCCGTCTCTTTCACCCGTTCATAAACTTCTCTTTACTGCTCACATCCTGCACGCCATGCCTCCTTACCTCTTCCCATGACCGCATGTCGTACCGCTTTGCTTCATTCTACTCTTCCGCTTCCCCATCAGCCGCTTCGCCTTCACCGTCTGCTTCGCCGTCCTCCAGATCCGGAAGCCCTCTCTCGCCGTTTAACACGATCGTGCCGAAAATATTGTCTGTACCAAGCAGTACTGAACTGAGATTAGGCTGTACGTACTCTTTGCCTTCCTGATTGGGCACACAGTACATATTCACTGCCATCGTGCCGTGTAAAAGCCCCGTACTCTCATCGAACACTACCGACAGATCATCAATGACCATACGATCTGTCTGCATACAGATATTCTTCACACTGCGCTTGAGGCCCTCATAAGATATCTCGTATGTCATGGTCATCTTACGGTTCTTGAGCCCGTATGGATTCAACCCGCCTGTGCCGTCATCGCCGCCTACCGTCAAAGCCGCTTCCGACTGCTGGGTTCCCTCATAATCTTCCAGTTCTTCCACCGCATCGATCTCATAACTGATCTGTGTCTCTTCCTCTTCCACCCCTTCCAGGAAAGGCACCTCCAAAAGTGCATCTATGGTAATGGACTCCACCTTGAGCGGTGCGATCAGCTCCTGGTTGATCGCCAGAAGGATTGCATTCTCCTCCCGCACATCCACCGGGAACAGCTGATAAATCTCTTTCATCTCCTGCTCCATCCAGGCCGTCTCGCTCTCGTAGGTGTCTTTGTTATTCTTTTTGCTCTGCAAATCCGCGATCCTGCTTTGCAGTTCCATATTCTCCTGCTGTAAGGCATCCGCCTTTTCCATGGTCGGCTGGAATACAAACAGGAAAGAACACACACCTATCAGGATTCCCAGGAAGCCGATCAAAATCAATATATCTCTCTTCGATACTTTCATCTCGCTCTCCCCCTATTCCGCCGTTCCATTATCGACCGTATCTGCTGTACCGTCCGCCGTTCCAATACCCAGCTCATCCTCTATTTCTTCCGGTGAATATCCCACCGGCCAGTAAGATGCCACCACCGTAAAGTTCACCGAAGTCACTCCGGTGTCCTGGTCTTCCTCTTCCCGCAGGGCGGACACCGTCACCATCCGCGGAATCAGGGAATGGAAGGATCGCAGCTGCTGTACTGTGGCCGCCGCATCTTCTTTGGTATCTGTGATCATATTGATGCTGATCCCGTCAATATTACTGGTCAGGGACACCACGTTGGAACTGCTGGGAAGCTTCTCCTCCAGTTCCTCCAGGAACTCATACATCTCCTCGTTTCTATTTTCTGTCGCCTCATACATGGCTTCCACCTTGGTATATTCCGCCTTGGTGGCCACATATTCGTTATAGATCGGGATGATGTCTTCCAGCGTGCCTGCCTGCGCCTTTAAGGCCATATTGGTCGTCTGTACATCCATGTATCGCATAATGGAAATCGCCGCCAGCGCCGCGCCCACGATCACACCAATACCCAACAGCGAGTATGCCAAAAAAGAACCGTTCACACTCTTGGAATCGCCCTTGGATTTCTCTTTTCCCTTCTTATCCGTATCCTTCTTAAAGCCCAGAGGCGCCACTGCCGCACCCACACAGGCTATGTATTCACCGAAACATTCATTCTTGAAGCTGCGTGACAGGTTCCAGCCCGCCGCATCCATAAGAACCGTCACCGGCATATTGATCTCACTGGCAAGCAGTTCATCCAGCCCCATAAAATCAGCGCCCAGGCCAGTGATCATAATCCTGTCGATCGACACGTTTGCATTGCGGGAAATATAAAAGTCGATAACCCTGGCAATACCGCTCACCAGCGGCATAAACGCTGCCCGTACATCATCCATCGCCTTTTCCCTGGCTGATTTTACCTCGGTAACGCCGGTGTCCTCCTGCTCCACTTCCTCCTGTCCCGCTGACGGCCCACGCTCCGCGATACACTCATTTTTCTGCAAGATACGAATCGCCTGTTCCACCGTGGAGACATCTCCCCAGGCCAGCGTATTCATCACTGAATCTATGGCTTCATCTACGCCGTAAGATACATTTCTCGTAAAAGCAAGTACCGAATCCTGCACCACCATTACAAGAGAGGCACGTTCCTCAATCTTGACGATCAGATGTGTCCCCTGGGCACACTCATCTTTCATTACCTGGAAAATAGAGTTGCCGGCATAATCGACCGCCACGACCTCCAGTTTCAGCGCCTGGGCCAGATCATAATAGCCGGACAGAAGCGCCGAAGGCACCGCCATCACCAAAAGCTTATACTGCTGAGCGTTCTTCGTCTCCCCAATCGTCCCCAAAATGCTGTAAGCCAACTGATACTGGCTTAAATCCACCGGGAAATAATCCGTAGCATTGGCGTTGACCACATCCGCTATCCTGTTTTCTTTGACAAAGGGAATCACTACCTCACGACTGGCGATCCTGGAAGAAGTGATCGTGAAGACCACCTGTTTTGCCTTGATCCGATTCGCCGAAAGTGCACTCTTTAAGTTCTCTACAAACTCCGGCGATATCGTCAGCACACCGTCATTGATCATCCCCTCATTTGTAGGAATCGTAAAGCTTTTGTAAATCTTGTGGGATTTTGTCTTATAGTCTACCTCACAAACCCTGGTCAGCAAATAGCCGATCTCAATGCTGATCGCTCTAGCAGCCATGTATTGTTTCCTCCTTTAACACCTTTCTCTTTCTCTACTATATATACGAAAGATTGTATAAAAATATATAAACCTGCCGGTGATGCCGTGCAGGTATTTTTCTAAGCCATATAAAATCACAGAAACTGCCCTAAATACCATGTAAGCATCTGATCTCCCCACAGCGCCGCCACAAAGACTCCCATGGAAAGATACGGGCCCATCGCCAGTGTACGGCCTTCACCGCTCACTTTCATGCGTATCACATGGATGACCGCACCAAGGATGCACCCTAGAAGAAAAGCCAATATGATCAATTTCCAGCCGAGCAACAGCCCGCAGGCCGCCATCAGCTTCACATCACCGCCGCCGATTGCCCGGCCGCCGGTAGCATAATACAGTATCGCCAAAAAAGCACTGACAGATAGGAGACCGATCAGGTAGGTCAGGTAATTCCGATAGTCCGTAACCACCCTGATCAGTCCCAGTGCCAGTATGAACAAATTGATCCCAAAAGGAATCTCATAGGTTCTAAAATCAATCACGCTCAAAACAAGGAGCGCAGAAGCCAATAAACAATAGAGTAGGGATTCTATGTTCAGGCCGCCTGTCCAAACGATCAAAACGTATAAGATTCCGTTCGCCGCCTCAATCAGAGGATACTGGACAGAAAGTTTGGCGCCGCATTTGCGGCACTTGCCCCGCAGTGCAAGGAAACTTATCACCGGTATCATATCGTACCATTTCAGACGATATCCACAGCTCATGCAGTGGGAACCTGTCTTTACGATATCCTCTTTCTCCGGAATACGGAAGATGCAGACATTTAAGAAGCTGCCTATCACGATGCCGAAGAGGAATATGATGATGTATAGTATGATATCTGGTAACATGTATTGTCCTTCTGTAGGGTGTAGATTAACGTATTACCCCCCCCTGTGCAAAACAGCGTTTGTATGTACATGCTGTTTTGCATAGAGAGCGAGGGGTGTCTTTCATATATTATGACCGACATATACGTCTTGGTTTCTGGTTTTATCAGGTTCCAGGTGTAGGTGTGCTAGGAGCTGTGGTAGCACCTAACATTCTGTTACTAAACGTACCTTCCGTCTCTTCGTTGGCTGCAGAATATGTGAAGTTAAGACTGCCATCATTAACCGTCCATGCAATGGTGTAGTCCTCCCATGCGGTTCTGCTCTGCCTTCTTGTATGTAACACATTACTTGCATCCAATAAACCTGCATCAGCCAGAGCTGCGCCCTCGAAAGTGCTAAGATCCAAAGTCTGATCCGCTGTTCCGATGGTGATGCTTCCTCTATCCGGATCTACAGCCGCCTCCGGATCAGCTGCATAAATCTGCAGTGCCGTTACGATTTCCGCTGCGTTCTGTAAATCTGTTGAGTTACGTGATCTCTCCACATATCTTAAGTACTGAGGTGCCAGTACTACGAGCAGGATTGCCATAATGGCAATAACGATAATCAGCTCGACAAGGGAGAAACCTTTGTCATTCATTCTTTCTTTTCTCATTGCTTCTTTCTCCTTTTCCATCATAAAAAATTGTTTTGTGTTGCTTTATCTTAAACGCAGCCGCTCCCTACCTGGCGGCCGGGCTTAATTCAATTGTTATCTGCGGCAATAGCCTCTTTTACTGCATTCCAATCAACTTGTATATCTGCGAAAGGGAATGCCGGCCCGTTTCCTGTGTACCATGTGAAGATGGGTTCTTTGTGAATTAGTTGTCTGTCCAGCAGCTGACTGCTATTTTCATCCGTATATACAACTTCCGCTGAAATAAAATTAATATCGTCATCTTCCGGATATGTAGCATCTTTTAAGCCAAGCCATTGGTTTGGGTAATTCTTTATCATCTCTTCTTTGGTCAGTCTCATACCTTTACTCCTTTCCAGTATCAGCATCCTTTCCCATGAATATCTGTATCAACAGGGAAAGGATACTTAATATACTACGCAGATTCTTTCTGCCGTGTTCTTTGAGAAAAAACGTACATGTTACCGTCATTTCCCCGAAGTTTCAGATGCCTGACCAGCTGGCAGTCCTCTCTTGTCCAAACAGGAATTTCCACACCCGTGTCAATCAGGGCATTACATCCCGGAAAAATTCCCAACTCAATAACAGGTCTCAGAGATTCACTTGTCAATCTTTTTACCATGTAATGCATACTTCATTCTTGCCCTCCTTTCCTCTTTTCATATCTATCTCAACAGGGAAAGGAGCCGTTCGCCTTATCCCTGATATTTTCTTTCACAGGGATATAAGCGTCCGCATTATATCATATATATGTAATTTGAAAATAAATAGAATTGCAATTTACACTAAAAACGCATCATAGTATTTCATCAGCATTTCATCTGTCGTATTATATTGATTATCCCCAATAAAATAATCTGTCAGTTCCTCAATGCAAAAATTTAATTCTCCCAGCCGGAATTTATTTTTCGGATCAGCACATGTCAATTTGAGCAAATCCACTGCTTTTTCATAAAAACGCTTCTTTTTTTCATCCTCATTTTTGTTTTTATACTTAATTGCCCGATTAACTTCACTGCCAATATTAGAGATTTGTTCTCCAATCCCCATTTCAAACCATCTTAAAGTTCTATCCACTTATTCACAACCTCCACGATTTTCTTTCGTGCCGCTGGACTAATATAAAACTTACAGGTTATCCAATGCCGCATACATATTCACCATCGGCGCCATAACAGCCGCGATCAGGATACCTACCACGCCTGCCAGCACAATAATGATCATCGGCTCCATGGCCGCCATCAGGGACTGCACCGCCATCTCCACTTCTTCCTCATAATAATCTGCCAGCTTATTGAGCATCTCCTCGGTGGAACCTGCTTCCTCACCGATCCTTACCATATGATAGACCATAGGTGGATACAATCCACTGGTCTGCAAGGGCTGGGAAAGCGGCACGCCAATCATAATCTGCTCTAACGCCTCTTTGAGGGACTCTTTAAACCATATATTTGTCATCGTATCCGCCACGATATCCACCGCCTCAATCAATGGTACACCGGCCGTCAACAGGGTACTCAATGTTCTGGCCATCTGAGCACAAGCTGATTTCACCACCAGATTCTTGATCGCGGGAATCTTTAACTGCAACTTACCAAAAAGATGTTTGCCTGAACTGGTCTTGGCGTAAGTCTTGAGTACAAACACAATGGCAACCACCACCGGAATAATGATAAACCAGTTATTCTTTATAAAATTACTAAGTGCAATCACTGCGAGCGTGATTCCCGGAAGTTCTGCATCCAGCTGTTCAAACATATCCATATAACGCGGGATAACGAACACCAGCATAACAATCACCACCGCTACCGCCACACAGGCCACCACAATCGGGTAAATCATGGCTTTCTTGACCATAGCCTGAGTCTTGGCCGATTTCTCGAACTGTATCGCCATACGCTCCATGGCCGTGTCCAGACTACCGGAAGCCTCACCGGCCCTGGCCATCTGTACCAGCAGTTCCGGGAACACTCCGGGATGCTGCGCCATGGAATCCGCAAAACTCTCGCCCTTCTCCACGTCCGCACGCACCGCGTAGATTGCTTTCTGCATCTTTTTGTTCTCTGTGGAATCAGCCAGCATATTGAGTGTCTCTATGATGGTAACGCCCGCCCTGGTGATACTGGCAAACTGTCTACAGAACACCGCCATATCACGCGGTGTCGGCTTGCCGCCAAAGTCAATACTGATATCCTTGGTCAGCATATTTTGCTCTGTTATTTCAAGCACAATAAGACCCTGATTTTTCAGATCCCTGAGTACGAGTTCTTTGTTATCAGCGTCTTTACTGCCTTTGATTTCTTTTCCGCCTTTATCGATCGCGACATAACCCCAAGCCGCCATAGCAATTCCCCCAATTCATTTCTATATCGGCATAATAAAGTACGGACTTCATCACTGAAAGCCATCTATGTCTTATCTACATCCAATATCAGGCGCCCCTTAATTCACCATAATATGGATCATCTAATATTATCCGGTACTAATTTACTACATAGTCTACCATAATTCTGTGGTTTTTTCAATAGTAGAAAAGCAAACTCTATCATTCTCCTGCACTTTTGTATTTTTCCAGTTCTTCTTTCAGTTTCCTATTGTCTGCCTTTAAAGTTTCGATTTCTGTCAGTATAATATGATACTCCGGCAAAAGATATCCCACCGTTCTGCGCTTGCGCGGAAGTATCACACGAATAAAGACCATCGAACACACAAACTCTGTTGCCATGATACAGAACACAACCAGCAAAACAATAATCCATTTGTTATCACTTACCAATTCTGAACTCCAAAATGTTGATAAAGTATTAAAAATATTTCCCATTCCATTCACCTTCATTATTTACTTTGTTGTAAAGTTTGCCTTCCATTGCCATTATAAGCATAATTCCGACAAAAGTAAATATATTCTGGTAAAATATGACAAATAACTCATGTTATTCCTTATTGTTTTTGAGTACACCATGTCGGTTCATTCCAGCTAACAGAATTACAAAAGCTAGACTTGCAACCGCTTCCCATATGAATCCCATAGTACAGGCCGGATTCCGATAGGTCAGCGTCACTTTTCCGCACCCTCCCTGAGTGGAAATCAAAATGTTATCGTTCTCCAGTTGTTCTATAAATAGCGGGCGCTTTGTCCCATCCTTTTCAGTCAAAAACGCTCGCAAATGACTATCGTATGCAAAGGACAGCGTATATTCTCCGGCTTCCTGTGCTTCAAAGACAACGGTCTCCATATTGATATCCGTCAAAGGGATCCGTTCTCCATCACTGTTCATACACAAACTGTTAACGCCGTCTAGTTCTACCAGATCATAATGTTCATTGAATTCTTTCACTACCGCTACCTGAATGCCCGGCAATTCTTTTAATGCTAAGATGATCTCCGGGCGGAGGTCGCGTTCAAAATGCTTATCCATATGGTTCTGTGCCATGATGTTATCTTTCAATTCCGTCTTGTCCAAAAGCAGATAGCGAACACTATTGTCTATCAGTTGTCCCTGCACTTCGTCCGGATAGTTTATCAGATTCAGGTACAGATTACTCATAATGTCCGCATTGGCATATTTGGCATAGAATTCCACATCTGAATAAATGGCATCAAATTCTTCCAATCTCTCATCTTCCATAGCAATCTCGTACCCTGCCAAAGAAAACACGCCCAACGCAGTCGGAAAATTCCTGGTAAGATTTCTGGATTGGTCAAAGCATTCATCTTGAATTTTAGAAAATCTGAAAAAAGTGGCCGTCCTGTAGTTCTTACAATCCATGCCTGCGGTCTCTATCATCGAGACTGCCCTCTCCTTTTCTTCCTCGAAAGAACCATCTATTCTTGTACCAAATAACTGTTCCGTAATCCGTACCGTAGCACAGGCATTCACAATTCCTACACAAACAGACAATGCCAAGAAACACATAACCATCTGTCTGACTTTACCGTTACATTCCTCAACAGCCCATGCCAGCAAAACAACCGCCAGGGGAGCCGCGACATAGATAGCCTTAAACAAATATCGAAAATTCTGTATGACCGGCATGATATACAGCAAATCTGACGCCAGACCGCCACTCATCAAGGAAAAGAAAAAGAGTAGTGCCACCGCACACCCGACCATCATCTTCTGCTCATGTGACGAATTAAGCATACAGTTATACGCCACCCTGACTTTCTCCCTTATTTCTCCTAAATATTTGCATTTACAAATGCGTCTTAACCAGCCACAAATAATTTTAATACAAAACACAAACAGCAAGATTACCACTGGTCCCATATACAACGCCAGATTATCATTTCTGCCCATTACAACGGCATCCAGAAATGACACTCTTTTTCCAATGTTTTGCAAAATCCCATGAGGAATAACAGAATGTATGAAAAGGCTAAAATAGAATATCGGATACTGAAGAAAGTATTCCTGTTTCTGAAAGTTGCCGGAAGCCTGCAACAGAAGAATAAGCATAGGTGCAGACATCCCCAGCCCCACTACAGCATTTACCAATAGAATCTTTATATACTGCAAGCTTTTAAGAAACATCATCGTCACACACAATATTCCGAACAATATATAGTGGTAACATGTATACTGCACATTTCCCATCCATAAATCCATGGCCAGAATCACGCCAAAGGCACAATTCGAAATCCATCCCTCTCTGCATCGCAGAAAGGCATATAGCAATAGTGGAATCATTAAATAATTATTAAATACATAATACCAATAACAAAACGCCCAGAAACATCCCATGGTACTATAAGTCATCGCCATGAGAAAAGCTGTCTTCTCCTTACAACCAAGTTTTCTTAAGAGCAGATACAGGAACAGATTTCCCAAAACCACCATCAATCCAATATAAAATGTAATAGCCGATAAATTGCCCGGTAATAACTTTGTCACTCCAAAAGACAACAGCATAAAGGGATTCATAATCCCATAATATCCCTGCTGCCCTATGGGCATCCCTTTCATCTGGTACAGATTATAGCAGTAAATCTGCCCTGTCTCCCACAAATCCTCATAGGCCCGTTCCATGACCGGATACCATTGTGTCCTGTTATCATCGGTCAAGAATGCCTCCGGGTCACCTTCTGCCAAAAGCAAAACTAACAGAATCGTTGCCACAATCGTTCCTAACAAACCTGCCTCTATTTTACCCTTCCACCTGAACCACGTTTTCATCTTCTGCATTTACTCCCCCGGCTGTATGATATGTAACCCGGTTTCTTCTAACAGTTCCCGGCTAACATAGATATCACATGGAATATAGTCAGTTCCTGCCTTCCACACCCTCTCCGCCGGCTCACAATATACCAGCACATATTGCATTCCCGCAAGCATATCTCCATAAGCTGCCGTACAATCCGGATGCATCCAGAGTACCTGGGGAGCCCCTCCTTCCCGCCATATATCATACACTGCCTGCGTTTCCTCCTGTGTGAGGCGCATATGAGTGATATAATTGCGTTCGTCTTTACCCTCATTAAAATTAAAGAATATATTATGGTCAAAATAAGGGGCTATATTTACCGCCTGATCGCATAAATTAATGTCAACATTTACCACATTTCCGGCATCATCCCGCGTCACCATCCAGCCGGCCATGATACGGTACTGATCCAGGTGATGCTCTTTGATAAACCTGGCCTCATATCGTCCCATCGCATAAGTCTTGTTAATATCTAACACACAGGATGCCACTGTCCAGAATAGAGAAACCCCAAGCGCCAGCGTTCCCACCAAAACCGCTCCACACTTTACTGCTTTATCCAATCTTTCTCCTGTTTTTATCATGATTGTCTGAGTAAGTTGTTCTTTTTCTATCGACACCCAAGCCCAGAAGTTCAGATAAAGTAGCCCGATTCCAATATGATGTGAAGATATATATACAACCGCGCCAAAAAGGGCAAACAATATATATGGCAGAACGCATAAAAGCACCGTTCTCCTTTTTTGTCCATAATACAGCAACAGGAACCAGATCAGAGCCCCGATGATTCCTCCGCTGACCAGTACGGATGCCGGCAATAAAGCCTGAGACAGATATGTAAAATCACAATATACGTCTGTCAACGTCACATCCGCCGGAAGCACCAGAAGCATATACAAAAGCCTCACAATAAAAGAATTACTGACTGTCTCATAATCTGTCAATGCTGTCGCATACGTATTCTCCCGCGGCATAATCAGCAGGATAACACAAACTGCCGTCACAAGAAGCGCTTCAAGCCACCAGATTCTGCGATCCTTGCCATATTCCACCAGACCGCGAATGCCCTTCCCCCTGTCCCAAATCTCCCACAGCCAGACCAACGCCAGACCACCCGCTATCACAAGCCCATAAGCGGTAGTCATACACAACAGCATCATGACCGCCACATATCTGCCAGGTTTTTCATTCCTGCTTTTGTAAGCCATGGATAACAATACAAATTCCAAGACCATCACACAGTACACTCTGGAAATCACGCCGTACTGATAAAAATAGAAATACGTGAACGGCAAAAGCAGTCGCACGATACGCGGAAAAGGCGCATACCGCAGGATAAGAAACACCGAAGTCCCCACAAATACAAGACTAACCAGCGTCAGCGACAATTCATACGGTGCTCCCGCTTTGGCAAGGGGCATCAATATCAGATGCCACAGCGGCGGATGCCCCTCATAATGTGTGGTCTCAAAAAGCAGTGTCTTAAGCGATACACATCTTGCAATCTGCCATGCTTCTGCCTCATCAAAGAAAGGTTCATGAAAAACCGCCATGCCCAGATGCGCCGCCACATATATGAACATCACCATAAGTTCCGGAAGCTTGCCTGGGATGACTTCTACTCTCCCAGCAAACGCCGTCAGCTTTTTCGCCGCGGCCTGGAGTATTTGGTATATTTTATTTAGTAATTGATATTTCTGCCCTGCATCTGCCTGCATCCCCATTTTTCTCCCGGATCGCGCCATACATGAATATAAACAGACCCTGCCTATATATGCTGGGCGTTATACTAAGTAATTTATGTATTTATGCGTTTTGTATAGAAAGTCTATTTAGTATTATAATCCTTTTGAGGCAGGCGGGCAATCTAGTAATCCTAACTCATCATGAAAATACTGTAATGTCGAAAATTTATATATGCGTTCAAATTCTTTTTCATCATATTTTTCTGTTTTCCCAGCAAAAATTTTATATAATTATCAATATATCGTTGCACATCATTTCTTATATGTTCAATATTATCCCTTGTCTCATTATACTCATCCTTATCTACAATTGCATTATTTGATCCTAAATATTCCCCCTTCTTTATTATTATAATTTTGCTGTAATCCCATCCGGATTTTACCCTCTTTGACCTTGCACTTTTCTTAAATTTGGATAATCATCTAAAAACTTTCTGTTAGATTTAATACCTGATAATCAAATACTTCTTCTTTAAAACACATAATATCTCCTAATCTAAAAATGGGAGAGCCTTTCGCTCTCCCACACTTTTCATCACTCGGTCACTTTTATTTTACCGTCCTGTCAGAACCGTCACAGGACTCATATTGTGATGAAGAAATCTACACACGATTTCTTACTTATAATATACCTAAAGCGCCCAGAACATGCAACGAACATAAAATGAATACTTTGTTAACGGAAATGCAAGGTTGCTTCTAAGGCATCATATTATTACATAATCCCCTTCTGATACAGACTGACAGCCTCCTCCTCTTTTAACTGAAAGCAGGTCTGCAAGATTCCTATAATGTATTCTTTTGGTTGTTTTAGCAGAACGGTCTCTGTTACAAACGCTTCCGCACAGCGCATCTTCTCTTCTTTTATTCCTTCTCTTATCCCTTCTCTTATCCCTTCTCTTTTTCCTTCTTGCATTCCCTGTTCGCGTCCTCTCTCCATATACTTGGTCAGTGCATAGCCCATCGTAATCTTCTCTCCTTTCTCCTGCCGCTCCCGCAACAATTCCATATGTTCCATAAAATCTGTCTCGCCGGTCAGGGCATACAGCATGCGTATCACCGCATCTGAATCTTCGATTTCCTGCTCTGTAGCCTCATACTGTTCTCCTTCTGCCAGATAATCGGCAACCACTCTCATGTCACTCTGAAATCGCTGTCTTATTTCTCCAGGAAGCCCCTTCATCGAATATAAGTGCAGACAGACATTGTCAATATATTTTCTGGCTTTGCGAGGAATCTTTTTCCTGCGGAAAAATTTATATAAATCAGAACTGGGGTTCCACACCGTCTCACCCCAATATAGCACAAGCGTAATCGTGGGATAGGTATCTTTGCCATGATACTGCTGTCTGTAAATCGCTCCTTCATACCCAGCCTTACGAAGCAATATCCTATAGTCCGGTCTGGATTGGTTTTCCAGCGTATACTGCATCACAATCTTGCCGTTTCTTATTTCGTATTTGCTTACGTCATTGTATTGGTTATGCAATTCCCCATTTTGAGCAGAATATAAAGATTCTGTAGGAGCCGGCTGTAGATTCTGAGGTAATACCACCTGTTCTCCCTCGTAAACAAAAGCATTAACAATATCTGCAAACACCTCCGGGCTGTTCTCAAACCGTTTGGCCGCCAGGTCTTTTTGTCCCATATAGTTCCTCCTAAATGCAGAGCCATATGGGCTGCCTATTGCCTAAACTGCCATCGCTGACTCTGCCAGTATCCGTGAAATTATGGCAGAATCTGCCAGAATATCCAATGCAGGAATGAACTCCCGCTGATAGATACAGCCGGCCACATAAGTCCTGATGACCGGCTGCTTTACTATTAGATTACTTCATTTTTTAGAATTTTTCAACTTAAATTTATAAATTTTATAAACGATATTTCGTTTATTCTATATTTTCCCCGCTCCTTATCCTAGATATCAAACGACACCCTCATCATCTCCTGCACGGAGGTAATGCCTTCCATTACATATTTGGTCGCACTCATGCGCAGGGTATTCATGCCCTCTTCCAGCGCCTTGTTCTTGATATCCTCGGCAGAACCCTTTTTGCTGATAATATTCTTCAAAGGCTGGGTTACTTCCATGATCTCATACACGCCGATACGTCCCTTAAAACCGGTACCGTCACATTTCGGACAGCCGCAGGGTTCATAGATCGTCACATCTGCATCCGGTTCTAACATCAGCAGTTCCAGTTCTTCTGCATCCGCCTTCTTTTTCTTCTTACACTCAGGACAAAGGCGGCGCACCAGTCTCTGGGCTATGACGCCAATTGTGGAGTCCGCAATCAGATAAGGCTCTATGCCCATATCCGCCAGTCGCGTAATGGTACTGGCCGCAGAGTTAGTATGCAGTGTTGATACCACCAGATGTCCTGTGATAGACGCCTGCACTGCGATAGATGCAGTCTCCTGGTCTCGGATCTCACCGATCATGATAATATCCGGATCCTGTCGCAGAATGGAACGAAGCGCTGAAGCAAATGTCAGGTTTGCTTTATTATTAACCTGCACCTGGTTGATGCCATCGATATTGGCCTCTACAGGATCCTCTACGGTGATGATATTAACGTCTTCTTTGTTGAGTTCACTGAGCGCTGTATACAGAGTCGTGGTTTTTAAAAATACAGTAGGCCCTGTTTCCACCAAGATTCCATGCGGGTTTTTAAAAATATTTTCAAAATTCTTCAATTCGTCAGGCTTCAGTCCCAGCTGACTCTTTTCTCTTGTCAGTGCATTCTTGGACGTAAGACGCATAACAATCTTTTCCCCGTAAACTGTGGGCAGGATTGATACACGGATATCAAACTCTCTCCGATCCACTATCTGGGTGATACGGCCGTCCTGTGGCTTTCTCTTCTCGGAAATGTCCATGCCGCCGATGATCTTGACACGCGCCACAATGGCAGGGAGCAGCCGGATGCTGTAAGTAGCCTTTTCATAAAGGGCGCCGTCAATACGGTATCGAATCCGTACCTGGCGTTCCATGGGCTCGATATGGATATCAGAAGCGCGCTGTCTGACCGCCTGGTCAATCATACCCTTAACCAGCTGTACTATCGGAGAATTATTGACATCCTCACTGTACATATCCTCCTGTTCCACCATCTGGCTTTCTTTTTCTCTGGTGTATTCCTCCAAAGCGGAATTCACTTCCGCCTGGCCGTAATAGCGATCCAGGGCCAGCATGACGCTGCCGGTTGTTGCTACCACCGGCTCCACCTGAAGGTTTGTGATGATATTGATATCATCCATGGCCGCCATATCCATCGGGTCGGACATGGCCACTCTCAGCACATTCATATTATCAGGCGAATACTCGAACGGCAGCGCCTTATGCTTTTTCAATACACTTGCAGGCACAAGAGAAAGAACATCCTGCTCAATCTCCACATTCTGCAAATCCACCATATCATAGTGGAACTGATTACTCAGCGCCCTTGCTATATTTTCTTCTGTGGCAAGGCCCTCATCCACCAGGGTCTCACCCAGTTTCCGGCCGCTTCCTTTTTGCAGTTCCAATCCCTTTTGTAAATCTTCTGCTGAGATAACGCCGTTATTGACAAGCACATCTCCCAGACGCAGTTTTTTCCTGTTATATTCCATTTTAAATCCCCCACCTCAGGACTCCTTCTTAAGTGTCCTGACACCCTCTTTATGTCCAGTTCCCGCTGTACACTCATTTACATCCATTTTACTCTCTATTTAGATATGGCGCAAGATTTGATTTACCTTTTATCCGCTCCTTGCCGCCCCGCCCTGCAATCTATTCCATACGCTTTGCAAAATAACTGCCGCCCACCTGTCTGACGTATCCGTCTGCACAAAGCTGCAAAAGTTTATGTAATAAAACCGGAAATGAGATATAACTCCCGTATTCTTCTTCATATTTTCTCTGCAATATTTCCGCTGACTGAGGATTGATGTCCATGAGTTTCAGGATATCCTGCTTCTCCTTTTCCATAAAGAGCAGTTCCTGCTGGCATATTCCCTCCTTATTCTTATATTCTGCAAGCAGTTCCTCCAACAGCTCACCCGGTGTGGATACCAGCCCGGCCCCCTGTCTGATCAGCCGATTACACCCCCGGCTTAAGGGATCTGTCCCCCGCCCCGGCAGGGCATAGACCTCCCGTCCCTGATCCAATGCCATATCCACTGTAATCAGGGTACCGCTTTTTTCTTTGGCTTCGATTACCAGCACGGCATCGGCCATCCCACTGATGATCCGATTTCTGGGTGGAAAAAGGATAGCCCGCGGGCCGATACCCGGCGGATACTCAGAACAGATACCGCCCTGTTGTATCAATGCTTCATACAGTTCCCTGTTCTCCCGTGGATAACAGATATCAACGCCGCACCCCAGCACGCCCAGAGAGTATCCACCCTCCCGAAGGGCCGCCAGCTGCCCGATGCTGTCAATCCCCCTGGCCATCCCACTGATCACCTGTACCCCCGCCTGCGCCAGCCCGGCGCCAAACTGGCCGGCCATATATCTGCCATATTCCGTACAGTCCCTGGCTCCTATGACCGCCACCGCTTTGTGGCTTATGGAAGGCAGTCTGCCCGCATAATACAGAACGTAAGGAGGATCTGAGATATCCTTTAATCGCTCCGGGAACTCGGCCTCCACTGCCGCTACCATCTGGATCCCTCTGGCTTTCATTCGTTCGTATTCTCCCTGCACATCATAATCCGAGACCGATTCAATCACACTCGTTACTTTATTCTCATATCGCTTTGCTATTTTATCTGTCAGCCTGTTGGCAACGGCCATCTGATAGATTTCCCGCGGTGTACCGATTGCCTCCAGACTTCGCAGCAGTCTGCGGTTGCCCATGCCCACAGCCTGATACAGCCAGTGCATATAGGCTTTCTCTTCTTCTGTCATCTGTTTCCTCTCCTTTTATCTATAATCTCTGCCAGTATTTCTGATCCATCCGCCTGTAACAGACCGCCTCCGACAAGTGCATCTCTTTAATCTCACTGCTGTCCGCAAGATCGGCTATGGTGCGCGCCACTTTCAGAATCCTGTGATAGGCTCTGGCCGACAGCTGCATGTTATGAAACATCTTTTCCATATAATGCAATTCCCCCGCCCCCAGTCGGCAATATTTTGCCACTTCCCCGGCGTTCATATCCGCATTGAACTGTATTCTGGTACCGGCAAACCGTTCCTTCTGTCTCTCCCTGGCCAGCATCACGCGTTTTCTGACAGCACTGCTGCTCTCCCCTGAGGCATGTCTGGTGATATCATGAAACTCCATGGGCATGGCCTCCACACAGATATCCATGCGATCCAAAATAGGCCCTGATACCCTTCCCAGATAACGTCTTACCTCATAAGGCGTACAGCGGCAGCGTCCCATATCCGGATAATATCCGCAGGGGCAGGGATTCATGGCCCCCACCAGCATAAAATCCGCAGGATAGATATAGGTACCGCTGCTTCTGGCAATCTGCACCTTTTTATCCTCCAGGGGTTGTCTTAAAATATCCAGAGTCTCCCTCTTAAATTCCGGGAGCTCATCAAGGAAAAGAACGCCTCTGTGTGCCAGGCTGATCAAACCCGGCATGGGAATACGGCCGCCACCTGCCAATGCCCTGCCGGTGATCGTATGATGGGGATTTAAAAAGGGTCTCGTTGTCTTAAGTGACGCCGCTGACTGCAACAGGCCAGAGATGCTGTAGATAGTAGATACTTCCAGACTTTCTTCCGCCGACAGGGGCGGCAGGATGGTGGGAAGACGTCTGGCCAGCATTGTTTTGCCGGAACCCGGAGCCCCAATGATCAGCAGGTGATGGAACCCGGCCGCCGCCACCTCCGCCGCCCGCTTCAAACCTTCCTGTCCATTGATATCGGCAAAGTCCAGATTCTCATCAGCAGTACTCTGTCGTATCAATGTTTCCAGATCAACCGCTGCATTACGGCTAAGTGCAGAATCTCCCTGTTCCTCTCCCAGCAAAAAGGAAATGGCAGTCTCCATATCCGCAGCGCCAATACTCTCCACCTCCGGAATCAATGCGCCCTCCCATGCATTTCGTGCTGGCAGGATACACCTTCTGATACCGCGGCCGGCCGCTTCCCGCACGATAGGCAGCACCCCTTTGACAGGCTTCAGTTCCCCGGACAGTCCCAGTTCACCAATTAACAGGGTATTCTCCACCGCTTCTTTGGGTATCCTGGTAAGCGCCGTCATGATGCCTACTGCCACAGGCAGGTCAAACATCGTGCCGCTCTTGGGCAGATCTGCCGGTGAGAGATTGACATTGATACACATGGGCGGCAATTTCACGCCCACATTTTTAAGTGCAACCTTCACGCGTTCCCTGGCCTCCCGCACCTCCGAGCCAGGCAGTCCCACAATCTGAAAGCAGGGCAATCCGGGAGAGACGTCCACCTCCACCTGAATCAGGCAGCTGTGCATGCCATAAACTGCCCCTGATATAATTGTACTGAGCAACTTCTTTTCCTCCTTTGTCTTTTCTTACAAAATACTCTCTGAAATCTTACGGCGATATGCCATATATGAAACTATAGAATTAAGTAGTTAAGTAGAATTCAGATAATGTCATTACTTCTCCGATAGATTATGTTACTTTAGTCCCAGTTCCTGAAACAGCTTTTCCCGGTATTTTCTGTCCGTTGTCATCCGCCTCAAATCTTCCATGCGATTTAAATCCAACAGCATACTCACCAGCTCAGCCGCTCTGTCAGTTCCCTGTTCCATTCCTTCTTTTATTCCTTTTTCTATTCCATCCTCTCGCGCTTCCTCCCTGATGGTTCTCTCATATGCATCCATATCAATTTCTTCTAACAACATTCCCAGTACCTCCGCTCGATATCTTTTCAGAAACATTGACAGGATATCATGGTCTATACAGTAATCGATTGCCAGATTAAGGGCTTCCTGATTCTCCCTGTCCTCCGCCGTTATAGAATACGATGCACTGCGGCGTAGGCAAATTCAGCTGCTTGGTTCCGTAGATATTGCCGCTTGCCTGTTTCAGTAATTTCTGATATTCTTCCGTCAGATAAATCAGAAACCTCACCGGCATGTTGGGGTTGTATGTACTCTGATGTTCATAAAGATTTAATGTGCCAGCAATCACAAAAGCAAGGTCATTTTTCATCACCACATACACAACATTCTCTATCGTCACCACCTTTAATCCGGCAATGTCCTGATAGGCTGTTCCATTCAGCGCATTATACAACTCCAGCAGGGCCTCTTTATCTTTTTCAAATAGGAATCTAAAAAGCCTGTCTTTGACCTGCCTGCGAACCTTGCGGTGCCCCCGCCAGCCTGAACGCCCAATACGGATATTCGGATAATGCCTTACCATATAACCTCTTCCTGCAATCTGTTTCCTTCCTGTCTTTTTTCTTCCTTTCGTACTCTGCATAAACTGTCCTCCTTTGTCTACAGCAGGACACGCCATGCGCCTCTTTCGCCTTCTTCGTTCCTGCCATATTAATTTAAATCATTAGAAAATCTGACAGAAACTGTCTGAATGTACGGAATTGTACATCATTAGAATTTCTCTGATAGACATAGTTTATATGGTTTTTCTCCATTTGTCAATTACTTTTTTACGAAATCACACCATCAAACATAAAACTGCCCAAATAACGGCAATATCCGTCACCCAGGCAGTAATACATCGAAACCGCAAAAGCGAATCTCTCACCCTCCGCTTATCCATCCGAGGCCGCGAAACAAATCCCTCACCCTCCGCTTATCCATCCGAGGCCGCGAAGCGGATCTCGCAAAGTTAATTTGCGAAGCAAATTTACTTTTTTTACATGATCTTATTCTGCATCCCATCCGGATCCTGGGCAAACTGTATCGCCATCTCCCGGTCGATCTTTCCCTCATAGAAAAGCTGTATGATCGCATCATCCATGGTAATCATACCCATCTTACGGTTGGTCTGCATAACAGTCGCCAGCTGATGTGACTTACCCTCACGGATCAGATTTCTGACCGCATGATTGGCATGCATCACCTCAAAAGCCGCCACTCGCCCCTCTCCATCCATCGTGGGAATCAACTGTTGGGATATGACAGCCTCCAATACATTGGCAAACTGTACGCGGATCTGTTGCTGCTGATGCGGCGGAAACACATCGATGACACGATCCACGGTACTGGCTGCGCCGATGGTATGCAGGGTTGACAGTACCAGATGGCCTGTCTCTGCCGCCGTGATGGCCACGCTGATCGTTTCAAAATCACGCATCTCACCCACCAGGATCACATCGGGATCCTCACGCAGGGCCGCCCGCAATGCATTGGCATAGCTTTGGGAATCCAACCCGATTTCCCTCTGATTGACCATTGCCATCTTATGCTGGTGCAGATACTCGATCGGGTCTTCCAGCGTAATGACATGGGCATCTCTCTTATTATTGATCTTATCAATGATCGCCGCAAGTGTGGTAGACTTACCGCTTCCGGTAGGGCCTGTCACCAGAATAAGCCCTCTCTTACGTTCATAGAGATTGATGACTGACTCCGGTACACCCAGTACTTCCGGAGAAGGCACTTTGGTACCTACCAGACGCAGTGCAAGCGCGGCAGAACCTCTCTGCTTGTATGCATTGACACGATATCTCCCCAATTCCGGAATGGAGAAGGACATGTCATATTCTCCCCGTTCCTCAAACCGCTCTCTCTGTACATCATTCATGATCGAATAGGCGATCGCCAGAGTATCCTGCGGTGACATTTTCGGATAATCCATGGTGACCAGGTTACCGTTAACTCGCATCTTGGGCGGTATTCCCACAGTAATATGTACGTCCGATGCCCCGGCATCGCACGCAGTGTGCATAATTTCAATTATCGTTGGCATTTCTCTACCCCTTTTATGTATAGTAATTATATTTCAGGATCTGTCGATCCCTATAACCCTGTACTTATATAATCGCAATCTCTGCATATTCCGGTTCTTCCACCTCTACACCGGATTGTTTGAGCAGATTCATATCCATCACATAACGGTTGTCCATCGTCTTCATAATGTCCCTGATCTCCAGGTCCTCATACATCTCCCTGTCCGACAGATCCACAATACTGTTGTCGCGGAACATCAGTACCATGGGCCGCAGAACATTTTGCTCATTGGCTGCAAGCACCAGCGCCTTTTCTCCCGTGTTGAGTTCCACACTGACACCGGGTACCAGAATATTAATGGACCTGATCAATGCATCCACCACCCTGCTGTCAAAAATCTGGGGATTGTCCAGTAAATATTTCAAAGCCGCCACTTCGGAATTTGGCTCCTTATCAAACTGCACCGCCGTCATCCTGTCATAAGTTTCAGCCACCGCAAGTACCCTTGCGCCGTTTCCCATCCTGATTGACGCAATGTCTTCCCCTGTTTCCAGACTGGTAAGCCCTCTCTGGGCCTGCACACAGATCCGTTTCACATTCGGCACGGAAGAAAAGGCAATGTCGATCAGGTCAAACCCTCCTACTTCAGCCACTCGAACCCGCATTCTTTCCTCCGGAGACGGATTCTCACTCTCTATCATATCCACCACTGTCAGTTTACCGATATCATGAACCAGAGCCGCCTGTACAGTCTCCAGCTGTTCATCCACTCTTATATTCATAACATGTGTTATCATTGCGCATAAAATTGCCACATTTAAAGAATGTTTATAAATATAATCCTCTTTGCTGCGGAGATTTTGTATAAAATTAATTCTCTTATCCAGATGTCCGTAATTCTTGATGATATTGGCCGAGATCATCTGTATCCTGAAGACACGCCTCGTCTGCAAAATCTTGTCAAGCTCCTCGCGGATAGAGAACACACACATCGTCTGAAAACGTTCAAATTCAAGATCTGCCTGTGTCATGG
>CAMNXA010000015.1 GCA_946566685.1 uncultured Lachnospiraceae bacterium
CGGATTGTGCCGTCCTCGTCAACCTCGACCGTCACGCCGTCAGGCTTTACCGTTCCGGGCTTTTCTGTGGTGGCCAGCATATCCTCCGGAGCGGAGCCACCGATCTCTTTCTTCATGGTTTCCTTTGATACCTGCTTTGTGCCGGTGCCGTCTCCCATCACCACGGGGAAAACGGAACCGTCCGGGATGCTGTCGGTATTCGGCAGCGTACTGATTCGTTTGTTTGCCATTTTTTCTTATCCTCCTTTATTTTGTGGCATAATACCAAAAAGCCTCTATCACATCATCACTCTCCGTCAGGAGGATATCTCCGTCCTCGGTGGCGAGTGGTGCGTGAATCTCTCCGCTCACAAGCATTTCTTCAAGCTCATTCAGCTTGTTTGCCTGTTCGTTCAGCATAAGAATAGCCTTTGTGCCTATGTCTCCGTCCATTTTCCCTTTGACGGATTCAAACCAGGCATCAAAGGCCGCCTCGCTGTCTGTCTCAAACTGCGACATACGCTGTATGATATCCGCCATGTCGCTGTATCCTTTGTTCTGCAGGCTGGTGAAATATGCGTTCAAATCCTGCATGTACTGGCTGTATGCGGTCAGCATCTTATCTGTAAAATCCGCATAGTCGGTGTTGTATTTGTCAACGTACCCTGTAAACAGGTCATTCAGGCTGGTATAGAACTTCTGGTATGCGCTATCCATTTTCAGGATGAAATCCGCATAGTCTCCGTCAAACCTGGCAACGTATTCTTCGTAAAATGAATTGAGCTGTGCGAAGAAAACGGATGTATCCAGATGATCTATAAGCTGTGTCACCACGCCGCATACAGAACTGTCATACCTGGTATCCGTGATATGGGCCTGGGCGATAACCGTCTGATTGGAATTGACGGATACGGTTGCCAGGCACAGCTCGTAAAAGTCTCCTGATGCCGGTTGCAAAAGTTCTGGAGGAACCGGAGTTGCGTCAGGAGTACCCGTTTTCACTACAATTTCACAGAGCCTTTGCAGATAATTGACACGCAAGACCACCCTGTCGATTCGCTTATAGGCCGTGGGAGCCTTTGGAATCTCAATCTCGGCCTCTTTTGTGTCTGCCGCAAATCTGCCCCGTACAATGCCAAATCCGGGCCTGACTTTGAGCATCATCCCCTCGCTGGCCACAACCTGAAAACAGTCTCCCGGAGCGGCCAGTACCCCGTCACTGATGATCTGTGAAATGAACATGGCCAAAAAGTCAGAGGATTCCGCCCGGTCAAATTTCGGCATCCCCTCTTCGTCATAGCCAACAATTTCACTGTCGAAAAAACCATATCTTAACACGTTCACGCCTCCCTTTTTATAAGCTGCCGGACGGTGCTTATTTCATCAGTTCCGAAAGTGATTTCAAGCTCCATAGCTCCGCCCTCGTAAGTTTCCATTGCCTCTGTTATCCGCTTGTCAGTGGATATGTGTATCTCCGTATTGATGTAGGTGCAGTAATCGCCCAGGTCGAAGTCCTTTTTGTAGACAAGGTTTGCGTTGGGGTCAACGCCGCTGTTTATCGTCTCGACTTTCCGGTACTCTGCCAGCTTTTCCCTGCCCCTCTGTGCAAGCTGCGCCCGGTATGTGGCGTCAGGAATCTTATTCCCGTTGTTGTCCTCTTCCTGTAAATCCCTGGCGTCCACCCATATTTCCTTTCTTTCCTCCCCAGGCTGTCGCAGATCCACGACAACGATTTTCCGGTTTGCGCCCTCACCGGCACCGGCCACATAAGCGAAGTTCTTATATGAGCTCTCATTCCGGTTATAGATAACGTTCCGGATATTGTAGAAAGAATTGGAAAAAATCGCCCAGGAGTTTTCCTCCTGGGTATCTCTCCGGTCCTTGCCCTGCCATACTTCAAAGGCTAAATCATCCGTCAGGTAGTCATACCGTACCCGGTGGCTGATTTCCAGCGTGTTTCCGACCTCGTATAGCTTATCGCTCAAATTATCGCCGGTGGCCTGAATCTCTATGGTGCTTTGTATGCCGCTCACATCCCCCAGCCGCAGGTGCTTTATTTTCCGGTCGCTCTCTGCCGGTTCTATCGCCGTCCTTTGCACCAGGCTCCGCAGCGCAACCTCCACATTTCCCGCAAGCCGCACCGTGGTTTCAATCACCCTATCTGCCAGGAGCTTTTCGGCAAAATTCCCTTTCGCATAGGATTCCCTGGCTCCGTTCTCGTCCTGGGAGTAATTAACTTCATCAATAACGCCCAATTCATCCGCATCACTCCGGTACAGGTAGCGGCCTGTGTTCAGCAGATGAAAATAATCCTTAGAAGTGTATAGCTCGAAACACCCCAGCTTTTCATATCTCCGGGCCCAAATCAGGGTACGGAAGAGGGGAACGCTCCCCATGGTCTGAAAATCTTTGTCTAATACTATCAGCTTCATACCTACACCCCCAAATACAGCGGTGTATAAAACAGCCGCACATCCAGATTTGTATAGTTGGTATCCGCATCATATTCCAGATAGTTATTGCCGACCGCAAGCTCGAACGGTTCCGATAGCCTGTCGATTTTCTGATAGATATTGACTCCGTTCAGTTCTATTACCTGGTGGCGGATATTGGTATCCACCAGGAGAACGTCCCCTTGTTCCATGGCCACTTTCACCCGGACAAAAAGGCCGCTGCCTACATGCGTTATCTTAGGATTCGTGCAGGGACCTCTCTCGGCTATGAACTGAATCTGCACTCCTGTAGGCACATCACCGTCATTCGGCAGCAATACCTCTTTCGTGAGCGTCCGGTATCCGGTGATCTGGCCTGGAAGAGTAAGCCCCTTGTATGGTTCCGGTACAGATACTTTCTTTTTTACCACCCTCCACGGAAAAGCAATGTGCTTACTTATGTCTGCCATGTTCTGTCCGAAGTTGTCTATATTTTTCCAAAAAGGGTCAGCGCATTTCAGATCAACGACAATGGCAAGGTGGTTATGAACGTTGTTTGTGGCTACAAAATTCCAGCCCTCTAACTCATATTCGATATTCCGCCTTGTGCCGCTGTGGTTTATGGTCATTTTCCCGGCATACTTCGGATTGAAAAATTTTATGATCCTCTGCCGGTTTACCTCATTGTTTCTGTCGTCTCTTAATTCTGCCTCAATATGGATGGGGCGGCTTTTAATCCGTTTCCCATCCATAGTAGAACCGTCCACCAGGGCATTGTCGGTGAGGTTTAATTCCAGGTCAGAAGATTCAAGACCTGTTATCTTCGTGATTCCGAACTCACGCTTTTCTCTGTTCGGTGACATGCCAAACGTGAGCGTCCGGCCGTTACATTCCAGAGTAAAATCAATAAAATTCACTACTTCACACCTCCTAACAATTTCCTGGCGGCCTCTCTTTGTGCCTTGCTTGCCTCCGCAGGAGACACAACCGGTACATGATAGTTGTTTTCCTGTTCTATGTGCTGGTCGATATAGGTATCTCCGCCGCCCTTTGGATAGTCCGTGTCGGCGTCATGCTCTGCTTTGGCTCTGGTCCGTACCGTGATGCCTCCGGTTTCAATGGCAACCGCCGTCTGCATCCGGCTTGCCAGCTCTTCCATTTCTGAATCTACCTGGTTCTGCAGGTCCGGCATGGCCTTTTCCATGCCTACCCCGATTCCGGGAGGAATCCACCGGCCTACTTCCTGGGCGAATACCTTTGACGGTGATTCGATTCCCAGCGCATCTTTCGCGCCCTGGAATAAGCTGTCTGCCAGGCTCTTCACCTTGTCTACAAGCCAGTTCCAGCCGGAAGAAATGCCGTTCCAGATTCCGGTTACGATATTGGAGCCGATTTCCTTAAATTTGTCGGGGAGGCTCTTCACCCCGTCTACCAGGTTCGTTACAAACCCCTGCGCCGCTGCGGTTGCCTTTGCTTTCAGATCGGCGCCGAACTGAATCACTTTTGTAATCGTGTTGGTCAGCCACGTCCAGATTTTTCCGGGCAACTGTTGGAACCACTCGACTACTTTGTTAATGGCGTTCTGTGCTGCGGAACTGGCGGCCGCCAGCAGATTTGTACCCCACTGTATGACCTTATTGACAGTGCTTACAAGCCAGTTCCAGACTTTCCCCGGCAATTCAGAGAAAAACTGAACCACGGCATTGATCGTATTTGTCACCCATGTAGAGGCTGTGTTATACAGGTTGATTCCCCACTGTATGACTTTGTTCACCGTATCGACCAGCCACGTCCAGATTTTTCCGGGCAATTCGGAGAAGAATGTTACAATTTCGTCTATGATGCGGGGAACTTCGGTTGTCACCCAATTATAGAGGTCGATTCCCCACTTAATCACCGTACCTATCGCATAGCCCAGCCAGTGGGCTATTTTGTTCGGCAATTCACAAATAAATGTGATGATATTGTTTATAAAATTGCTAGCCGTCTCGATTGCAGACGCCAGCATTTCAGCTCCCCAGGCTTTGACCTTTGAAATCGTGTCAGTCAGCCATGTGCTGATTCGCCCCGGCAATTCGGAGAAGAATGTTACAACCTGGTCTACCAGATTTTTCACAGTGCCGGGAATGGACTTGAAGAAATCGGCTATTGCAGAGCCCAGATTTTTGAAGAAATCAACTATCTGCGTCCAGTGATCCTTTATCACCACCACCAGGGAGGCAACCGCCGCAACGATTCCGGCTACCACGGCCGCAACCAACGCTGGCGCTCCGAGTATGACAGCTCCTACTGCGGCTATGGCAATGCCTATCACCATTAAAATTTCTTTCAGCCAGCTAAAGCCGTTTTTCAGCATGTCGAAGAAATTCGTTATGGCCATGATTGCGCCGCCGATTACTGCGGCCACACCGCCGACCGTGGAGCCTATGCTGGCTATCACGGATTTCACGGTGGAGAATACGGAACCTATCTTAGATATGATTCCGGCCAGCTTTGGAAATTCCAGCGCAAGGACTTCCGAAAACGTCCCTGCGCCCCCGGACAGGAGCTGGAATCCCTCTACCAGCTTAGGCACAACTCCGATTGCTGCCTTTATACCGCCAGACAGGGAATTTATTGCGGTAACAACGCCTTTGATATTGGCTGCCGCCGCCTTTGCCGTGTGCATTGTGACCATGGCCGCCGCTATGGTTCCTATCGCTTTTCCCAGGGCCTCTAAAGTCGCAGGGTCGGCCTCGCTCAAAGCGCCGAATATGCCCTCTGCTATGCTGACAACCCCGGATAAAATCGGCTCCAGGGTAGAAGTGAATCCCTCGAACAATCCACTCAAAAATGCGCCCAGAGACGGGAACTCTTCGCTGATCCCCTGAATAATGCCCTCTATAATGCGTTTACCGGCGTCTATGAAATCCGGCGCCCAGTCGATTATGCACTCTACGATATCCCCCGCACACTGGGCGGCTGCCTGTGCAATTTGCGGGGCTCCCTCTGCCAGTCCGTCAGCCATTTTACCGGCCAGGACAATAGCCGTAGTCCAGATATCATCCGCACATGAGAAAAAGCCTGTCACCAGTGCGGTAATCAGGCTTGACGCCGCATCACCGATTGACGGGCTGCTTTTCAGCGAATCGCAGAACGAACTTACAAGGCTCGTTGCCGCATTTATCAAATCAGGAGCCGCATTTGCAACGCTCTCCACGATCCGGGAGAGTATGCTGCCGAAAGTAGTTACCAGGCTGTCAAGTCCTCCGTCATTGAAAGACTCCTGGAGCTCCTGTATCATTTCCTGTGCGGTTTTTACAATTTCCATACAAGGGGCTTGCATATTCTCATAAAGAGAAATAGCCAGGCCCTCAACCCCGGATTTAAGGATTGTGATCTGCCCCTGTAAATTATCGCTCATGGTCTCGGCCATTCTTGTGGCCGCACCGTCACAATTATAGATAGACCTCTCTAATTTTTTGAAATCATCATCAGAGGCATTTACAATGGCCAGCAGTCCGGACATTGCCTCCTGGCCTGCCAGGGAGGACGCCAGCTCTGCCGCCTCTGCCTCCGAAAGACCGTTGAATCCGTTCCGCAGGTCTGTCATGACTTCATTCAGGCTTTTCATTTTCCCGTTATCGTCAGTGAGGGAAATTCCCAGCCTGTTCATAGCGCTCTGGACTTCCTTTGTAGGCTTCGTGAGCCTGCTCATCATGGAGCGGAGGGCGGTACCAGCACTTGAACCCTTTATTCCGGCATTGGCCATGAGGCCGATTGCCAGTGCCGTATCTTCGGCTGTATATCCTAAAGCGCCGGCAACGGGAGCCACATATTTAAACGTCTCTCCCATCATGCCAACGTTCGTATTTGCGTTTGAAGATGCCTGTGCCAGAACGTCCGAGAAATGCCCTGCGTCACTGGCTTTCATGCCAAATGCGGTGAGGGCGTCAGTCACGATATCGGAAGTGGTGGCCAAATCCTCTCCGGATGCGGCCGCAAGGCTCATGATACCCTCGATACCGTTCAGCATATCCTCCGTTTTCCACCCCGCCATAGCCATATACTCAAATGCGGCGGCGGATTCCGTTGCGGAGAATTTTGTGGTGGAGCCCATTTCCTTTGCCTTTTCGGTCAGTTTTTCCAGCTCCTGACCGGAGGCACCAGAGATAGCTGCCACTTTCGACATTCCGCTCTCGAAGTCGGAACCGATTTTGATAGCGGCTCCTCCTAAGCCTGCGATTGCGGTCATACTCCCTTTGAGGATGTCACTGGTTGCTTTCAGGCCCTTTTGTGCGATTTCCCCGATAGAACTTATCCCTTTTTGGAACCCGCTTGAATCTATCAGGGTATCAAATTTAAGAGTGCCATCACTAGCCAATGTTCTCACCTCTCTTTCATGGTCAGAAATCCTCGGCTCGTAATGGCACTACCAGATTTACTTGATCTGCTTTCCTTTTTCTATTTTCAGTTCAAAAACAGCGTGACAGTTCCGGCCCTTACACCGTAACATCACGCCTTTGCACTCCGCCTGGTCTGTATACCAGAACGGCATTATATACCCGCACTCCGGGCACTCCACCCGGACGGTGTTTTTCATCTTTTCAATATCCAGTCACCCCCTACAATATCCCTTCCACATTTCCGCCGTTCAAGAGTGCGTTCTGTATGGCGGTCTGCCTATCGTCCTCCGTTTTTGACAAGGGCAGCGCATACAGGCGCTTCATCTTCTTGTAGAAGTCTTTCTGCTCTTTTGGCATCTTGTCATTGATATCTATGCTGCGGTACTCCATAGCCCGGACAAACTCGCAATCCTTTGGCAAGGAATTGAAGAGGAACCGGAACCTCCACCAGTGCATGTACCGGGTATCCTGGAGGTCAATTTGGTATGCCAGGAGAAAAGCCGCATATATAAGCCCGGCGTCATGCTCAAAAGAGTACACCGGGCTTTTCCCCCGTCTGGCGGCCATGCGCTTTTGGATTGTGGTTTCTTCCTTGCCGCACCGGTAAAACCACAAAGCGGTATCAACGGCCGCACTTAAATCACCTGGAATCACCGGATAATACAGGGCCAGACCTTTTCTCACCTTTTCTTTGGAGCTTAGGCTGTTATCCTGCATCATCAGCTCGAAGAGGATAGAGTTTCGGAAATTTGTCCGGATTTCGTACCTCTTCCCGTTCACTTCCGCCTGGTCGGGGTAATCAATATCGTCAATCAGGATATTCAATGTCTGTGTTTCTTTCCGTTCTTACTGCCTGCGGCGTAATGCTGGTAATTCCGGGAGCCCTGTTTCTGTGCCTGACGGTTATCTCTTTCCGTCTGGCGTCTCTCTGCCCGGTTGGGGGTGTATTTATCCTCGATCTTATCAAGCTCTTCCCTGGCACTCATGGCACCCTGGGCCACGATACTGAAAGCCTCCATATGGTCACGGATATTCGCCTTTCCTTTGAAAATCTTCTGGGCAGTGCCGGAGCCAAACACGGCATCAAAGAAATCATCCACGATCTGGCACTGAATCCGGAGAGCGTCAGCGGTGCTCTTGCCCTCGTACTGCGTGGGCTCCTTGATATCCTCTGCCACTTTCGCATTTTCCCGCTCGTATACTTCCAACTGATCTGCGTCAAAAAAATCGTATTCAAGCTCTACGCCAAAAATATTCATATATCATTCCTCCTGTTGATTAAACTCTGGTTACATGAAAAGGGAGCCTTTACGACTCCCCCTATACTGTCTCGCCGTCTCCCGGCGTGGTTGCCTCGGTATTGCCCGCAAGCGGGGTGAATACCTTTGTCTCCGTGTTGAACGTACCGTTGATAGGATCACCGACTGCGTTCAGGTTCCCGGCAACGGCAATTTCATCTTCTCCGCTGATGCTCGTGATCTCCGCAGATACCGTGAAAAGCCTTGCGGCAAACTCATTCTGCTTATCAGGCACCTTATCCCACAGCTCCACCCTCACATACTGAAATTCAGCGTCAGAGCCGGTACAGTGATTCCGGCCTACATTGTAGAGGGCCAGAACCGCCTCTTGCTGGATGATAAGGTCAGATTCAAACGGGAATACGGTCTCGTAGCTGGTAATCGAAGAGGAACTTGCCGCCTCATTGACGTACTTCTTTTTGGAAGTCTGCGCCCCAGGGTTTTCATCCAGCGTGGTAAAGCCGGTCCCCATGAGCACGAAAGACGGATTCTCCGTATCCTGGATGTTCAGATAGTCCGCAAACTCGTGGCGCTTTGTCACGTTTCTACTCCTGTCTTTCTTGTCTGCTGACATAATTTCATGCCTCCTTTACTTTTTCTTTGAAATATTTCAGCCTTAATTGTATCTGGTACCTTGCGTGTTTTCCTGATTCCCCATGCAGATACCCGGAAGAAATGACCTGCAATTCCTCCGCCTCCATGCCCTCCGGAAGTTCCGGGAGATTGCCGGATTCGTTCTGTGTTTCCACCCAATCCGAAAACCTCTCATAAAAGGCACTGTTCTCAATGTTCTGCTGGCGTTCCTGGCTGTAGAACTCCTTAGAACCAAAAGCGAAGAGGTACTGCCGGACGCTGTCACCATTCGTATACTTCTTGATGATAGGGTCGCACGGCAATACCTCTATTGCGTACTCAATCGGTTTCTCCCCCAGGAAATCCACCCGGAGGCACCCGTCTTTCAGCATGTCGCATTTAAGGAAGTATTCTTCCAGCGATTTAATGATTGAATTTGCCACTTTTACTCCTTTCTACACCAATTTTTGAGCCCCCGCCAAAATATCCTGTTTGTATGATACTTTCATGCGTTCAAACCACTTTGAACCCCTGTTCGCATCATAGGAGCGGCTTGTGGCCGTGTTGTAATACTGTTCTGCAGCATACGGGGCTATATACTGCACCAGGCCGCTACCGATTACTGTACCGAGCTTTCCGGATTTATCCAGCATACCGGTCTGGAAAGGGATAAGGGCGCTGCAATATCGCAGCACTTCGCTATCGACAAATACCTGCGCCCTCGAAAACCTCTTCGTCCTGGCCGGAGCGAAGTTTGGATTCCAGGTCAGCTCCGCTCTTACCTCTCCCCCTCTGGTCGTGGTCTGGATAATCTGGCCTCTCGGTGTCTTGATCTGTATAGCCATTATTCGCCACCTATCCGCCAGTGCCTCATACATTCAGAACACCGGCTCCGATTGTCCGAGAAATTATCCACGGTAATCACATCCGGGTAATTCTGTTTCAGCTCCGTCTCCGTTGCCGTCTCACAATCGCAGAGGCCACGGATGATGATATCTCCACGCTGTATAGTCCAGTAGCCGGGAAATGTTTCATCATCCATGCCGGAATATTTCATTTGTTCAGCGTATGCTTTCCCGGAAGTGTCGGCAGTATCAGGAACCCGGATTGTGTAGGTATCCTTAACATTCCTGTCCTGGTTCCCGGATGATGTGCCTTTCCTGGAATAGAAACTGACGCCCCGTATCTGCGTTGCCACAAACTTTTCCGTCCGTTCTTCCCGCACATATCTCTTGTTGAAAATGGTAATGTCAGCATTGGTTGTCATATTTCCGTGACCTCCCTCTGTGTAGCAGGCCGGTATCTGACAGGTAATTCTTTGCCACGCTGTATAGTTCGGCGCTCCTGGATGTTTCGGTGGAATCGCCGTAAGATACAGAGTAGCCGTCTATGTTTTCCGACCTGACTCCTGGCGTCTTTTTATCCTCACGGAAGTTGTACTCCGCCATTGCACAAATGGCGTCTTTTACTTCGTTGGGAATCTCCGGGAGCCTCTTAACCCGGCCAAAGGTTATCCGGTGCAAAAATGCCTCTGCCTTTTTCTCCAATGCGGGAAAAGACGGTTCAGGTATGGCGGTGCCTAAAAAGGCTTTGGCGTAATACTCATAATCTACATATGGACTTTTTACAGCCTCATGGAGCATTTCTATTCGCCTCCCTGTTTATTTATCTGCCTGCTTCGTTTTCGCCTCTTTCTTAGGCGTTTCTGCGGCTTTGGCCGCTTTCAGCTCCGCTTCAAGCTCTGCGATCCTCTTATCTGCGTTCTCTGCATAGGCGCTGGCCTCTGCCAGCTTGCCTTTCAGATCGGAGTTTTCAGCTTTCAGAGATTCATTCTCCGCCCTGGTGGTATTCACCAGATCCATTCTGGCGCCGGACGCCGCCTCCGCCTCCCCTTTGGCCTTTTCCAGTTCCCCGGTCAGATAGGAAATGTGCTGGTCTGCGTCCTCCCTGGTCTTTTTCAGCTCCGCTTCAAGCTCCTGTACCCTCTTCTTGTGGTCCTGGGGAGCCTGCACCAGAGAGCCGTCCATGTTCTTCACGGTGTAGCCCATGCCGATATATTCATCTTTCTTTTCATCAGCGATCCTTACTCTGCGGTTTGCCTTTTCAGCGAGTAACATATCTTTTACCTCCATTTTTCAGATTAGGCTCCCACAGCATATTGCATGTAGGAGCCCAGGTTTACAGGTGTGGAAGAATCAGGCCGCCGCCTGCACATTAAAGCAAATGGCCTTTTTCTTCTTGTTGAGAATGAATACATCCTCGTAGGATTCCTCGAAGTACACCCACTTACCCTCGGAACCTGCGCTCGGCGGGTCAAGCTGGGAGAACTGGTAGGAAATCGGGGTGATGATAGCCAGCGGGTGAATGAGCGCCATTCTGATCTGACGGGCATCCTCGGTGGCTTTCCAGCCCTGGGTGAAGTCATACTTCGTTTTCATCAGCTCGGACGGAACGGATACGATCTCAACCTCGTCAATACGGGAAATCTGACGTTTCAGGGTGGAGTTGTTGGTCTGCAAGTTCAGCGTCCGGGTGATCTCTTTTGCGTTCTTGATAACCTTGCTGATAGCAGGCGTCACATACAGGATTCTCCCGGATGCCGGTACCCTGGCATCATCCATGACCTGCATAAAGCTGTCGAACTCTTCCAGGATGTTGGTCTCCGTCAAATCCGTGGTGGATTCCGTCTCGCCCGCCTCTTTCCAGTCTGCAAAAATCTTAGAAATGGTGTAGCAGTCCATTTCAGGGAATTTCTGCTCGTCATTGTAGACACGGGTGATATTCTGGATAGACGCCACCTGGTTAGTCTGGTCAACATCCGCAGGGTGTACCAGGGTAGACCATTTACGCTGATTAGTCAGCGTTTTCGGCTCCCAGGAGTTGTCATAGTTACGGGAGGCCGTCTGAATGGTATCCCTGTCGGAATCCACACGGCCGGTCGTTGTGATGGACGGAATCTCAATGGTCTTTGCGTTGATCCACTTGAAACGTCCGTTGTTGGGCGTAGAGTACAGAGCACCGAAGTACAGGACATACGGGAAATTCTGCTCCAACGCCTGCTGATAGTGTACTGCATAGTTTAAAGCTGCCATAGTGTTAAATCCTCCTTATGTTGTTTTGTTGTTACTGGTTTGTTCCTCCGGAATTGCCGCGGGGCCGCACATCTGTAAAATGGAAATTCATGAACGGATTCTGGCCTCCCGCCCCAGGAGCTCCCGCCGATCCTGCGCCGCTTGTGCCTGTAGCAAACTGCGGCAACGGTTTCTGTGGAGTTGCCTGCCCCGGAAGAGTTGTTGCCGGTATGGTTCCGGGAGCCCCTGCGGGCGTTCCGGCCGGTAAGCCTCCCTGGTTCTGCTGATCCCCTGCTCCGCCGTCCGGATTGTCCTGAATGAACGCATCTTTGTAATCCGGGTTTTTCTTCAACTCGGCAATGAAATCATCCGCCCCCAGGAACTTCTCTCCGTCCAGCTTGAACTCTTTGGCGTCAAAGGCTTTCTTGACAAACTCACGGTACATGGCACCGGGCCGAAGTCCTACGGTATCCAGATACCGGTCTGTCTGGTGGGAGCGCTCCTGTTGTGCGAGCTGGTCTTTCAGGTTCTGGGTATCGGTGTTGTACTTCTCTTCCCATTCCTTTGCGGACTTCTTGACGCCCTCGATATCCATATCCTTGTAGGACTGGATTTCTTTGTTGGCATCATCAAGCTGTTTCTTCACCCCGGAGAGCTCGGTAATCTTGGCGTCAAGTTTCTCTTTCGCCACATAGCCTCCGTCCTCCAGGTTTACGATTTTCAGCTTGCTATCCGCCTGAATCCTCTTGATAAGCTCCTCCGCTGTGATCGCCTCCGGCTGGCCGTCTACTTCCTTGAAAAGTTTCTTCAAAAATTCGTACATGGTGTACCTCCTCTTTCTTCGCTGATTTTGTTTAGATTCCGGTTCACTCCGGCTCTGCTATCGTGGGATATATCCGCCCACAAACGGAAATTGAGTAGTTTATATGCCATTCCTCCAGGGCAATAAAAAGAGGCCGCACCCATGGAATAAGGGCCGCCCTCTCTTTACTCTCACATATTCAGTTGTAAGTACCCCCTGCGCTCCGTTATAGCCCCGTGACGGGGTTTTTCTGGTTGCAAGGATAAAATAATAAATAAAGCTCTGTTTTCTATACACGGGCGTTTCAGCACCTATCTATCCGCCGTTCATGTGATTACCTCGCTTTCCGGTTGGCCCATACTGCCTTTTGGCTTGTAGACCTCCCAAAGTTAATGATCTTGCCGTCCTGGTCTTTGACGGCGTATACCTGTGTCCGGGCCGAATCGACCGCCCGGCCGGTCTGCCTGCAAAAGTCTTTCATTTCTGCCTCTATGCGTTTCAGATTGACGCTCTCGGAGGAAAAATCCTCTTTCATGGCATTTTCAAGCGTGGCATTTGGAGCCGCCTTTGCCGCAGCGTCATATCCAGCTAACAGGGTTTTGGACGCCCTGATTTTCCTCTCATACTCCCTCTGTTTCTGGGTACATTCATACTCCGTCAGGGTGATTTCCTCTCCGTCCGCCGTCTTGTAGGTGTGTAACCTCTTCGCGTACCCGTCCAGGACGGCTTGACTGTATGCAGGTTTTGACAGTCCAGGAAAGAACATGTGGAAACTGTGCCTGCAATTCCAGCCGCACAATCCCCCGCCCTGGCCGTACCCGGTGGCGTCAACAAACTGGCGGTAGCGCTTATCCTTTCCGGATATGCAAAAGACCTGGCCTTGCCAGCTCTCATGATTGTTGTATCCGATTCCGGTATTCCTGGCACCCGCATGTGCCGTTGTCTCGTAATAATCGCACCCCACTTCATCAGCATACATTTCCGTAAGTGTGCCTGCTGTCTGGTTTACGCCTGTCAGCAGAGCCCTCCGGACCGCAACATCCAGTTTTGAAGAGTGGCCTTTTCGGAAAAGAACCGTGCCGCCGTCCATGGCCGCCGTCCTGATTGCCTGCCTCATGGCCTCCTGGTATGAAAATGTACCAGTGGCCACCTGCATATACGCAAGGTTCGTGGCCTCATAGAATAGGTTCTGCGCCGTGGACGCCGTTGTCAGTGTGAGATTGCTCAAATCCCCCTGCGTCTTTTGGACTGCCGCCGCAAGCGTCTGTATCATGGCCGGTGACTGTTTCAGCTCGATAGGAGCCAGGCCAGCCATAGAGCATATGTCGCTCTCGTAATTGATTGACTTGACTCCGGCCTCATTGAAGAGCTCCCGGATGTAGGCATTGGAAAAGCCAGTGATCCGGGCAACCTCTTCCGTTATCTCGTCCATGAGTTTTCCGGCCTCCTGAACCTGCGTTATCTGGTGCATGGAAGAGGCTGTAACCCTGCCGGTCTTTGCTATCCTTTTGGCAAGGCACTCCACAACTGACCGTGACAGGATATCGTATATTCCCACAATGGTACTCTCACCGCATGATTCCAGATATTCAGGTGTCAGCATATCGGCACCCCCTACTCTTCCGGTGGATAGTTGCCGCGATTACCGGGCCCGCCCTTTGGCGGTATCAACTCGCCGTTATCGGGAATCAGGTCAAACGCTTCATCCTCTGTGCATCCAAAATACCAGGCATAGAATTTTTCTATCTTGTATTTTCCCGCCATGACCATTGACCAGCGGCGCTGATACTCCAAATTGGTATCCTCCAGAACACCGTCACCCCAGGTCACGGCCTTTTCAGATTTGCCAGCCGGTGCCAGACCGTACAGGGTGCAGAGAACGTCCATAGCGTATATGAGGCGGTCAAACCCGGAATCCCATGCGCTCTGCATCCGGGAAACCACCGTGAATGACCTCTGCTTAGATGTGCGGATTTCCTCCGCCGTCTTTTCGATCTGCTGCGGGTCCGATATGGTTCCGTAAGACAGGCCACAAAGGAACTCTATGCGCTGGAAATACTTATTCAGGCCGGAGAAAAGACTGTTATCCCGGATTGTTGGCGCATACTCTTTCATGTATGAGCCGGTTCCCGCCTCCTTAATGTCAAAATCAAAAGTACGGTACAGCCGCTCTTTCCCCTCCGGAAGAATGACGTTTCCTTTCTTGTCAGTCTCGAATATGTCCTCGGATGCGTGGACTGCCGCCTCTGTAGCAAAATACTCCCAGAGTATGCGGGAGAATTGCCGGTCTGCCTGCTCGATTACCTCTATTGCCCTGGAAAAAACAGAGGCCCCCAACGGGGAATAGGTATCAATGTTATTCGCCCTGGGAACCTTTATATACACAAAGAGCGGGTGATCCACATTCTGAATCGTAACCGGCTCCTCTGAAAGACCCGCCCAATCCTCTACCTCCGACAGAGGAACCACGGTCATGAACGGGTGTTGTGCGCTGATGTAATCATCATCCGATATCTGGTAATTCAGCTTTTCGGAACGGAACGCATGGTTTGTTATCGTGTAGTCCGTTCCGACCAGGGAATGACATTCCAGCCTGGTATACAGATAATCGCCCTGGCGTTTCGTGTCAACGAATATCCCGCCTGTGATTTCTTTGCTGCTGGTGTAGGCAGTAGGGAAAAACCTGTCTGCCTGGGTAAAGTCTATGTTGATAGTCTGTCCGGAAACGTATGGTTTCAGGCATATACCGCCTTTAGCGCAGTACAGCTCAACGTGATCTGAAAGACTGGTGAAATTGTCCTTTATCTGCTGGTTGATATAATCTCCCCTGGCGCTCCCTGATACCTCAATACTGAACTCCGTCAGAATGAGCCTTGCCATTTCCTCCGCTATGGCGGCGGGGAGATTCAAGGGAATCACATCAGCTTTGCCCCCACGCCATGGGGGATTGTTGCAATACATCTGGCTCCAAAGTTCGATAGCACGCTCCATGACTACGGAAGTAGCGATAGAAACGTGCAGTTGTTTCTCGATATTGTTTTTGGGCGTCAGCTTATTCCATGCGCTCCTTAGAAAATCTATTACCATGTGCTTATCGCCTCCTGTCCGTTTTCTTCTTGATATATTTCTTATAGTCTCGCTCATACGAATACTCAAAAGCGTCAAGCGAATCTATGTCACTGGTGCCATCGTCCAGACGTTCCAGCTCTGTATTCTTCGGATTCCAGACCGCCATACTGATAGCTGATGTAAGCGTCTCGCAATCCTCCGTATAAAGAAACCGGTCTTTTGCCGTGAGCGTTGTCAGGGTAAAAATCCGGTCTGTGATCTGTCTCTTTAATGCGTCCCTGGGCCGCAAGTTTCCCAGCTCATTCTCCACGAGTGCGGATTCAAGCCCCCTTATGAGAACCTGTTCTGCAGAATCGCAGTAAATATTGGTGATGTACCCATACAGGCTTAGAATCATCCGTACAAAATCCAGAAACATCCTTGCCAGGTCTGCCGGGTCCGTGTCCGTGGCGTCATGCCATTCAGACGCAAGAGCAATCAGTTTTTCATATCCCAGCGTGGGAGCCGTTGCAACAAAGGCATGGCCGGAGCCATTACCCCCAAAGTCAACGCCTACATTGATTTCCAGAAGCTCGCCTCTCTTGTTCATCTTCTGGACGTCCTCACGCTTTATAAAGAATTTCCCGTCTTTTGCGGTGATTGACGCCGCCAGCTTTGGATATACAAGCCCCTCTGCAATACTTCTTTTCCCCAGGATATCCCGCAGGTACCAGATACTCGCCATATCGTACTGACTTATGATTTCCTCCAGACGTTCCTCGGTAATGGTGATGTTATCGAAGATTGTCATAGCCTGGTAGTTGAATCCGCCTTTCAGTTCCCCCTTTTCCGCTTTTTCTGCGTACTTGTCGATATACTCCGTATAGATCGGAGCCTTTGGGTGTGACGGGTTCAAATCCCAGAATATCTTTCTGCGCTTTGCCGCAAGCTGACGGTTGAAAGCCTCCTTTATGGTGTTATCGTGATGCAGGTTTATCTCCGTGGCTATCCACATACCGTAAGAGTTACCACGGATTTTCTTAAAACTGTCCGCTTTGGAGCCGCCAGCAAAAATGACTATCCGCTCCCGGCCTCCCGTGTATGGGCCTCTTATCCGCAGACAGTCATTGTCCTTATACTTCCCCCACCGGCACTGGCCACGGAAGATATATTCCAGGCCGAAACCGTTGGCGTCGCCGATATTCAGTTTTGCGTTCGCTATGGTAGAGCCCGTTGCCAGGTGGAACTTATCGGGCGTTGTCATGAGCTCATGGGCAAAGGCAAACACATTATCAATCGTCTTTCCGGAACGAACCGCCCCCTCCAGGATGTTAAATGTGCAATACCGGCAGGCCCGGATATATTCTTTGTGCTTATCCCCAAACCGGAAATTGATTGTCTTTCTCTTCCTGAGAGGCTTTCCGTCCGGGTTATTCTTCGCCGTATACATCAGCCTCTACCTCCTCCAAATCCTCAACCTCTTTGTTGGTTCCTGAATCACGCTCCTTTTTGTACTCGAACTCTTCACGCCGTAGCTGTAAGGTCTGCTGCTGTATGCTCTCTTCCCGGTTCATGCGCTCTAGTTCCGTTGCCAGCCGGAGAAATTCTTTCACATCTTTTGGCGTCATTTCCTCCGGTTTAATCTTTTCCAGCGCCTCCATAGCTTTTCTCTGTAATTGCAACGACATTTTGATGTGGCGGTCTTGCATCTTTTTCCGCTCGGAAACCGCCTGTTTTCTGGCCTCTTCCGCTATGCTGGCATCATAAGCGTCCGCCCTGGCCCGCCAGTCATACTTCAACTTCCAACGGTGGCAAAGAGTACCACTTTTATTCAACTGTCTTGCAACCGCTGAAATTGTCCTCTTCTCCCCCATGTCACGGTAGGCAGCAAAGGCTTCAAAGGCGGGGCCGCTCTCTCCGGGCTGTCGTTCCCATGCTTCTCTGTCATTGTCCTTTGACATATCTACCTACCTCCTTTCCGCTGGTGATCTGCCTATTTTATGGCAACCCACCCACAGAAATTCAGGCACCGCCAGAACATATCCACCTTACAGAACCCCGCCTCATGCAACATATCCACATTCCACTCTGCTTTGAGTGGGGATAATACGTTTTCAAGGCTCCTGCGTTTCTGCATAATCTTTTCATCCGAGTACCCGTTCATGCGTTTCATCCGGTAGTAGAGCTCCACTTCCAGATCATCCGTCCCCTCGTCTGCGATTATCTTCTCCACAAAAAGAAAAGCCCCTCCGGGATTCAAGGCTCTGTAGATATCGTTTATCATCCGCTGCCTGTATGCGGTCGGCATAAACTGCATTGACAGCACCGACAGTATGAGGCTCTGGTTCTCCGGTATCATCTTGTCAAAGAAATTTCCAGGCTCTACTTCCATGCACCCGCTTTCTATCCCCTCTCTGAACTTCTCCCTGCACACTTCCAGCATGGCCTCCGAGTTGTCGCAGAGGAAATACCGGTTATCGCCCTGGTGCTTTCTGTAGAATGGTTCCACTGCAAGGCCGGTTGAACATCCGATATCCGTGATCCACGTTCCGGGAGTGATGAACTTCTCCCCCAGCTCGTATATTAGGCCCCTCATGCTTTTATAGTCCGGTATGCTTCTTTCCAGCATATCCGCAAAGCACCTGGCAACCTCGCTGTCAAATTCCCATTTGTCCTTAGGGGTAACGTTATCCACCCCGTTATCCTGTCTAATCTCCACTGTCCTTGCCCTCCTTTTCCGGAATCTCGGCTCCCAGCCTCTTTCCAAATGCCGCCCTCGCCCTCTGCGACAGGCCCATTGTCGTACCGTCCGGGTACGGGAGCTCAAATTCAAAATCCAGAGCCTCCCCCAGCTTTTTCAGATCTATCACCGGGCGGCTCGCCTCCAAATACCAAAAGCGGCATATCATATCTACACGGTCAATGCTCTTAAAGCTCCAGCCGAAGATATCCCGCAATTCCTCCTGGGTGTGCCCTTTCTGCACTTTGGGATGTTTCGAGATATCCCCCAGGATAGTATTTGGCTCATAGTCCAGATCGAATGTCAGGCGGGCGTTATTGGTAACGCTGTGCTTCTTTGTCAGGACGAACTGCTGTGACTGGTTGCTCTGGCACCAGCAGACCACCTTTCCTTTCGGCGCACACAAGGCCGCCGCTATCCTGGCAATCATGATACGGTCCGCCATGAACGGCACGGAATTGAACACGCTGGAAATGAACACGGACGTATACTCCACCCCGCTTTCCACTTCATCCAGGAACTTTCGGGCAATCTCGATACTCTTCTCCTTATGCACCTGATCCCCCGTGGTAACAAAATAAGGCTCAAAAGCTGATACAAATAAACCGGCCTCCCTCAACGTCCGTGTATTGTTCAGCTTTCCAGCCCCAAAGTCCACGATCTTGTCTCCATACTTGCGTACCCATGCCGCCAGGGTATCTCCCTCCAACTTGAAGAAATCCCTGCCGTTGTTGTTGGGGAAAAGACCTTTGAAAAAGCCGTCACCCAAAGCGCAGTTGCCCTCGGTGTCCGTCTCCCTGGTATTCCTTTCCCGCATGAAACTGTTATACCGCAGCACATCCGCATAGCTGGACTCCATGGAGAAATCCATAGACAGGAGATTGAGCATAGCCGCCGCAAGCTCCCTCTGCGCTCCTGATACCTGTACGCACTTCACGAACCGGCGCTTCGCCTCCGCCGCCACCTGCAATCTCCCTATGCCGTTCACCACGGCCATATCCTGGTCTACCACAATCGGCATCACCACGCCGAACCGGTTTTCCAGCGTCTTAGCCAGGGCTTTCATGTGCCCGTCAAATTCCCGGTGGTTCTTCTTTGCCAGCTCTACGGTATCCACCCTCCGGGTGTGCATACAGGGAAAAGCCGCCTCGCTGTCCGGCTCAATGTCCGGGAGCCCTGCGCTTATGCCCTCGATATCCATATTGTAAAGCCGGTTTTTGATCTTCCCGCAAGTGTCCTGTTTGTGGAGGTCGTTTGTGGCCCTGTTAAACAGGATATTGACAGTTTTTCTTTCATTAAGGTCTACTATATCCACATACTCCACGGGAACCCGTGTATAGCCCATACGGGCCGCTACAAGACAACGCTGGTGCCCGGATAATATCTCCCCGCTGGTATCCGCATATACCGGGAGAAGAAATCCCAGCTTTTTCAGGGAGAGCTCCGTCAGTGCCAGCCTCTTTTCATCATTCCGGCGTGGATTGTACTCTGACGCCTGTATTTCCTTTATCGGTACTAACTTAATCACTTAGAATCCTACTTTGCAACTCTTCTTTGATTTCGGACGGCTCGAATATGCCCTTGTCCCTGATATCCTCCAGGAGCGCATAATATTCCGGCGCCTTTACGGTAAAGGAATAGCTGCCTATCTTTATCACCGTACTTACATCCCGCATATCGCCGTCCGTCTCCTGGCCTGCCTCTGCATCCGCATCATCACCGCCGCCCACGAAATCATCCGTGGCGCTTTCCAGGTATTTATCCAGGTCAACCTCCCCGTCCATGAATCCGGTAGGAAAGACGGATATATCATCATCCCCCAGGAGTGCGGCCAGCTTTTCCATATCCCAATCGCCTTTGATCTTATTCAGGGCCAGGCAAAGAACCTTTTCCCTGTCCTCGTCCGGCTCGTTTATCATGACGCACTCCACTTCTGCAGCACCCGTATCCTTTAGCACCTGCAATCTCTGGTGCCCTCCGACCAGGCGCATATTGTGTTCATTGACAACCAGGGGCTCAATGAATCCAAATTCCCGGATGCTCGCCTCTATCTGCTCATACTCCGGCGATCCTTTTTCCAGCCGCACACGGGGATTGAACTCACTTTCCCGGATATCCTCAATCTGTATTTTCCTGATTTCCATTCCCAAACAGCCTCCTTTTCAGCTCTGCCTCTACTTTCTCCTTTGAAAAGCCTACCTTTTCCCGGACGTCTGCCATCATGTCCTTGTACAGGCCGTTGGGAATCCGGAACGTGTACTCGCCCACGATACAGGGCACGCCCTCTTTTGTATCCTCTTTCTTTCCCACGCTTTCCACATCCGGCGCCTCCCCGCCTCCGATTTCCTCCTGGAGCTCTCCCAGCAGATCGGCAATTTCATCATCAGAGAATCCCGTTGCCAGGATATCAACCGGCGAATCCCTTAGCTCTTCCAGGATATCCGCCAGGGCTCCGTAATCCCACTGGCCGCTGATCTTGTTCAGGGCGATACAGAGGGCCTTTTCCCTCTCCGGCTCCATGTCAACGATAACAACCTCCGTTTCCTCCACGCCCTCCGCCAGCATGACGTTTAGCCGCTGGTGTCCGCTTACCAGGGTACCGGTTCTTTCGTTCACAATCAGAGGAACCACCAGACCGAACTCGTCAATACTAGCTTTCAGTGCCTTGTATTCGTGATCCACTTCCGTCAGGCGCACTCTCGGATTGTATTCTGCAGGCTTGATATCTTCCAGCCTCATAACCTTACTTTCCATGCCTTTTCCCTCGCTTTCTCAATTTTGGCATAAAAAAACAGCGCATCCGCAAATACGCTGCTTTCTTACCTGTGTTGCGGCCGGTCCGCTCCCTCTCAACCGAAGAGGGATAACTGCTCCGGTTCCGGCTCTTTCTGCTTTATCTCGTGGTAGCTGTCCGCACTCTTTATGAACTTATCATAGGGAGCCGCCTCAATCCCGTACCTGCCGTACATGGTTCTCGTCCTGGGATTGCTCTCTACCGCATAGAACTGAATCGGATTCATACCATGTTTCGGGAACACGAACCTTTTCAGTGCCGACTCTTTAAATACGGGCGGTTCAGCGTTGAAGTCATTGAAATAATATTCCTCCGGCTGCCAGCCGGTCTTGCGGAGAATATTCTCCATGGTGGCTTTCATCTGGTAGTCCGGTCTGGCCGTTATGATGATAACGTAATCGCCCCTGACCGCCTCGATCAAATCCCTCCGGTATTCCTCGTACTGCATCCGCTTTGTAAAGGGCCGCAGCATACGGGTTTCCTGTTGGTTTCCGACCAGGGTATAATTCAGGTCAAGCAAACAAATCCTCCTACCGTCTGCCACCTTTGACAACTCGCCGCTCATTACTTCACTCATGCTCATTCTCCTTTCGGCCACTCCTGGGCCTGCGCTTTTTCAGTCTGCGGATTCCGTCTCTTACAGCGTCCGCCCGGTCTTTCCCGGTTTCCTGGCAATACTGGTTCAGTATCGCTTCACACTCTGCGTCTATCCGGACAGATATCTTGCTCTGCTTCGGATTCTTTGTGGGGCGCCCTCTCTTGACTTCCACACGACCGCCTCCTTTCCACTGTTGCCCTAACAATATTATACCATTTTGTCCGACATAATTCAATGATTTTCCTTGTATTTATCGGCTTTACAGGCACTTATGAAATGCAAAAGAGCCTACCAGCGGCGGGCCCTTTTCGGTGGTTGTGGATGATCGGAGTAGCTTTCCATGCCAGGCCGTATGCTTTTATCGGGATAGGGGAGGTTTTGCGCCTCCCCGTCCGTAAGGGATAAATGAGCATGGCGTAGTCCTGAATACCGGTTCAGTCTACGAATGGCAGGCAAGTCAATCTTGCCAGATACACTATAACATCCTGGGAAATGAATGGTCAACGTAAAAAAAACGAAAATTTATGTCCGTGGCTCTCTTATAGCCGCAAGGACAGGCAAAACCACCTATTCCCTAAGTATTCTGGTAATCACTCCGTCAAGGCCAAAAATAAGGGCTGTCAGGTCCTCTCTGGCTTGTTTGGCGTCATTCTGGATAGTGCGTACATCCTCACCCTCCAACTCCGCAATCTCCTTTGTGTTCAGCTTGTTTTCGGAGAGATACAGGTACTCTATCACCCTGTACTGTCTCTGCTTCACTTTGGATGCGGAACTCTCACACTCTTTCCGGTACACTTCCAGCATGGTATTCACATGGGCCATGACCATATTGACCGTCACCACGCTGCGTTTCAGATTGTGGAGCGTTTTATCATCATCAAAGATACCGAACTTTGTCAGGACTTCCAGATCGGCAATGCCCTCGTTGACCTCTTCCGCACGTTCCAGCGTGTAGACGGAATTTTGTGCGTACTCGTTGAGCTGCGTATATCTCTCCAGAAGAGTTTTTGTCCGGTACAGTAGACGTCCAGCCTTTCTCCTGGTCGTTTCCTCATGCTCATTCTTGTACGCCGCTATACCGGCCTCTGATGCCCTCCGCATCATTTCCTGTAGTTCCCGTTCCGAAATGTTATAAGTCTTTGCGCCTTTATTAGCCATTTTCCCAAACCTCCCACTTGACATTTTTCCCAAAACGCCTTATAATGGCGTTATCGTGTATGGGGTTTGTCAAGCGCTGGGAGGCATTGGGCAGACCTTTTTCTTTATTCAGTTTTCAGTTTATCCGACCGGCCAATCAGCCGGGGAACCCGTCAGGAGAAATCTTTTTCGTCATGAATACCCCTTTCGGCAGCGTATCAGTGGAAATGACGTCCACCCCGAATCTGGCGATCCTGATTCCGTGCAAGTCCGCCTCATGGCGTATATGCTCCGGGATATCCACCTTTTCATCCACAACGATAGGCTCCCGGACGTCAGATAAAAGGGGTTTACCTTTTCTTTTCCGAATCTCGCTTTCCAGCTCTTCCAGGCTGTCAATGACCTTATGGCCGGTGATCTGCTTGAAAGTCTCTCTGGCAATCCCCAGGATATCCGTAGCCTTAACATCAACGTTCCCGATAATATCCTGTCTCACCGTGTAATCGCAGGTTCCGGCCTTGTCGTCCTTTTTGTATTCCTCGGATTCGAGCCGTGCCATGGTGAGAAGAATACTCCTGCAATGTTCGGCGGCTCCCGGATTCATTCTTTCATTGCCGGATTCACCCACCAGTCTTATTTTTAGCTTTTTCCACATTCTCTCGTAATTCATCTTTTCCTCCTGTCTGCCTTACCTGGCACGGTTTCCTTTGAATCTCTTCGACTGCGGGCAGGTGGCGAAATGGGAAATGTACCCCACTCCGTCAGCCTCTTCCGGCGTGTCAACGATAGTTGCTGTCACCACATCACCGCCCTGTGTGACGATTTTTTCTTTCCCTGCTACATCTTTCCGGTAGTGGTGAATTGTGGTGTTGACCGGCATATTCTTACCGGCCTTTGTCCTTATCCAGAGGACACGCTGGCCGCATCCCCGGCACTGTCCGAAATTATCTTTCCACATGGCATCCTCCTGTCTGGTTATTCCTCGTCCTCCGGTTCCTCATAGGAGTAACCGTCATCCTCCCTGGGCTCCTCTTCCCCGTCTACCTCCCTGCACTCCCCGTCTATTACTTCTCCCGGCAGTGCGCCGGCATCCGCAACCTCACCCGGCAGCGCTCCCTCGTCTGCCACTTCACCAGGTAACAGGGGAGTATTCATCCACGCTTTTTCAGGATCAGTTTCAAGGGAGCCCTGGCCGTCCTCGCCCTCTTCCTGGTTCCACGGCTGGTCTTTATCAAAGATAGTCCGCTGATCCGTTCCGGTGATGTATGCCAGGACGTACATCTGGCGCCCCTCGTCCCATACAAGCTGCATTTCCGGATTCTTGTTTCCGGTCAGCTCGTCTTTCACGGTGATATTGGAAGAAACCTTATGCTTGAACTTCAGTTTCTGAATCCGCCTGCTCTCTCCCTCGGTATCGGGATCATAGTTGGGTATGTACTCGTTTTCCAGAGAAACATCAATTTTCAGCGTTATGGAGCCGTCCGTGGAATCGCTTTCAATCATATTCTTGAAAAGCCTCTGTAATACCCTGTTGAAATTCATTCTGGCCTCTTCAAAGGTTACATCCTCTATGACCAGTTCCTGTGTATCATCAGCGATCTTGCTCATGTCTTTCTCTTTACCTCCTTATGGTCTTGTTTCAGAAATGCCGCCACAACTTCCAGGCAGTCATGATCTTTGTTTGATAATGCGTCAGAGCCGTAACGCTCCGCACATTCATCTACTGCAATGCACTCCGCACAATTCAACGGGTCAGTGAGAATATATATCGCATCTTCCAGCGTTGTACCCTGTGGGAGAACTTCGTGCTTTATCAGGTATTCCAGGTTGGACGGCGCAACCTTTTCACTACTCATTCCGTTCCTCCGTGACGTATGACGCCTCCATATCCGCTTCATGGAGTGCCAGGATAAGCGGGTATCTCTCAATGGCCGCCGTCAGGGTATTGTAGAGCTCTTTCGGCTCCGAGAATCCCATGTGCCAGCGGATAGCGTACCTCTCCAGCGGTTTTAAGGTTATGAAATTTTCGATCATCATCACAGACTTTTCACCATGGCCATACGGGATTTTATCATCCACCGCATATGAGGGCACCGTCTCCCAGATGAAATCCCCGTTGCTGTCGTGCTTCACCTGGCGTCTGTCAGCGGCAGCGACAACCTCCTGGTCATAGTTTTTCTGGTTTTTCAGCTCCGTTGTGTAAAAGTGCGTCTTACAGATATCATGTAGAAGAGAAACAATGATGATACTGTCATTTCCGATCTTGTCTGTGTCGAGAAGTTCCCGCCAGACGTTGTACTCGGAGCTGCTGGTCTTTTTATCCAGGTTCCGGTATACTTCCAGGCTGTGGTGCAAAAGCCCACCCATAAAGGAACCGTGGAACTTCGTGGATGCCGGAGCCGTGTAAAAATCACTGGCACCGATATAAGCGATCAGGTTCTCCACGCCGGTCCGCCCCGTACTTAACAGTAACCTCTCGTACTCTTTCATTTCTTCCTGTCTGGTTTCCTCTGTAATTGCCATTCTCTCTTAACCTCACTTTCTTCATTCTCTTGTCAATCCTATGCTCAAACCGCCCTACTCCGGACGGGTCAAGTCTCTTTGCCAGCTCGTAGAGCTCCAACATGCGGTTTTTCAGAATTTCCTCTTCTGCAGGTCCCCGGAAATCGTTAATCTCCAGGCGGAACTTGACCGCCGCCATTTCCTGTTGTATACCCCTGATCCTGAACTGCGTCTGGACGTCTGACTGCCCTCTCTTATATCCCCGGAGATACTGGCTGGGCTGGATTGTCGATACCCGCCGTGCATCTTCCAGTTGCCTTGCCATGCACTGTATAAGGCCGTATACCGCCCGGTGCCGCTTATCCTCCGGATTCCTGATTTCCGCAGGTACCAGGAGAATCATTTCCTCATAGGTCAGCGGAAGATTCGGGAATACCATGCGGTCCGCACTGGTTATGTTCAGGTCTCCCTCATTTTTCTTCAACATCTGGTTTTACCTCCTTTATGGTCACTTCCACCCTGGGATTGTCGGAATAAAACTTCCGGCACTGGCAATCCACTATCTGGGTATCATCCCTGTACGCTATCTGGTTCAGGCTGTCCGCTATGATCTTCACCACATTATCCATGTCAGGCTTCTTTGTGGGCCGTAGGAGCTGTTTTTCATCAGCTCCTTATTCCTCTTTGTCTGGCTCTTTGGTATGCGGTAATAGGCGATTATACGCATATCCAGCATGGCTCCGTCCGGGAACCGGTAATTGTCACACTGTAAACGGTATACCTCTTTGACCTCATTCTCATAAATGACAGTCTTTTTCGGAGTAACATTGTTTACAAGCGTATTCCTGACTTTTCCAGTTTTCTTATTTTTGAATCCCTTTTCGGAATACATTACCTTTGTCTGCGGCCGCCCTTTTCCGGTGGGCTCTCCCAGGACTGTAAATTTCACCGTTTTCATTACCGCATCCCCTCCCATTCCCAGAGCCCTTGCTGCCCTCTTGCGGGGATAGGGGCTTGAAACTGCTTTACGTCTGCCAACTTCCAGGCGTACCGTCCGAGGGTATAATCTCCGAGTGCCAGTTCATCCGGAGACAGGGTAGCGACAAACTCCGGCGTGATCTTTATGCACTCTACCAGGTTCGCTGTCGCAAGTACGCACCCCAGAGGAAAGATTTCAAGCCCGGTATGGCCTGAAAGATTCAGCCTCCGGCATATTACCTCACGGGCTCTTTCATCAAGGTATGCGGACCATATTTCATTTACAGACTTCTTTCCCGCATGGATAGCGATAGCGCCTCTGTAATTTGTAGGATATCCCCTGGTCTCATTATGCTTGATTCCAACGGCGGCCATGCTCGCCCAGGGTTGCCATATTGTTAATGCTTTCATGCCCTGCCTCCCTTAATCAGTCCGGAACCGGGAGCGGCGTTGTCATGTACTCCTGGTGTACCGTTGCCCTGTCCTGTGTCACCGCCACCGTCACATAAGGATCACCGTACTTGCATAACCATTCATGGAGAGGCTTCACCGCCTCTTCAAGCTCCTGTCTTTTTTCATCCCAGGCTCTTTGTTCTCCCTGGATATTCAGGCAGCGCTTTTCTTCGTTCCCCTCCGCCACCGGAATATAGGACGCCTCAAACAAATTCGGTTCACAGGGGTACAACTCCGTATCACTCCACCGGATAATGTAATAGCCGACCGGAATGTGTACCACTTCTCCGTCCGGATACCTGGTGTAAAGTTTCGGTATTTCTACCGGATTGGAAGTATCAAAAAACAGGATTCCTTTAAGACCTGCCATGGCCACCCAATACGGGGCGTGCTTCGTCTCGTCATAGTCCTTTTCACACGCCGGGAGACTTATATGTCCGTCATACCGGAACGCCTCAAACTGCATCATCTTCTTTTCGTACTTTGCCATTTCTCTTTTTTCCCCTCCCTTTTCTTTTTTTCTCTGATACGCTAATCACAATAGATAAACCTATCCAAACCAACGCAAGACCTACCAGGATACAAATAGGTGCAATATATTCAAAGAAAATCTTTAATTTAAAATACGTCTCCACTTCCTACCTCCCTCTGCTTTCTGCTCTCCGAAACTGCCGGTTTTTCGCCGGTACAATGTTCGGTTTCTGGTTGAACTGTTTCCCGTATCTGTTCATCCCTACCGCCTCCCCTGCGGCCTTTGTTTTTGAATGTCTTGATTTGCTCATGTACCCTCCTATCTGCCGGTATCGGCGGCCTCGTCATACTTTCGTATCCGCAAAAAGTAGTCCAGGGCTTTTCCTGTAGGCGTTTTATTCCGCTTTCCCTGCTCTACCGTGTATCCGTTCTTTACCAGGATAGCCGCCGTGTTCAGTCTGTCCTCCTGGTTGTAAATCAGGATTTCCACCGGTTTCTCTGCCGGTGGCTCCGTTTTACTGCCTCTTTCCAGATCGGCAAAGGAAATCTTCAATGCCCCCATAATGGAGATCAGGGCGCTTAACGGAATGTCTGACTTTCCGCTCTCGTAAGCCTGGATTGCGCTTTCCCCTTTCCCGGCCATGGCTCCGAGCTGTTTCTGTGTCAGCCCCGCCGCCTCTCTGAATTTTTTCAAATGCTCTCTTATCTTCTCTCCCAAAATTATCCCTCCTGCATGAATTTAGCCATTTTGTCAAACCGGCGCTCTGCGGATATCTTGCGGAATGATTCTCCGGATACCTCAACCGGCAGACAGGTTTCAAAAATACGGTCATAGATGCGCTTATACCGGATATCCTCGACTTCAAGCATTTCAGAGAGCGTCAGGTTCGTTGTCAGAACCATAGGCTTTGCCTCTCTTGATCTGCTGTCTATCACGTTGTATACCTTTTCAAGCGCATAGTCTGTGTTACGCTCTGTGCCTAAATCGTCCAGCACCAGGAGACTTGCATTGTTCAGCATTGATATGTAGGCCGCTTCGTCCGGATGCGCCTGCAAGTTCTGCAGTATCTTTACAAAAGAGGTCATGATAACCGGAATCTGCTCTGCCAGAAGTTCATTTGCAATACAGGCCGCCGTAAAGCTCTTTCCCGTTCCGACCGGCCCCCAGAAGATAAGCCCCTGGTTGTCTTTCAACATCTGCTGGAAATTTGCGGCATACTTACTGGCGATCTGAAATACTTTCCGGTTCTGGTCTACCACGGTATAGGAAGAAAACCTTGCATCACGGTATTTTGATTCCATCATGGATGCGTCACGGATTCTCTGAATCCTGGCCATTTTCTCCCGGTATTCCTCCTGTTGTTTTTCTTTCTCCATGGCCGCTTGCCTGCATGTGCAGACACACGGAACCTTTCTCTTTACCTCCTCCGGTCCCATGAGCCCAGCCGGAAAAGTCACAACACGCTCTTTTTTGGTATGGCACTTCCCGCAGTACAGGAGGCCGCCGTCACCTATGTAATCTCCGTTCTCCATTGTGGCGGCACTGTTGGCCACAATGCTATGCAGGGCATTAGCGGCCGTTTCTCTAATTTCTTCCATGCAAAACCTCCTTAACAAATCACATTGATCTCACTCCGCCTGCTGGTGCCTGCGCCGGTGCTGGTGCTGGTGCCGGTTCCGGATTCCTCGGTATATACTCGGTAAAGGAAAGATTCGGCCCCAGGAACGTCTTAGCATGTTTGATGTACTGCTTGTCGGTATGCTTTCTTTCGCACTCCGCCCTGTACGCTTTTGCCGCCGCCAGAATCTCTTCCGCAGAGTACCCCTCATTCCTCCTGGCCCTATATTTCTTGTACGCCTCTCCCTTATCGGCTTTCTTTGGATAAACGCTCCAGAACTCTTCAAATTCCTTGCCGTGCTTTTCCTCCTGTTCTTCTTTACGGCTCTTTTTCTCTGGTTCCTTGCTTTCTGGTTTTATTTCGCTAACGTTACCGGTAACATCATCAGTAACGTTACTTTGTTTGTCTCCGGTTGCCTTTTCTCTTTGTCGTGCTTTGAATCTGGCCTGCCTCTCGCAATTTCCCTTTTTATCTTTGACATAGCGATTGTAATATGACCGCCAGTCTCCCCAATCATGGAGATATAGCTGGCCGTCAACTTCATCTATCCACCCGGTATCAATCAGGCAGGCAACAACCGCATCACCGTCAACCTCTTTGGAGAGTCCGGCCTGGAAAGATTGTTTGATATCCTCCCGGTCGGCACTCACCATGAGGCCGTCCATTTCAGCATTATCTATTCCCCAGAGCCACAGACTGACCAGGATTCCAATGGCCTCATTCTGCGAACATCCAATCGCTTTATATAGACTTCTCAATTTTCCACCTATCAGCTTTTGGTCTACGCTGATCCACGCCATTTTTCATCACCGCCATTCTGTGATTTTTTACCGTCAAATATCTGCCACCAGGTCAGCAATTCCGATAGGGCCAGTGAGAACTTCCGTCTCTCTACAGTGGTCGCAGCACTCGCACCGGTCCGGAAGAACTTCTCCGTATTTCACCTGTCTTACCCTCTCGATATTGTGCTCTACCACGCTCATAGCCTCCCGGAGATAATTGTCCTGAACGTGGATAACCTTGATATTCGTTGCCTTTTCCTTGCTGGCCCCAGCAATGTAAAACGGCAGGCGTTTACCTGTATTCTGGTAGACAATCTCCTGGTAGACTGCGCCCTGGATGTCGTACCCCCAATACCTTACAAAATCCAGATAGCCGATATCCCGTACCCATTCCAACTTAGTAAGGGATGCCATAACCTTTAAATCCACGATTGCGATTCCCTCCAGGTAGGAATCAATTTTTATTTTCCAGGGAAGTCCGAACAATTCCCCGGCCATGATAACCTGTTTCTGGCCGGACATGTGCGCCATAAAGAACTCGTCACGCTCAATGCGGGCGATAATGTCATTTGCCTGCACATAATCCGATTTCAAGCCCTTGTCTCCGGTTTTCTTGAAGATATCCGTGTGCTCTGCCTTGAACTTATCCAGCGTGCCCTCAAAGTAGGCATCTACATAGCTCCCTACCAGGAGTGCGGTTGTTTCCTCTTCCTCATACACTCCCCTGATCTTATCCATGGCGGTGAACTCGCACCCTCTCCGTCCGTATGTTCCCACAAAATCTTTAAACTGTGAGACGGACATATACTCAAAATTGGCCTCTTCCGAATAATAATTCTCTGCTGTCAACTGCATACTCTATACCTCCTGATAAGTCGCACCCGTAAAACGGATGTAGTTCTGAATCTTCGTGATCTGTTCCTGTGTGCCAGTAATGATAAGTTTTACAGACCTGCCTCCCGGATATGCTCTTGTCTGCGCCTCCGGCTGTCCCACTTTTGCCGGTTCCTCCCGGTGTGGGATATTTCCAGCCGCAACCCCGGCATTTCCGGCATTCTCCGACTGCCCCATTCTGGGCGGCTCCTGTTGGGCCGGTACATTCCCGCCGTGTCCGTGCGCCCCAGGCGCTCCCGCTGACGCAACACCCGGTTGCATCATGCCAGCCAACGATCCAGCAGCATGTGTCTTGGCAGGCGTTCCGGACGGCATCATCCCGGCCAGCTTTTCTTTTCCGTCACGTTCCATTTGTTCCCGTGCCATGCGTTCCTGTTCTTCTTTGCGTCTCTGCTCTGCCTCCCGCTTTTTCCGCTCCATTTCCAGGATGCGCTCACGCTGGGCTTTCAGTTCGTTCATCTTTGCAATGGCTTTCTGCAAAGAGAGGTCAGCTTTATAGATTGCCAGCATATCCTCTTCAAATTCGCTGGCAAAAGATTTGATTGTGGTGATTTCATCCAGTATCTTCTGGATGCCGTTCTCGATACCCTCCCGCCAACTTTTCTTAGTGGCCGTGGCATTTTCCCACCGTTCATCATAGATAACGATCCTGGCCTTTTCCCTGATATCCTCCGGAAGAGACTCTGACTTTTTATTCCAGTAGTCCATGATCTCTTTCCTGGCCGCCTCTTTCCGGCGCCTCTCGTAATCCTGAACCTGGTCATTGATTGCATTGATCGGCTTTTCAATCAGAGCGATAAGCTCCTTTGCCTGGGATTCTATAATCGCATACGGCTCCAGACACTTATCCTTGACCTCTTTCTGGCGTTCCTTGATAGCCGCCGAGAGTTTTCTGAGTGTGGCAACATCACTCTTTGCCGTCTTGATTGTGGCGTCCGTATAGGCTGTAGTCCGGTATACTTCCAGCCCGTCCTCCAAAACCTGTTTGATCTCTTCAAAGTTCCATGAAACCTTTCCCGGCTCCTGCTTTACTACTACGCTAATCTCATTCATCCTGTTATCCTCCTATCCTACGCAAACGGTAGTTCATCTTCGATCTCGTTCGGAATGGAAAAATTGGGATCATAGCCCCCGCCGTTTCCGTATCCCTGCTGCTGTTCAAACTGCAAAAATTCCTCTTCGTACTGGCTCTGCGGCTGCTGTGCGGGAACCGGCTGTTTTCCCTGTTTCTGCGCCTGCGCTCTTTTGATCTGTTCCATTACATCAATCGGAGCGCCGTTATCCGGCAATGCCGCCTGTGTGGTTCCGGATATCTGCATATTCTCAAATGTCACATCCCCTCCGTCCTCAAAAGCAATCCTCTGTTCGATATTGTCAAAATCCAGATCAATCAACTTGCAAAGGCGCCGGAGTACGGTTTTTTTATACATTTCTCCGGGAGAGTTTTTCCATGCTGGGCTGTCTTTTGCCTTTGAGTAATTGTTCCTGACATTTTCTATGTCCTCTGCGCTCATGGTGTCGTACATCATAGATCCGTCTCTGTAAACCACGATTGCAAAAGCCCCTCTCATGGGTGCGTTTGAAAACGGCTGCGGTTTGAAATGAACTTTCTGCTCTCCGCTCTCAACCTCTTCCACAAAGAAATCACCGTCACGAACCACCTTAGCAAAGATATCTTTAATCGGATTTTTGCTGTACTTTTTGCACAGCTTAATCTCGCCTTTATAGTCCGTTTGAAACTGCATATTTCCCCCATAGGGGATTGCGTAACATTCTCCATTGAAGAAATCGAGCCCCAGGTACGCCCCTTTTGCCAGACATACAGGAATCGTTTTCACATCCACTTTTGCGAGCTGGTCTTTTTTCTTGCTGTCTCTCAACATATCCTGAATCACTGTAATACAGTTCAGGATAAACCTCTCTCGGTTGAATCCGGCCGGTAGAGCCTCTTTGTGCTTTCCCAGCTCCGATATGAGGCCGTTCTGAATGGAATCCAGATATTGTGCTGTTGTCATTTGCGCCACGCCTCTTTACCTCCTTAAAAAATATTTTGTATCTGCATCATGGCTATGCTGTATGTATTGATAGCCCTCCTGATGTGCCACACCACTCCTTAATCACATCCGGCAGTAGAAACGGCAGATAGCTTTCATCACGCCCGGCAGTTTTCGCTTTCCTCCTGGCATATTCGATAAGCCCCTGGAATGTATCATCATCCACCTTATATCCGTCTGCCTCTGCTTTTTCCCGGATGCCCTGATAGTCAGTATTCATTCAGAATATCCTCCGCCACTGACTTCACAACCGCTTTTACGGTGACTAAAAGAGGAATAACCAGCCACTCCCCGCCGACCGCTATGTAGCCCCTTTCCTGGTAGGCCACCCTGACGCATACAGCAGTCAGTATCAGTCCAACCGTAAGCAAAAGCCAGTTTTTCAAAATGATTTTCATTGTGCCTCCTACTTGTAAAACTTGTGATTGCCCTCCCGGAAGAGAAATTCAAGATTTCTGCTGTGCCAGCTATCCGCACCGGCATTTTCAAAATACATGGCTCCCATGCTTTCATCCCAGCCGCCCTTTATAAGCTCCAGCGCCGCCAGACAATCATCATCCGGAACCGTGGAATAGTATCTCCCGTCCAGCACCGGCGAATATTGCCTATCCTGGAATACAACCTCTGATACCGTGTCAGGAAATTCATCAGACCGTACCCGGTTGACTACGGACAGCATCACCAGGGCTTTTCCCTCCGTGCTCTCACCCCCTGCCTCCGACATGGCAAGTTTCAGCAAAATCTCCTCGTCTGCGGCATCCAGGCTCATGGCCGGTTCCGGCTCCGGCTCCCCGGTTTCCTCTTCCTGTATGACGTAGATAACCGGCTCCGGTGTTTCAGTCGGTTCCGGTTCTGCAGGTGTCTCCGGTGTTTCCGCCTCTATGTCTGCCACCATATCCAGGTGATCCGCCTCCCTCTCTTCCTGGGCTATCCCTTTCATGGTAAGAACCAGGCTCAACGTTGCCGCACATATGGACGCCAGCTTCAGGATATCTTTACACCGCATGACCGAAATCCTCCATGACGGGAGAGGCGAATATGCCTAAATCAATATCTGGGTATTCCTCTATTGCTTTCAGCAGATCGGCGTCCGTTTTGATTCCAAATTCTTTTTCCATGATCTCGCGCAATCTATCAACGAGTGCCATTCCTACCGCCCCTTTCCGTGATTTTTTCAGCAAACATCCGGAGCTCTGATATTGTTTTTGCCAGGGAATCGAGATTCCGCATAATGCCGTCAAACTCTTCCCTCTCGCTTTCATCAATCTTTCCGTCTGACGCTATGCTTAATAGCTGTTTTTTCATGTTCTGGATTTCTTCATCATCCAGGTCATTCAGGAGGCGAACCGTCACGCTTGCCAGACCGTCAATCTCCGTGGCGACCGGTAGTTGCTTTCCTATCGGGCATTCTCTTTTGCAGTAGAGGTTTTTAAGCTGGGGGGAATTGTAAAGGTCAGCCATCATAACCACAATGTCAACCGGAACCGCCTTAGTTATCCCCAGCTCGTAATTTGACAGTGTGGATGTGGATATCCCCAGAAGTTCCGCTGCGCTTTCCCGGCTTCTTAGCTTATCGTTGTATTTTGCCGCCTCTTCCCTACAGGCACGGTATATATTTCCCATGCAATTCATACAACCATTCTCCATGTTCATTTACCCTCCGTTGCCGTATAATTTACTTAGACCTGTAATTCAGCTCCTACATCCGGTATATGCAGATAATCACTGATTTTTTTTACGGCAATGGGGCTTGTTACCCGGCCATTCAGAATCGAGGTAACATAAGACCTTGTCAGATTCAATTTATCTGCAAGATCTATGATGCTTATGTCCTGCTGAATCATAGCGATCTTTGCGCTTTTGCACCAGGGAGACAGTTTCCTTGCCATTGTGTAGCCTCCTTTCCTTTTACTTTACTTTTGTTCACTTTTGCGTTAAAATAAAATGAGTTTGATTTTGTTTTTGCGTTTTTGTTTCATTCTCAATTTTATTCTATATTTTATACTATAACGCATTATTATGCGTTGGTCAAGTATAAAATTTAGTTTTCTGCGTTCACTGGGGAGGATATATGTTTTACGATAATATTTGTAAGATTTGTAAAGACAAGGGCACTACGCCCACCACCATACTAAAAGAACTTGGATATAGTACCGGAAACGTTACTCAATGGAAAAAAGGTTCTGTTCCCAACGTAGAATTATGCGTTGCTATTGCTCGTCACCTTGGCATAACGCTCGATTACCTTGTTACGCTTTCTACGTCAGTTCAGGATAATTCTTTGTCTGAATCCGACCAGGAATGGCTAGATATCATTTGCCGGATTCCGGCAGACAAACAGGAAATGTGCAAGGACTTTTTGCGTACTCACATGGTAATTCCAGAAAAGTATGCTGACGAGAAAAAAGCATAGTCAATAATGAATACTTAGAATGGCGGCGCAGAAACAATAAATCAGAATAGGGGGTATCTTATGGGAAATCAGGAAACCGGAAGAAAAATCATGATCGATCTGCTGAACAATCCAGCCGGAGACCAGTACGCATACGTTATGGAACTTCAAAGATTGCTGATGTGCTACCAGGTTGCAAGCCCAGACGATAGAAATGTGGTGTGGGCCGCACTCAACAAATACGCCAGCAAAATAGACAAGATATAGCCCCGTGCAGGGGCTTTTTCTCTTTGGGGGATAAAATATATGTCAAGAAATAGAAAGACCGTAAAATCGAAATCTGGGCTTTCCAGGGCAAAGAAAGTGGCTATCTATATCCGTGTATCTACCATGCACCAGATTGACAAGGATTCTCTGCCTATGCAGCGCAAAGACCTGATAGCCTATGCGGAGTTGATTCTGGGGATAAGCGAGTATGAGATATTCGAGGATGCCGGTTATTCAGGAAAGAACACCGACCGGCCAGCCTTTCAGGATATGATGTACCGCATCCGCAACGGTGAGTTTTCTCATGTGCTTGTCTGGAAAATAGACCGCATTTCCCGTAACCTGCTGGACTTTGCGGAAATGTACGAGGAACTACAGGAGCTCCGTGTTGTCTTTGTCAGCAAAAACGAGCAATTTGATACCTCCACGGCCATAGGTGAGGCTATGCTCAAAATCATCCTGGTATTTGCGGAGCTTGAAAGAAATATGACGTCCGAGCGTGTGACCGCCGCCATGATATCCAGGGCCAGTAACGGCCAGTGGAACGGCGGGCGGATTCCCTTTGGCTATGACTATGATCCTGAATCTGGGGAGTTTTCTATCCGGGAGGACGAGGCGCAGGTCTGCCGGATACTAAAGGATGATTACATGGAGAATAAATCCCTGACGCATACGTCCCGGCTCCTGAATGAGCGTGGGTATAGAACCAGGGCCGGTGTAGAATGGTCTCCTACTGCGGTATGGATAATTGCGTCCAGTCCTTTCTATGCTGGGATATACAGATACAACCGATACAAAGGAACTGACCACCGCACCGAAAACCCGGAGGATGAATGGGTAATGGTGCCGAACCACCACCCGGCGATATTCACGGTGGAAGAATATGAGGTTATGGCAAGTATGTTGAAAGACAATTCCAGGAACTTCTCTAATTATTCCGACCGGCAGCATACCTCTTCAAAGGTTCATCTTTTCTCTGGGATTGCATACTGCGGGAAATGTGGGAATAAAATGGTCTCTACTCCTGGAAAGCTAAGTGCTGACGGCTACCGCCCGTCTAACTACTCGTGCCCCAAAAGGCGAAAAACCAAAGAATGTGACAATCAGACTGTAAATGATAGTGTGCTGGGTGAATTTGTGATAAATTACATCCTTAACATGTTGAACGCTAAAAAGGAATTTTCCGGTATCAATTCTCCTGGGGAACTGGAAAAGCGGCTTCTTTTCGGCCGCACTTTCTCCGGTGTGGAACATATAGAGGAAAACGGGCTCCATGAGTTTTATAATCTCCTGGCCAGGTACGGCTCCGACAACTCCTACAGCTTTTCTATCCGCAGGCCCAGGAAAAAGAAAGCCGCCGTTTCCCCGGAAGTAGAACAGCTCCGCAAGGAAAAGGAACGCCAGGAGCGTGCTATGCAGAGGCTCCAGGAGCTCTATCTGTATTCTGAATCTGCAATGTCAGAAAAAGACTTCATCATCCGGAAATCAGAAATATCAAAACGCCTGGGTGATGTAAGCACAAAACTCGGCCTTGTCTCCCGTGGCACTGAATCCTCTCTGTCAGACGAGGATTTTATCAAACAGGCAAGTCACCTGCTAATATCCAGGCAACTAGCAGAGAGGAAATATATCTATTTCAAAGAATTTGCAAAATCGGTATCTCCGGAAATCCTGAAAACCTACCTCGATACCATTCTGGATTCCGTGACGCTCACGGACGGGCATGTGGAATCAATCATATTCAGGAACGGGCTCACCCATAAATTCATATACCGCCAATAACAAAACGCCCAGGGCTCATGCCCTGGGTATTCTGTCTCTTTCATTTTATTTTCGTATGGAGTGAGGTCTCCCAACATCCCACTAGGCCGCCTGCCTACCTAGAATACCGCCCCAATAATTCCAGTCCCAGGCCGTTTCTTTCATCCACTGCCACCTGTGCGGCTCCGCTTCTTTGTGAACAATAGTTAAATTTGGGTGTCATTTGATTAGCATGGCATCCCCTTTCTTGTCATCATTCCAACGCATACTTCACAACATCCATCGATACTTCTCCATCTGCATAGAAAGAAATTCCCTCTGCCGCAAGATCAGTATAGATGGTGGCGCTCAACGCATACTCACCGTCATTCACAAACACTTCCACACTGAATCTGTCAAGTATGACCCGCATCTTTATATTACCATCTTTGTTATGCACCTGACAACGGCGTTGATGAATGATCGCCCTTCTGGAACCGGAAAATTTCCTGTCTATCTTGACAATGGATTCATACGGCCTGAAACTGATGGAGGTATGGTATGTATCGTTCTGTGCAAACCTTACTGCAAATTTACGATAAATATTGTTTTCATCCGCAGGGCGCAGTGTCAATTCCATATCCACCTTGCGTCCCTCCACCCCGGCTAGCCTGACCACATCCTGGAAGGTAACATTTTCATGTCTTACTTCCTCCCCTCTCATATCTTCCAATTCACGTATCGGATTCTGATACAGTCGGCCGTTTTGTATTGACAGTTCTCTTGGCAGACTCATCTGGCCAAACCAGGGCTGATCGGGAGAGTGAAGATTGCAGGTATCCCAATTCTGCATCCAGCCGATCATGACCCGTCTGCCATCCGGCGTCAAAATGGTTTGTGTGGCATAGAAATCAATTCCGTAATCCACTGCCTGATCATGTTCCTCTGTAAAGGTGTCGGTCCCTTCATCATAGGAACCGATCAGACATAAAGTCCCATTACCGTTATGATATTCAAACCCCTGTGGAAGCATATCCATAGGACTGGTAAGCAGCACTGCCTTTCCATCCAGTTCAAAGAAATCCGGACATTCCCACATCATGCCATAGCGTTTATTATTCGCCGCCAGTATTTTATCGTACTGCCAGTGAAATCCGTCCTGACTGCTGAACAGGAGAATCTGCCCGTCTCTTTCCGGTGTACAATTCCCTACAACACAGCGATAGGTACCGTCAGATTTTTTCCAGATCTTAGGGTCACGAAAATCAAATTTACTGCCGTTATCGGGCAGATCATCCTTGGTCAGTACCGGATTTCCCACGTATTTCTCGTAATCTGTCCCGTCACCCACCGCCAGGCACTGTGTCTGCACGTCACGCATACTGCCGTCCGGCTGGGTCTCCCTGACAACACCGGTATAAACCAGCAAATGTCTTCCATCCGGCAGAACCACTGCACTGCCGGAAAAGCAGCCGTCCCTGTCAAATTCTGCATCCGGCGCAAGGGCCGCGGGAAGATATTCCCAGTGCAGCAGGTCTTTACTCACCGCATGCCCCCAGTGCATCGGCCCCCAATGGGAATCATATGGGTGATACTGATAAAACAAATGATACGCACCTTTGTAATATGAGAACCCATTGGGATCGTTCATCCAGCCAACTCTGGCCGCAAGATGGAACCCCGGGCGGTTTTCCTGGGCAATCTTCTTCTCCATCGCCTCTTCATATTTTCTTGCGTCACGTAAAATCTGACTAATCATAACGATTATTCCTCCACTTCAATTCCCGCATAACGGTTATACGCATTCTGGTACACTTCCAGCAATTTATTCATACCGCACTTCTTTTCCAATAACTCTATATAATCCTGCCACTCCTGATCTGTGGGCCCACCGTTCTTTAACCACAAACCTTCATTTTCTGCTACCGTGTTCTCAAAGTTGGCCTTATACCAGTCGATGGTATCCAATTCCCTTCCTGTAAAGACACAGTCCACAGGATAGGTCACGGTACTGTCTACATATGGCATCCAGAAATCCTGCAAATCTGTCAGACGCTCAATCGCACGATCTTCCATCTTAAAGGTCGTACTATAGTAATTACTGAGAATCAGTTTCGGGCCCCACACTTCCTGTTCTCCTTTTAACTCTCCAGCGCTCTTGCCATACTTCTCCTGACATTCCTCATTTGATATACTCAGCCATACGCCATTTTCATCTTTATCTGTAAAATACACATCAATCGGGCCATATTGCAGCTGCATCACGATCTCCGGATCATACCATCTGTCAAAATATTTTAAAAGATTTGCCGGACTCTTGCAAGCTTTTGTAATATTCAGGTTGCCGCTGTTGATTCCGCCCCCGGTACGTACCGTCACATTATGGGTTCCGTCAGGTCCATCCAGAATGGGCAGGAATACGTAATCTTTCGCATAATCTCCCATTACTTCCTCAATATACCACCAGGTTGTGACACCCACATAACCCTGGGAACATTTGGCAATCAGCTGGGAATCCGACTGACTGAACATTTCAAGATCCATCAGTCCTTCCGCATACCAGTCATGGAAATAGGTAACGGCATCCCGATAAGCGTCTGTTGTACAAATGAATTCAACTGTTCCGTCATCCCTGAGTACCAAGTCATTGCACACATCATTGGGCCAGTTGGTGAATCCAAATCCTGCATAAAATATGTTCTGTCCCCAACACCACTGGTCAAACCCTGTAGACATCGGAATCGTGCTTCCCGGCGCATTGCCATAGTATTTCGCACTCATGTCATTGTCCTTAAAAGCCTTTAATGCCGTGTGAAGTTCATCCAGTGTCGTCGGCACTTCCAGACCCAGATCGTCAAGCCACGCTTTATTAATCATGGAAAACTGCGGGATTGTATAGATGCTGTAATCTTCCTCCGATCCGATACCTGCCGTTCCCATTCTCTCGCCCGCCGGCAACCCGTAGATATAACCGTCATCCATGGTAATGGCACTGCGGATATCCGGATTTTCTTCCAATATCTTACTTAAGTTGGGCATATATTCTTCCGTCAGATACGGTGTCAGGTCAATAAAAGTACCATCGTCTCCATACCGGGAAATATCGTAATTGTTAAATCCCACTCCCAGGAAAGCATCCGGCAGCTCACCGCCGGCGATACGAATATTTACCTGTTCCGCCAGGGAATCACTCATAACTGTCCAATCAATATTAAAACCTGTATCTTTCTCCAGTTGATTCAATACTTCATTATTATCGTATCCTTTGCTCAGCGCACTCATACCGCCCATGATAGAGAACTGCGTCTGAGAGACATCCGGATTGACAACGCCTTTCTGCGATGCGCCGTACTGATCATTTCCACATGCCGTAACCGATAACATAAGCCCTGCCGCAAGTATACATGATATGATCTTTTTATCTCTTCTCATATTCCACTCTTCCTCTCTCTCCTAATCTTAACCTTTAACTGCACCTGCCATAAAGCCTTTTTCAAAATACTTCTGTACAAAAGGATAGATAATCAACATCGGCAGCGCCGCCACAATAATGGATGAGAACTTGATCATCTCCGTCATCTTATTCAATTCTGCATAACCGCCGGAAATAGTGCTTGCCTGGCTGGCGCTGGCGGAACTCTTAATCAGGATATTTCTCAGTACAAGCGGAAGCGGAGCCTTCTGTGTTCCCGGCAGGTAGATCATTGCCGTAAACCAGTCATTCCAGTAAGCCACCATGCTGAATACCACCATAACCGCCATGATAGAGCGGCTGAGAGGCACCACAATTTTAATAAAAGTCGTCCACTTGGAAGCGCCGTCTATATTGGCCGCCTCGATCATTTCCTTCGGGATACTGTTCTCAAAGAAGTTTCTCACAATGATCATATTGCCCACTGCTACACCGCCCGGAAGGAACAGGGCCCACATGTTATTGATAAGTCCGGTCTGCTTGACAATCAAATAAGTAGGGACCAGACCGCCGCCAAAATACATGGTGATGATAAAAAAGATACTAAGTGCCTTTCTGCCCGGCAGTTCTTTCACACTGAGCGGATATGCCGTCAGATAAAGAATCACAACGGAAAATATTGTCCCAACTACTGTATATTTAATGCTGTTCCAATAACCCAGCAGGATACCCGGATCTGCAAAAACAGCCTTATAACCATCCCAGGTGAACTGACTGGGCAGTAAAAACGTTTTGCCTGCATATACGTCATAAGGATTTGACACGGAAGCAATCAACACATAATACAACGGATACGCAACAATAAAAAGAACGACCGCACAGATGGCAACCAGTATATAGTCACTGACTTTTTCGGAAAATCCGGTTGTCTTCTTGGATTTTGTCATTGTATTCATACCACACCTCCTATATAAAACTGGTATCTTCAGATATTTTGCCTGCGATCTTATTGACCACGATCAACAGAATGATGTTGACAACAGTGTTAAAAAGTCCAACCGCTGTAGAGTAACTGTATTTGGCATTTTCAATACCCTGCTGATATACATATACCGCTATCACATCACTGGTGGCCTTGTTAAGATCTGTCTGTAACAGCCATACTTTCTCGAATCCTACATTCATCAGACTGCCGGCGCTCATGATCAGATTCAGCACCATGATGGAAGTCAGCTGCGGCACATCAATGTGCAGAATTCTCTGGAACATGGAAGCGCCGTCCACCTTGGCCGCTTCATAAAGGGAAGTATCTACACTGGCCAGAGTTGCCATGTAAACGATGATGCCCCATCCTGCATCCTGCCAGATTCCTGATGCTATGTATATGGTTCGAAATGCCGCTGATTCTGTCAGGAAATCTATGCTCGTTCCGGCGATCAGATTGATCAGACCGCCTGAGGGACTTAAAAAGATCCGGATCATACCACAGATGACCATGGTAGAAATAAAGTGCGGCGCATAGAGCACTGTCTGCGTCACTCTCTTAAAACGCTGGAATCTCAGTTGGTTCAGCATTAACGCAAGAATGACCGGAATCGGAAATCCCCATAACAGACTGTAAAAGCTTAAAAGCAATGTATTCTTGATCATTCGTGCACAGGTAGGTGCGGTAAAGAACCGTTCGAACCATTCCAGCCCGATCCATTCGCTTCCCCACATACCTCTGCTGGCTTTATAATCTCTGAACGCAATCTGTATGCCATACATGGGTACATACTTATAAATAATGGTCAAAATCACCGGAATCAAAAGCATCAGATATAACTGCCAGTTATCCTTGATGCGCTTTTCAAGCGGTTTGCCTCCCGACATTATTGCCGGACTTGTAACTGCCGACTTACTTCCACTCATATCCTTTCTCCTTCCCTTTGTGTGTGGTTTATGTGTCTTCCACATCTTTTTCGTGAAACGTTATTTCACTTCTTATCCGTATGCTAACACTAAATGATAAGTTCGTCAATGTATTCAGTCTATTTTATTGTGATTATTTATATATTTTGTCATTTTATACTATTTCTATTATGCATTTTTGTGTAATTTATCCACTATAATTTCATGTAACGTTTCATAATTCATTTCATTTTGGTCTTTACAAACCATTTTTTATACCTTATAATAATTTCAGCAAAGATAATTCTTCGCTGAATATCAAAATAAACATCTATTTTGACATTCCATATCATTTATTTGGAAGGTATATTTCATGAAGTTTCATATTTGTTCATGAAACAAAAAATGAAACAGAAAAGAGGCTGAAATGAGATCAGAACACTCCGTTCCTACTATGAAAGATGTGGCAAAAGAAGCCGGTGTTGCCCTGGGAACCGTATCCAAAGTAGTAAATGGTATCCCTGTCGGTGAATCTTACAGACTCCGTGTGGAGGATGCCATCAAGAAACTGAATTACCAGGTCAACAGTTATGCGCAGGGCTTAAAAGCAAGTAAAACCTATACCGTTGCCCTTCTGATCCCCAATACGGAAGAACCTTTTTTTGCTTCTCTTGTCTACCATATTAATCTTGCACTTTTGAAGCGCAAATACCGTATGCTGTTATGTTCTACCGATTTTGATTCTGAACAGGAACAGGAATATGTGACCATGGCACAACAGAACAAGGTGGACGGTATCATCGGACTGACCTACAATCCCAATTTACAGATTGAAGAAAATACCCCCTTTGTTGCCATCGACCGCTCCATGGGAACCAAAATTCCCTGTGTGGCCAGCGACAATTTTGCAGGCGGACAGTTAGCCGCAGAAAGATTGGCGGACCTGGGCTGTACGAATGTGGCTTTTCTTCGTACAGGTTCTGCACTGGATAACGAACCAAACAAGCGAAAAGCTGGTTTTGAAAACGGCTGCCTGTCACGAGGACTGTCCTATGAAATGAAAATCCTAAATGACGGAGATTCCTATGATGAATTTGAATACTTTCTTGCCGAACACATTCGTGACGGAAAGCTTTCCTTTGACGGCATTTTCTGTGTCACAGACCGATTGGCTTACCTGATCATAAAGACACTCCGCAGGTTAAACCTGCGTGTTCCGGAAGATGTGCAGGTGATCGGATTTGACGGCATCCGTCCTTTTCAGGGAACAGATTATGTATGTTCTACCATTGTGCAGCCTGTTCCGGAAATTGCTGAAATGTGCGTTAACCTGCTCTTGCAGGAAAATATCTCCTCCAAACCGCCCCTTGTTTGTCTGCCCGTCACCTATGCTTACGGCGGCACTACCAGAGAGCCCGACATTTGGCAGGGTTGATTTTCTGACAACTTTATATGTTCAACGTGAGGAAATAAGTTGAACAAGCCGCTTTTACATGGAGAAACACGGAGGAATCATATGAAAAACTGGTGGTACTATCATAAATGGTATGTCATTATCGGCATCATACTGTTTCTGATTGCCTGTAATCTGATTGGGAATGCCCTGGGACTTTTTCAGAAATCTCCCGACCTGCAAATTGCATACGTGGGAAAAGCTCCTCTTTCGCCGGATACGGCTGCGGCCATACAGAAAGCCTTTACCTCACTGGCAGCTGATTATAACCATGACGGTGAGATTCTTGTCCAGATCAATCAATACGTAGACGGCCATGACAATATGGATGTAGATACCGCTTATTACCAATATGCCTCTGAGATAACATTAATCGGTGATATCTCAGACTGTGAGAGTTACTTCTTCCTGCTGGAGGATCCTGCTGACTTTCAGCGCAGTTATCAGCTTCTTGCTGCCGCGGACGGAAGCTGTCCGGAGCAGTCGGATTATGAAACGGCAGACAAGATTTTTCAATGGTCTGACTGCCCTGTTCTCGCGAAAATGGAACTTGGCACTTATACCGACACATCCCTTGGACAGACGACCGAAGGCAGCAACCAGGATATCCTTTCCGGGCTTTATCTTGGCAGGCGCTGTTTCTATACGGATGCTGTCACAGAGCATGCCGAGGAATGTGCCAAACTATGGGACACTTTAAAACAAGTGGTGGGAAGAAAAAATGAATGATTGCTTAGTCTGCGAAAGGATCGCATTGATAAAAGAAAATAGAAATCCCTATTTTGTCCGCGAACTGAATACAGGATATGTCGTGATGGGCGACCAGCAGAGAATAAAGGGATATACTCTGTTTTTATGCAAACAACATGCCTATGAACTGCATCAGCTAGAACCACAGTACCGAGATGAATTTCTTCATGAAATGGCCATTGTAGCTGAGGCCGTATACCATGCCTTTCAACCGGATAAATTGAACTATTCCCTGCTGGGTGTCGGACGCGGCCTGCATATGCACTGGCACATACATCCCAGAAGAGCCGGCGATACGCCTGCTGCCGGCCCTGTCTGGCAGCTCGGTAAGGAATTGACGGACAAAAAGTATAATCCGACTATGGAAGAACTGGAAATATTAAAAGCGAAATTGAATGAAGAGTTAGACAAACTTTTATAGCAAATCTTACACAAGGAGATGGAAAAATGAAACGCAAACATACAAAAACTCATCTGACAACCCCAAAAATAGTTACACTGATATGTACCATAATATGCACTGCTACATTATCCGGCTGTGCGCTCATGCCTGATCTTTCAAATACCACCAACAATGCATCAGAGGAGGAATCCGGCCAGGTGAAAATCGGTTCCCATCTGACGATACAAAATACAGATGAGAGACTGACATTGTCTGAGCACATGGATGCCCTTTCAGCCGATGGCCTCTATTATGCTTCATGGGTTGCCGGAGAATCCACCCCCTATGAAAACAGTGATGGAGAATCTGTATCTTTATACGATGCACAGCTTTATGTTCTGGCGGGAGAATTTAAGACCGCCGAAGCCGCCCAGGAAAATATGAATAACTGGCTTGCCGCCGGAAAGTCCAATTATGATGTAATAGGGGAGGAGAATATTGACTGTAATGGTCAATCATATTCCCTGATCACCTATCAGTTTACTAATAGCGAAAATCCTTACGACCACGGCGTATCTGTATTCGGTGTATATGAAGATATGGCCGTCTGTATGGAACTGACATGCGTGAAAGGTTATGATGAAGACTTACGGCAGATGCTGACTGATTTTCTGGAAAACTGTGACTACCACTAAATAATTCCAGCTTATCAGACAGAAACAAACCGTAACCAACTATACGCTTTACGATGTTTCATTTTCCTGACATGCAGGACAATACACACTGCTCCTGCCACCTATGACCATACGGCCAAGCAGATTTCCACAGACCGGACAGGCTTTTCCCGCATGACCATATACCTGTAAAAATGGCGTGTTGCGGTAATCCTGTCCTTTTGTTTTCAGATACTCTTCCGGCGTTATCTCATTCTTTGCAACAAAATAGGACAAGCGTTCCGGAATCACCCTCACAAGCCGCTCCCACTCTTCCTGCCGCAGACTGCCTGCCGGGCGTGCCGGATGAATCCTGGCAGTAAATAATATCTCATCCGAATAAATATTGCCGATACCCGCAATTATACTCTGGTCCAACAGACATTCCTTAATCGCTTTCTTACGTTTTCCCAAACGGAGCATCAGATATTCCGCCGTCAATTCATCATCAAAAGGCTCAATCCCCAACTTTGCAATGCCGCTATATGTATCCACTTCCCCGTTTTGAAGCAGCCAGAAACGACCGAAACGGCGCATATCCGAAAAACGCAACTGCCTGCCGTCACTCATTTCAAAAACAACATGCGTATGTTTCTCTTGCGGAAAATCAGCCGGCGTAAATAGCAGACCACCTGTCATCCGTAAATGTAAGATAACCCGGCCGCCATTTTCTAACAAAATATACAGAAATTTCCCCCGGCGCATCATACCCGATACACGCTGACCGGTCAGTAACCTGCAAAATTCGTCCGCCCCAGGATAGGCCGTCACCTCCGGACGGTTTACTGTTACTTTTGTAATCGTAAGTCCTTTGAGCTGCGGTTTCAGTACTTTTTTGATCGTTTCTACTTCTGGTAATTCTGGCATAATTCCATTCCTCTTTCTGTATTTTTCTCTTAAGTCAAAGACCCAGCCGCAAGCAACTCTAAGCAAAGAAGATACTTCTTCTTATCCACGCCTCCCGCATATCCTGTCAGACTGCCATCGGAACCTACAACCCGGTGGCAGGGTACAATAATAGAAATCGGATTATGTCCTACCGCACCGCCTACTGCCTGGGCAGACATATGAGCAAGGCCTTTTTCCCCGGCAATCTTTCTGGCCAATTCCCCATATGTTGTTGTCTGTCCGTAAGGAATCTGCTGCAATAATTTCCAGACACTGACTTGAAACGGCGTACCTGGCAGATGGACGGGCGGCATAAAATCCGGTTTCTGTCCGGCAAAATAAATATCCAGCCACTTCCCTGCAATCTCAAATACTGGCAAGTCTTTTTCTTCATGTACCGGGTCAAGATTATGGGCAAAATATTTCTGCCCATAAAACCATAGTCCCGTCAGACCAATCTCATCAGCGGCCAGCAGTATATTCCCTAGAGGTGATTTATAAGTAGATATGTATTGCATCTGATTCCCTTGCTCCTTTTTCTTCATAAAAAAGTATAACATGTCCCTTATGGAACCACAACGTTACGCGAGGATATGATTTATTTTTACCGATTAATTATCCCCTTTTCCCATATCCTTATTGCACTGGAACAAAAATTTATCGAATATCAATAAATTTTTGTTGACATTCATTTTAACACGTGTTATTTTAAAATTACAAAAAAGTAAAAATCATGTGATACCTGTTCAAAATCCAGAAATCATGAATGGGTCATAGAAACAGCAATCACAGAAAGGACGCCTGTCATATGAAAGACAAACTGACCATTTTCACCAAATACTTACTGGATCTTATGTTTTACGCCGGAATCATAGTAATCGCCACGCTCCCGCTAAGCATTAAATTTTATGGCCGCTACAATAAATATTTTGCAGAAAATTACTATTCACTCTGCGTCATCCTTTTTCTATCCGGTATCTTTGCCGTACTGATTTTACAACAGCTTCGGAAAATGTTCCGTTCGGTTTTAAATGACGACTGCTTTATCCGGGAAAACGTGATAAGTCTTGAAAAGATGAGCATTTACAGTTTTTTCATCGCCGTGATCACAGCATGCCGCCTGTTTATCTATCTTACTCCGGCAGTATTTATTGTTATTCTGGTCTTTGTGATCGCCGGACTTTTCAGCAAGGTGTTGGCTCAGGTTTTTGATAAGGCTGTCACTTACAAACTGGAAAACGATCTGACCATCTAAGATTTGGATGCAAATAGAATGAAGCAAAGGAGTAAAATACACACATGGCTATCATCATTAATCTGGACGTCATGATGGCAATGCGCAAGAAAGGACTGACCGAACTGGCCGGGGATATCGATATCACTCTTGCGAATCTGTCCATCCTCAAAAATAATAAAGCCAAGGCAATCCGTCTCTCCACCTTAAACGAAATCTGCAAGGCGCTAAACTGTCAGCCCGGCGATATTCTGGAATATGTGGAAGATACGGAAGAAGAGAGAAAGGAGTCAGAATCATGAATCAAAGTCAAACTTACCCTTACCAACCAACAAACCAGCCCTATTCCAATCAGGGCATTCCCGCCAGGACAATGGCTGCGGCCGAAGAAAAACCTGACAACATCTACACCCAGAATATGAAAAAGCATTTTCCTTTTTTTGGAATCGGCAGTCTGCTCTATTCTCTGTTCTATGCCTTCTGCCTCTATAAAAATGCTTCCGGTATCACTTACCCTTTTTTCGTCATCGGAACCCTTTGCTATTTCTTCTTCTCTATACAAAAGTTAGGGGTTCCATACAAAAAAGACAGCGTTTTTTACATGATTAGCATTGTCCTGCTAGGCATTTCCAACTGTGTGACCAGTTCACCGCAGATACTTTCTATTAATAAGTTCGGCATCTTTCTGCTTTCTTTTGTCCTGATATTGCATACAGTATACAATGATCAGACCTGGAACCTGCCGAAATATTGCATGGCTATCTTACAGACTATTGGCGTTTGTTTTGAATGCCTGCTGCGTCCCTTTGGCGACATGATCTCTTATTTTGATGCCCAAAAACACCAAAAAACAGGAAAAAAGACCTATTTTCTGTCCATTTGCATCGGAGTTGTCATTGCAATTCCTCTGTTATTTCTGATGATACTGTTACTTTCCAGTGCCGATATTGTCTTTGCCAAGATGTTTGAACAATTCTTTGAGGCCATCAATATATGGGAAATTGTACGTGTCATTATCCTTATGACTGTTGTTTTCTTCAGTTCCTATGCAATTTATGCGGCACTTGGAAGGAAAAATATAAAAGAAGAGGTGACTGATAAAAGAATTTTTGATCCTGTGATTGCTATTGTTGTGACAGCGGCACTCTCACTGCTCTATCTAATGTTCAGCGTGATACAGATTGTCTATCTTTTCATTGGCAATATGCAGCTTCCGGATGGATACACTTACGCAAGTTACGCAAGAGAGGGTTTTTTTCAGCTGCTCGCCGTCTGTATAATGAACCTGCTGCTGGTTTTAATCTGTCTGTATCTGTTCCGAGATAATGTGGCATTAAAAATCATTCTTACCATCATCAGTGGATGCACCTACATTATGATCCTTTCAAGCGCTCTGCGAATGATCATGTATATTGACAGATACCACCTGACTTTTAGAAGAATACAAGTACTATGGACACTGGCCGTTATTTTCCTATTGATGACTGGCGTTACAATTTTTATTTATCATAAAAAATTTCCGCTTTTTTCTTACGGCATGGCTGTGGTAACAGTATTTTATATCGCATTATCCTTCTCCCATCCGGATTACTGGATTGCGCGATATAATTTGACTCATGAAGAATACACAGAAAGCGGAAGAGAATACCTGATCAGTCTCTCAACTGATGCGGCGCCGGCTATTTTAAACCCTGATATCAATCCTGATATCAAATCTATCAAAGATATGCGTAAAAATAATTTACTCAGCGAAACTTTTGATTATTCGGAATACAAAGATAATTACATCCTATTCTGGACAAATGATTATTACGACAAGATAAAATACATTTCCAGAGGCATGCACCTGAGAAACTTTAACTTTTCTGTTCATAAAGCCAAAAGTTATCTGATCGATTAACTGCATGAAGCTTGTGTATCCTCCCGCTTCATTTCTCTGATTACACTTACACCCAACGGTATGGACACTGTCAGCGCAAAGATATCCGACACGGCCTGACAGATTTCCACACCGGTAAGCCCCAGAAAATACGGAAGGATTGCAATGAGTGGCAGAAAAAAGATACCCTGCCTTGCAGAAGCTACTATGGAAGCTTTCAATCCTTTTCCAATAGATTGCAGCATCATATTGCACATGATGATCCAGGAACTTAACGGCAGTGCTACAACAGAATATCTCAGTGCTGCCGTTCCCACCCGGATAACATCCATATCACCTTTTCTGAAAATCGTCACCAGTTGAGGCGCAAAAATAAAAACAATAACTGCAACGCCGGTAAGACAACAGAAAGCTACCCTGATACAGAAAAAGAAAGCATCCAGCACTCTTTTATATTTTTTGGCCCCATAATTAAATCCGCATACCGGCTGAAATCCCTGTCCAAAACCAATCAAAGCAGAATTCACAAACATCATGATACGGGATACAATAGACATTCCTGCAATAGCTGCATCACCATATACACCTGCCGCATGGTTCAGACAGATAGTAGCCACACTGGCAAGTCCCTGTCGAAACAGTGACGGTATACCACCCCGTATTACTTCTTTATAAAAATGCAGGCTGGGAATAAAATTACGAAAACTGATCTGGATATTTCCGCCCCGTCTGATCATGATAAGCAATAAAATAAAACTCAAATACTGGCTGATCGTTGTAGCCAGAGCCGCACCCGCAATTCCCATATTAAAACCGAAAATAAGAACCGGATCCAAAATAATATTAATGACTGCACCCGATACAATACCAATCATTGCATAAAACGCACTTCCCTGAAACCGCATCTGGTTATTGACCACCAAAGATGCCGTCATCGCCGGCGCTCCAATAAGAATAATTTTCAGATAGGCAACCGTATAAGGTTGAATTGTTTCTGTTGAACCCAAAGCATAGGAGAGAGGTTCAATAAAAAGCAGACAGCCCGCCATAATGATCACACCTGCTAAAAAGGATGAAAAAAATCCTACGGCAGACATTTTCTGCGCTTCCTCAAGATCGCCCGCTCCCAATTTTCTTGAAATATAATTTCCAGATCCATGACCAAACAGAAAACCTACAGCCTGAATGATCGCCATCAACGAAAATACAACCCCCACAGCTGCTGTGGATTGCGTATTGAGTTTTCCCACAAAAAAAGTATCAACCATATTATAAAAGGAAGTTACCAACATACTTAAGATGGTGGGCAAAGCTAATTTGCACACCAATTTTTTTACTGGTTCTTCCAACATATAATTTCTTTTCTCTTCCGCACTCTTAAATTCCATGGAATTTCCTTGCCTTTCCATAAGCTAATCAAACCTGCCATTCAACATAATGATCATTTATTCATTTTAGTGCTTTCAATTTTCATTTACAAGCCATGTTTCCAAAGTTTTCCTTATTATACTTATTATATTTTTATCATGAAATGAATATGTAACTTGAATTCTTCAGCTAATTAAAATAAATAGTTACATGCCTGTGGTCAGATACTCATCTCCTTTGAGAATAAAAAAGGAAAACTCTTCATATACTATTGACATTCATTATCAAATAAAGGCAATTTGTTAAAATAACGATAAAAAGAAAGATGAGGAAGACCATATGAATCCAAAGGCATTATTTCAAATATCCTATGGCTTGTATGTCGCAGCATCTAAATTTGACAAGAAGATGAACGGATGTATTGTCAACACTGTGATGCAGATAACCGATAATCCCAAACAGGTGGCTGTAGCCATCAACAAAGAAAATCTGACCTGCGAGATTGTACAAAAATCCAGAATGATTTCCCTCTCTGTCCTTTCCGAAACTGCACCTTTTTCTCTTTTTGAACATTTTGGATTTCAGAGCGGACGGAAGACAGATAAATTTATAAATTATCCTTTCGCACTAACCGGACAGGACCTGCCTTATCTGACCAGTCATACCAGCGCTTTTATTGACTGTAAGGTTACAAACACAATAGACCTGGGAACACATTTACTTTTTATTGCAACTGTAAATGACTGTGAAATTATCTCCGGTGAGAAGGCAATGACTTATTCCTTCTACCACGAATTTGTAAAACCGCAGCCTGCTGCCTCCTCCGCTAAGGGATGGCGCTGTACAGTATGCGGTTATATCTATGAAGGAGAAGAACTTCCTCCTGATTTTATCTGTCCCTGGTGTAAACATGGTGTAGAGGATTTTGAGAAAATCATGTAATTTGAGGATTGACATAAAGTCAATCCTCATACAACTTCCCGATTTCTTCCTTCGCTTCTTCTCTTGTGATACAAAAATTCTGAATCAGGTAGTCTTCTATTTCTGTATCAGAACATTTTTTTAGGGACATTTTACAAATTTGTTTGAAAATTTCCTGTTCTTTTTGCATTATTTTGCTTTGTTCTTTCATTTGTTGCTTCTGTTTTTCTATCTGCTTTTCCATATCCTCTTCCATTTGCTGTTTCTGTTCTTCTATCTGCTTTTCCATATCCTCTTCCATCTGTTGTTTCTGTTCTTCTAACCGCTTTTCCATATCCTCTTCCATCTGTTGTTCCTTCTCTTCTAACCGCTTTTCCATATCTCTTTTCATATCTTCTTCCATCTGCCGTGTTTTATTTCTCATGGATTCTATTTCCGCCTGATAATTAAACGTCACATTTTCAAATAATCTTGCCATTTTACGCTCCTTAATTTTTGCAACTGCTTCTTCAGTCTTTTCTTCAGGTATACTTAAATTGTAAAAAAGTGCCCTTGCCAGTTTCTCCATAATTTTCAAAAGGTATTCCGGCGTATCCTTAAGAATCTCATTCACCTGTTCATCCGGTAAATTAGCAAATGCTTCCATATCTTCCAGACTTGCAATCTTATTAATCAGCATGGTAAGAGAGATTTCGTCACCTTTTTTCAAAAGATCTTCATTACTATAATCATGTAACCGCACCAGCTGATACTGAAAATGTGGAAGGTATTTTCCTAATAAATCTTTGCAGAGGATTCTATCTGATAAATCCATGGGTGCAGTCCATGTTCTTTTCCCTTCATAATATACGATAGGAAGAATCGGCGGATATCGAAAATCTTTCATATTACTGATTCCAGAATGTTCTTTTTCCATCTGTTTTTCATAGTCTTCCCATATATGAATCATATACCGAAGCATCTGCATGGCTACATTATACTCCACTTTTGTTTTATGTTCAATAAGAGAAACAATATAGAGGGGTAAATCGAGCGAATTTTCGTCTTTTTTTACAGGAAGATATTTTGATATATTTATTTTTTTAACTGTATCACTCTCCCGCTGTGTACTATAGAGGGGAACGTAACGTTCCGACACATCTTCAATATCTTCGGGCTGAATATTCCGAAGAATATCCATATCAGCATAATCTCTAAAAAACTGGCAGCTTAAGATGTTGTCTCCAAAAATCAGTTTACTGCTGCTGTCACGTAATTGTGGATTGTCAATAATTGTTTTGTTTTCTTTGTACATAGTAGTTATCTCCTTTGCTGTTAAGTAGAACAGAAAAGGTAAGAAAACATACAGAAACAACATCAGATTTTATACCTTATCTGTCAGTTAAAAGTTGGTAAATTGAGGACGATCTGCCTCATTCATCTTTCAGCAATGCCAAAAGTTAGATATCGTGTGAATGAATACGATATTGAATTTATGGACACTATAACACTTTTTAAGATAGAATGCAATAACTTTATATTTATTTTACAAACTAAAAGAAAATCTACTAAAAAATACAAGATGATAAACACTGCATTTTTATCTAAAGACCTTTAAAAAAATAATAACACATTTTAATAATCTATCTTTATATGCTATCATATAGAAAACCCAGTATTTACGCAGATGCAACCTTATCTTTACATGAAAATATTCAAAAGCAACATCAGATTGATAGAGTTTACATCCATGTTTTTATACAATACACACATACCGAAACGACATACGGTATATGTGACCGGCACAGTTTTACATGCAAATTTAAATGATGGAGGTTTATTATGAGTTTAGGACAAAATTTACAATTTTTAAGAAAACAGAAAGATATGACACAGGAACAACTTGCAGAACTGCTGGAAGTATCCCGCCAGTCCGTCTCCAAATGGGAATCAGATAGTACTTATCCTGAGACAGATAAATTATTACAGATTACAAACTTATTCCATTGCACCTTAGATGACCTGATGCAAAAGGATATCAGCAGCCAGTATGTAGAAGATAAAAATCATTATGACCAGCATAAAAATCAGTTCAGCAAATGGATTACAACAGGCGTGGGACTCATTCTCTTTGGACTGACAATGTGTGCTTTCTTTAGTACAGTGCTTCCAGAAATAGAAGGATTTGACATGGATATAATTGCTGCTATCGTATTTTTTCTCTTTGTGGTAGTGGCTGTGGCAATTTTTATCATTACAGGATTACAGGACAGTTACTTTGCCAAAAAACATCCTTTTATTGAGGACTTCTATACAGAAGAGGAAAGAGACATTTTTCACAAAAAAAATATTACCCTGATCACATCAGGCGTTGTATTAATTATTGTTGGATTAATCTTCGTAATGGCGGCGGAAGCAATTACACTTCCAGAATATATAGGACAAGGTAACATTAATCTGGAAGATCTCATGGGTAGCGTGTTTTTACTATGCGTGACAATTGCGGTAACATTATTTGTCTACGCCGGTACGCAGAGCAGTAAATACAATATTAAACATTATAATCTTATGCAGGACCGTAATTCCCAGACTTACAAAAACGACAAGAAAAAGGGATTGTACTGCGGATGTATTATGATGGTGGCAACAATGATATTTCTTGCCTGCGGATTTATCGGTAATCTATGGAAACTATCCTGGGTAGTCTATCCGATTTTTGGGATTTTCTGTGGTATCATTACAACTATTATCGACAGAAACAATGATGAAGAAGAATTGTGATACCAGACAAAAAACTAACAAATATAAAAGACAGTCCTTCCAGATAACTCCCGGAAGGACTGCTTCTTAATCTTCTATTCCAAATTCCCTTGCCGCTTTCTGCCAGTACTTCTCCGGAATATCAGGCCAGGATACACTTCCTGTTTCCTCCTTACATAATTTCATAGCAAAATTCAAACAAGCGCTGTTTTTATCAATCCCTGTGCGCAGGGTATGAATATTAATTTTAGACCAATAAGGCGCTTTCTGATTCAAGCCAGAAGTTTCAAATTCTTTCACTAATTTGTCCACATCATATTCCAGTTGAAAAAATTCCCCTTCCCAACCATTTTGCGTGCCATGTAATATCATATACTGCGTTTTACCATCAAAATACCAGGAAATTCCCACTGCACCCGGATGTAGTATCTTTTTATTACCATACATTTTCTCTTCCTGAAAATGAACATGACCGGAAACCAATAAATCAACATCCAGATTTTTCATAACATTCACTGTATTTTCCGCATCAGGTTCCAATATCTCATTGGAACGCGTCAAAGATCCATGACAATACCGAAAAGGTTTCAATCCTTCTCTCTCATAATACCCCTGAATATCCATCTTCTCAAAAAATGTAAAATCACGTTCAGTCAAATTCTCATAAGTATAGAGAAGACTCCCGCTGGCAGATGAATACGTCCAGTTTTTCTCAGGGTTATTCCTATAATTTAACATATAATCTTCCCTGTTTCCCCTGATAAAAGAACATCGATACTTTTTATCCATCTCATAAATAATATCCATAGTCTTCTGCGGATAGGGACAATCACTGATATAATCCCCCAGAAATAAAAACTCATCTACATCCCTTTCAAACGCATGACCAATACATCTCTCTAACCCCACATGATTACTATGAACATCACCAATCACAGCTATTCTATAATCCCTCATACATCCTCCATTTTCATAAAGTTCATTCTCAAGCTTTTCTCTCTCCAGTCCTGTCAATTTATATACTTTTAAAATACTCATCAGATATTAGCAAATCCCAATATTTCGAAATAACGAAATAACAAAATATCTAATTCATAATACATTAAGCATAGAAAGGGTTGTATTTTCAATAAGCAGGCGCTATGAAGCCGCCGGTACTTAGCGAGGTATTTTCGAGCTTAGTACCGCTGCGAGCTGAAAGCAGCGAGAGCGTGCCTGTGTTTGAAAATATAACCCTTTCTATTCAAAAACCTAATTACCTAACATCTAAATAACTCAGAAAACCAGAAGCTTTCTGAGTTATTTATTTTACCTTATAAAATTACTGCTCCTCTTCCGAGATATCTTCCATGGCATCATCAATATTCTCGAACTCTTCCTCACCATTACTGATCTTTTCCCGGACTTTAGCAATCTTGGCAACTTTTGTACCTTCATCCAGATTAATCATCTTAACACCGGATGTAATTCTCTTTAACGTAGAGATCTCATCCATACGAAGCTGAATGATGATACCGCCATCCGTGATCATCATAATCTCATGATCATCATTAACAGCCTTAACACCTACCACATAACCTGTCTTTTCTGTTATCTTATAACATTTTAATCCCTTACCACCCCGTTTTTGTATGGTAAACTCTTCTAAGTAAGTACGTTTACCCATACCATTTTCCGAAACGATAAGAAGGGAATCACCCTGATGATCCAACTGCATACCCACAATTTCATCGCCATCCGACAGGTTCATACCAATCACGCCCATGGATGCCCTTCCGGTAGGACGTACATCTGTCTCTTTAAAACGGATACACATACCCTGTTTGGTCACCAAGAAAATCTCTGTATCCCTGGACGTTGTTTTTACTTCAATTAATTCATCATCTTCCCGCAGATTTATAGCCGCCAGACCATTTTTTCTGACATTACTGAATTCCATGACAGGTGTCTTCTTCACGATACCATTCTTAGTCACCATAAAAAGATTCTTATTATCTTCATAATCTTTAATCGGTATCATGGCAGATATTTTTTCACCAGGATTTAACTGTAGGATATTAACAATCGCAATCCCTCTGGCTGTCCGGCTTGCTTCCGGGATTTCATATGCCTTCAAACGATATACCCTGCCATAATTAGTGAAAAACATCAGATAATGATGGGTGGTAGTCATCAGAAGATCCTCAATATAATCTTCCTCAATCGTCTGCATACCTTTAATTCCCTTGCCACCGCGGTTCTGGGATTTAAAATTATCCACCGTCATACGCTTGATATAACCAAGGCTTGTCATGGCAATCACAGTATTATCTCTGGGAATCAGATCCTCCATATTGATATCATAGACATCAAATCCAATCTGACTTCTTCTGTCGTCACCATATTTCTCAGCAGTCACAAGCATTTCATCTCTGATTACACCAAGAAGCAATTTTTCATCTGCAAGGATTGCCTTCAATTCTGCAATCTTTGCCATTAATTCCTTATGCTCATTTTCAAGCTTCTCTCTCTCCAGTCCTGTCAATGCACGCAAGCGCATATCTACAATTGCCTGGGCCTGGGCTTCAGAAAACTCAAATCTTTCAATTAATCTTTCTTTGGCAATCTGGGTTGTCTGACTGCTTCTGATAATTTGGATTACTTCATCAATATGGTCTAAGGCAATCAGCAAACCCTGTAAAATATGATCTCTTTCTTCTGCTTTATCAAGATCATACTTTGTTCTTCTAGTCACAACATCTTCCTGATGCTCCAAATAATAAGTAAGCATATCTAAAAGATTCATGACTTTCGGCTCATTATTGACAAGCGCCAACATAATAACACCGAAGGAATCCTGAAGCTGAGTATGTTTATAAAGCTGATTTAAAATCACATTGGCATTGGCGTCCTTACGAAGTTCAATGACAATACGCATACCTTCACGATTTGTTTCATCACGCAAATCTGTGATACCGTCTATTTTCTTTAACTTCACAAGGTCGGCAATTTTCAGAATCAGATTTGCCTTATTTACCATATAAGGAAGTTCCGTCACGATAATACGGCTCTTGCCATTAGACATAGTCTCAATATTTGTGACAGCACGAACTCTTACTTTGCCCCGGCCTGTCCGATATGCTTCCTCTGCACCTCTGGTACCTAAGATAATACCACCGGTAGGAAAATCAGGAGCCTTTACAATCTGTAAAAGTTCTTCTATTTCTGTCTGACGATCTTCTTCAATCCGATTTTGAATAATCTTGACTACCGCATTTACAACTTCTCTCAAATTATGAGGGGGAATATTAGTAGCCATTCCCACTGCAATACCGGAAGTACCGTTCACCAAAAGATTCGGATAACGGCTCGGCAATACCGTAGGTTCTTTTTCCGTATCATCAAAGTTAGGTGCAAAATCTACTGTATTCTTATTGATATCAGCAAGTAGTTCCATGGAAATCTTACTGAGTCTTGCTTCCGTGTAACGCATAGCGGCGGCGCCATCACCATCCACAGAACCAAAATTTCCATGACCATCTACCAGAGGATATCTGGTAGACCACTCTTGTGCCATATTGACAAGTGCACCATAAATAGAACTGTCACCATGAGGATGATATTTACCCATAGTATCACCGACTATACGGGCACTTTTTCTGTGAGGCTTATCCGGACCGTTGTTCAACTCTATCATAGAATATAAAACTCTGCGTTGTACAGGTTTCAGACCGTCTCTCACATCAGGAAGCGCACGTGCAGCAATAACGCTCATGGCATAATCAATGTAAGAATCTTCCATTTTTTTCTTCAAATCTACTTCTTCTATCTTATCAAAAATTCGGTCGTCCATCTTTCCTCCATGTCAAACCATCCAGTTCATTTCCAGCCTGTCTACCCGGTTACTTTGAATCTTATATATCCAGATTCTTTACAAACTTCGCATTCTCTTCAATAAAAATCCTGCGAGGTTCTACTTTATCTCCCATTAAGGTATTGAATGTCAGATCTACTTCTGATTCTTCTTCCTCATTCATATTGACGCGAAGCAGAATACGCCTTTCCGGATCCATCGTTGTTTCCCAGAGCTGGTCAGCGTCCATTTCACCAAGACCTTTGTAGCGTTGAATCTTATTATTCTGATCGCGGCCTACTTCCGCCAGAATTTTTTCCAATTCATCATCGCTATAGGCATACCATATCTGCCTGTTTTTCTCCAGCTTATATAATGGCGGCTTCGCAAGATACACATGTCCCTGTTTGATCAGTTCCGGCATAAACCGATAAATAAATGTAAGCATAAGAGTAGCAATATGCGCACCATCTACATCGGCATCCGTCATAATAATAATTTTATCATAACGCAGCTTACTGATATCAAAATCTTCATGAATCCCTGTGCCGAAAGCTGTGATCATAGCTTTGATCTCCGCATTGGCATAAATCTTATCAAGCCTTGCCTTCTCCACATTCAATATCTTACCGCGTAAGGGAAGTATTGCCTGCGTAGCACGGCTTCTGGCTGTCTTGGCAGAACCGCCCGCGGAATCACCCTCCACGATATAAATCTCACAGTTTTTAGGATCTTTGTCAGAACAATCTGCCAATTTACCAGGAAGAGCGCTTCCTTCCAAAGCCGTTTTACGGCGGGTCAAATCTCTTGCTTTTCTTGCCGCTTCACGGGCGCGCTGCGCCAAAATTGATTTTTCACAGATTGTCTTGGCTACAGCAGGATTTTGCTCCAGAAAATAAGTAAGCTGTTCACTCACCACATTATCCACTGCGCCTCTTGCTTCAGAATTACCCAATTTTTGTTTCGTCTGTCCTTCAAACTGTGGATCCTCAACCTTGATACTGATAATTGCCGTAAGTCCTTCCCTGATATCTTCTCCGGAAAGATTGGACTCATTATCTTTTAACAGTTTATTATTTCTCGCATAATCATTAAATGTCTTTGTGAGGGCATTTCTAAAACCTACCAGATGTGTGCCGCCCTCCGGTGTATTAATATTATTTACAAAGGTATACACACTTTCATTATAGGAATCATTATGCTGCAAGGCCACTTCCACATAAACACCGTTTTTGGTACCTTCAAAATACATAATCTGCTCATAAAGAGCCTCTTTACTTTTATTCAGATATGTAACAAATTCTTTGATACCGCCTTCATAATGAAATTCCTTTTTCTGTTCCAGACCTTCTCTGTCATCCTGTAATATGATTTTTAACCCTTTTGTCAGAAAAGCAGTTTCACGAAGTCTTGTTTTTAAGGTATCATAATCAAAGACTGTTTCCTCAAATATGGTACTATCAGGCTTAAACTGAATTTTTGTACCAGTTTTATCAGGTTCACACTCTCCAACAACTTTCAATGCATAGCATACATGACCTTTTTCATAACGCTGTCTGTAAATTTTACCTTCACTGTAAATATCTACTTCGAGCCAATCAGAAAGCGCATTTACGACAGAAGCACCCACACCATGCAGGCCGCCGGATACCTTATATCCTCCACCGCCAAATTTGCCGCCGGCATGCAGAATTGTAAACACTACTTCCACGGCAGGAATACCTGCTTTGTGATTGATACCTACAGGAATACCACGGCCGTTATCAATAACTGTAATAGAATTATCCTGATTGATATTTACATAAATTGTATCGCAAAATCCGGCTAATGCTTCATCTACCGCGTTATCTACAATCTCATATACCAGATGATGAAGACCTCTTAAAGAAGTACTGCCTATATACATGCCAGGTCTTTTACGGACCGCTTCAAGTCCTTCCAAAATCTGTATTTGATCCGCACCGTATTCGTTTGACATCTTTTCCTCCTAACTTGTGCCAATAACTATGATTCTTTATCAGAACTATTGATTATCCTTCCATTTTCTATTTCAAAAACTTTATCAATCTCAAATCTGTTATTTACAAACTCATCCAATCCTGTACAGGTAATAATCGTCTGGATTTCTCCAATCGTACTCAAAAGATAATTTTGTCTGTGACTGTCCAGTTCTGAAAGAACATCATCCAGAAGCAGTACAGGATTTTCATTTGCTATTTTTTTAACAAGCTCAATTTCCGACAGTTTAAGGGATAAAGCTGCGGTTCTCTGCTGTCCCTGAGAACCAAACTTACGGATATCCACATCCTTAACCATAAAACAAAAATCATCTCTGTGAGGGCCAACCGTAGTCTGTTTTAATTTTACGTCTTTATCCTGACACATGGTGAGATATTTTTCATAATCTTCAATGGATACATCAGGCTCATATGTTACTTTTAATTCTTCCTTATCACCGGACAATTTTTTGTGGATATGATAGATAATATCATTTAATTGCTCTACAAAAAGATGTCTTCTCTCTATAATCTTACTTCCAAAAGAAACAAGCTGAGAATCCCATATATTCAATGTTTCCCGCAGAGACGGATTAAAGTACATATCTTTTAATAATTTATTTCTCTGATTTACAATCTTATTATAATGATTCAAGTTATAAAGATAAAACTGATCCAGCTGACACAGTTCCATATCTACAAATCTTCTTCTCTCTGCCGGTCCATTCTTGATAATGCTCAAATCTTCCGGTGAAAAAAAAACTACATTTAACAGTCCAAGAAGCTCTGCGGCCTTTTTTATCTTCTGCCCATCAATAGCAATTCCCTTCGTTTTATTTTTACGAAGATGCATATCGACTCTTACATCCATGCCATCTTTCTCAAGATAAGTCCTGATATGAGACTCCTCTTTATTGAAATTGACAATATCCTTATCTTTGCTTCCCTTATGTGATTTTGTAGTAGCAGATAAATAGATAGCTTCCAGGATATTAGTCTTACCCTGGGCATTATCGCCATATAAAATATTTGTTCCTTTACTGAAATCAATATGTAAAGAATCGTAATTTCTAAAATCCGCCAGTTCCAATGACTTTATGATCATCAGTTTTCTACCCTAATCTGTTGTCCATCATATTCAATTACATCGCCAGGATATATTTTCTTGCCGCGCTGTAATTCTACTTCTCCATTTACTTTGACAAAACCTTCTTGTATTTCAATCTTTGCTTCCACACCAGACTGTACCAGACCAGCCAATTTTATTGCCTGGCCAAGTTTGATATAATCATCCCTGATCTTTATTATTTCCATAATACAAATATTTTATACCTTTCCCTCAATATGAAATTAATCATATCAATCCTTACTAACTGACCGTTGTAAAGTTCACCGGCAGGATCAGATAAATATAACTTTCCTGTGCATTTCTGATAAAGCAGGGAGCTTTTGGATTCACCATATAAAGATCAATCTCTTCATCTTCAATCACACGGAGTGCATCGATCAGGAATTTGGGATTAAATCCTATCATCAGATCCTTACCCTCTTTGGCAATATCAATCTCTTCATCCATACTTCCCACCGTAGAATTCATTTTAAGCTGCATGGATGAATCAGTGATGTTGATGATAACAGGTTTCTTGTCTCCTTCTTTGACAAGAAGTGTAGCCCTGTCAATACAATCAAGAAGTTCTCTCTTATTCATTTTAATCTTTGTCTCATAATCACTGGAGAGCATCTGATCAATTCTGAAATATTCACCTTCAATCAATCTTGAAACTACAAGTGTATTATCAAATTCAAATAAAATATGTTTATCCGTAAAGAAAATGCTGACATCTTTATCCATATCCCCGGAAAGGATCTTACTCACTTCACTCAATGTCTTACCCGGCACTACTACCTTTTTATTTCCATAAGAATTCTTCAAAGAAATTTTTCTGATGGAAATCCTGTGTCCATCCAGGGATACTACTTTCAGAGTATCATTATTGATCTCAAATAATTCACCCGTCATCAATCTGTTGTTATCATTGTCAGCGATTGAAAAGATAGTCTGCCTGATCACTTCTTTTAAAGTAAACTGAGAGATAACAATAGAATCATTTCTTACGATATCCGGAAGATAAGAGAAATCTTCACCGGATTTACCAATGATATTAAATTTTGCCTTTTCACAGGTAATCGTGGTCTTATAAGTTTCATTGTTTGTCTCAATCGTAATATTATTATCAGGAAGCTTTCTGACAATCTCCAAAAAAATCTTTGCATCAAGCGCGATGATTCCTTTATCCAAAATCTCACCATCAATCGTAGTCTCAATGCCAAGCTCCATATCATTGGCAGTTAATTTAATCTCACCATTTCTTGTATCTATCAGAATACATTCCAGAATGGACATTGTTGTCTTGTTGGGAACAGCCTTGGATACAATCTGTACTCCGGTTAAAAGATTAGATTTTGTACATACAATTTTCATCTGTGCATATCTTCCTTTCTTTCCATGTGATTAATTTTGTGCGCCGTCAGAGGTTATTTAAATAATAATAATTTAGTAATCTTAGTCATAATAGCTGTTGATATGTGCATAACCTCATCTATTATACTATTTTTCAGCAGAAAAGAAAACTTTTAAGCTGTGAAAATCTTTGTATAACTTCAGAATAACTTTCAACTTGTCTACAATGTGATTTTTACTGTAAAATATGACATTAATGTCAATTCACAATTAAAATGCCTGTTTCTATTGTGTCTGTTTAAAAATTGTTGATAAAAGAGTGAATAACTTAACTTATCCTTAAGGAACAATCTTTTTACGGATAATGTCCACTTTGTTCCTTAACTCTTCATTTGTTGTCATTTCTTCCTTAATCTTGTTAACACCATGAATGACAGTAGTGTGATCCTTTTTGCCGAGAAGTTTTCCTATATTATTAAGGGAAGTATCGATTAATTCCCTGCAAAGATACATGACTACCTGTCTTGGCTGCACAAATTCAGAATTTCTTTTTTTGGAAGTAATATCCTCCGGACTGACGCCAAAATGTTCTGCTACTACTTCTATGATTAAAGTTGGCGTGATTTCTTTTGGTTTGTCAGGATATATCACATCTTTTAAGGCTTCCTCTGCGTATGCCAGGTTAATATCTACCTTATTTAATTTGGAGAAGGCTATGATCTTATTGAATGCGCCTTCCAGTTCCCTGATGTTTGACTTAATATTTTCTGCAATATATTTCAGTACTTCATCATCTATTTCTCTGTTATAGATTTCTGCATTTTTCTTAAGGATAGCCATTCTGGTTTCATAATCGGGAGCCTGGATATCTGCAATCAATCCCCATTCAAATCTGGAGCGGAATCTTTCTTCTAACGTCTCCATGTCTTTTGGTGGTTTGTCTGAAGATAATATAATCTGCTTTCCGGCAGAATGCAGAGTGTTAAATGTATGGAAAAATTCTTCCTGTGTACTTTCTTTTCCTATAATAAATTGTATATCATCGATCATAAGGACATCAACAGTCCTGTATTTTTCACGAAATTTATTCATTTTAAGGGCATCACCACTTCTGATACAATCTATGACTTCATTGGTGAAGTTTTCAGAAGTGACATAAAGGACTTTTGTATTAGGATTTCTTTCCAGAATAAAATGTCCAATAGAATGGATCAAATGGGTCTTGCCAAGCCCAGCCCCTCCATATATATATAAGGGATTGTAAACTTCTCCAGGAGATTCTGCTACGGCCAGAGAAGCAGAATGTGCCAGTTTATTGTTACTTCCAACGACAAAAGTGTCGAATTTATATTTGGAATTTAAATTTGCGTTTTCATAATTGATATTATAAGTAGGTTTTACGACAGACTGATTGTTGTTCTTAGGATCCTTTGCGTCCTTTTCCAGAATAAAAGCAATATCATAGGTATGATCCATCATCTCAGAAATCGTAACCTGAAAGAAACTTTTATATTTGGACGTAATATAATTAAGCGCATGAGCCTGATCGGAAGGAATCAAAATAGTTACGACATTATCTTTTACTTCATAGAAATTAAGAGGCTCAATCCAGGTAGCAAAAGAAATATCAGATAATTCATATTCTTTTCTGAGTGTCTCTTTAATTTCATTCCATTTTTTACTGATAGATTCCATAATCATTAAAACCTCATTTTTTATAAAAGAAAAAAAAATTTGTTAATCTGAAAAGATACCATTGTAATTTCAAAATCGAAATTACCCTACAATATATAATAATACAAATGACATAAAAATTCAAATAATAAGTTGTCCACATAAAATTCAAGTGAATTATGAATAAGTTAACATATTATTTATAGATACATAAAGGATTGTGTATAAAATTAATTTGTGAAGCAAATTAATTTGCGAGATCTGTTTCGCAGACTCGAATAAGCTGTAGTATTGTGTGTTTTATGAGAGTGAAGTTGATATTTTTTAAGATTAGAAAAGAAAGTAAAATACAGTTATTAACATTAAATTCCAAAGATATCAACAAGTTATGAACATATTGTGGATAGATTTATGTAAAGTGGATAGCCTGTATATAAGTATTTTTCATTGATTTTTTATAAAAATATGCCTGGATTTACTTGACGTTTTCCTATTAATTATATATAATCAACATGTTGTTTTCCTAAAATGAAGCTAATTATCTTTACCTTATAGAAGAATAAGGTCATGTGAAGGAGGTGCATGGGAATGAAAATGACGTTTCAGCCTAAAAAAAGGCATAGAGCCAAAGTCCACGGCTTTAGAGCAAGAATGAGCACAAAGGGTGGAAGAAAAGTCTTAGCTGCAAGACGTGCAAAGGGAAGAAAGAGATTATCAGCATAGGCCGCATTTATGTGGCCTATTTTTCTCCGTATAATTTGTAACAGCTTATTTATGGTTGTTATATATTTTAAGAAAGATATGGTTTAAAATGATATTTTCGGAATCCTTAAAAAAGAATAATGATTTCCAGAATGTTTATAAGAATGGTAAAAGTTACGCAAATAAGTATCTGGTAATGTATGTAATGGAAAACAACACAGATAAAAACAGACTGGGAATATCCGCCAGTAAGAAAGTTGGCAATAGCGTAGTAAGACACAGGTTTGCCAGACTGGTGAGAGAGAGTTACCGGCTACATGAAAATATATTTAATAGTGGTTTAGATATAGTAGTCGTTGCGAGAAAAAGCGCTTCTGTAGCAGGATATGCAGAGATTGAGAGCGCATTGTTACATCTTTCAAAACTTCATCGTATAATCAAAATATATTTTTATGATGAGGAAAATTAGAAACTGTTATGAAAAAAGGAATGATCTGTCTAATTAAATTTTATAGAAAATATATCTCTCCCATGAAGAGCACGAAATGTCCTTATATTCCGACCTGTTCAGAATATGGTTTGGAGGCTGTTGAAAAATATGGCGCTTTTAAAGGAGGACTTCTTGCCCTGTGGAGAATATTAAGATGTAATCCTTTTTCCAAAGGTGGTTATGATCCCGTTCCATAATAAAAGTAGATTTACTTTGTAGATTAACAAATCGAAAAAAGTTCGATTGTGTGATCCGCTTCGTGTACTCAAATAAAAGGAGGTAAGTGATTTGTCAAATATTTTGTTGACCCAGGATACAGGTAAGATTATCGGCCCTGTAGCGAAACTTTTGGGTTATATTATGGAAGGCATCTTTTATGTAATCGATAAGATTGGAATTCCTAATATTGGACTTGCTATTATCTTATTTACGATTGTTATCTATCTTTTGTTGATGCCTCTTACCATTAAACAGCAGAAGTTTTCCAAGCTTTCTGCCAAAATGAATCCGGAATTACAGGCAATTCAGGCAAAGTATAAGAATAAAAAGGATAATGACTCCATGATGGCCATGAATATGGAGACAAAAGCTGTCTATGCGAAGTATGGTGTGTCTCCTTCCGGAAGCTGTGTACAGCTTTTGATCCAAATGCCTATTTTGCTTGCTCTTTATCGGGTTATTTATAATGTTCCTGCTTATGTAAGTAAAGTAAAAGAAGCATTTTTCCCTTTGGTTGACAAGCTGATTGCGCAGGAGGGAAGCGTAGAATTTATTCAGAATTTTTCCAATGCCAGGATATATGCCAAGCAGTTCGAAAATGAGAATTTTATTGGCGGTGTGACTTCTTATGTCCAGAATACTTTTGTAGATGTACTGAATAAGGCTTCCAGTGCTGAGTGGCTTAGCCTGAAAGATAATTTTTCAAGTTTATCAGCAGATATAGATAATACAGTATCTTTGCTTGATAAATACAATAATTTCTTGGGACTCAGCATGTCGAATACTCCTGCTTTTACTTTCCATGAAGCGAGGACTACCGGATCTTATGTGATGATGATTGCTGCATTTGCGATTCCGGTACTTGCCGCAGTGACACAGTGGATTAATGTTAAATTGATGCCTCAGCAGGATACACAGAGCGGTAATGCGAACGATCAGCAAAATGCCATGATGCAGTCCATGAAGACCATGAATATGGTAATGCCTATTATGTCTGCTGTCTTATGTTATACACTTCCCGCAGGTATGGGACTTTACTGGGTAGCTGGTGCGGTAGTAAGAAGTATTCAGCAGGTAGTGATCAATAAGCATATTGATAAGATGGATCTTGATGAACTGATCAAGAAGAATGAAGAAAAAGCCAAGAAAAAAATGGAAAAAGCCGGTGTGCGCGCCAGCCAGATGTCTGCTTATGCAAATATGAATACAAAGAATGTGAATAGTATGGCATCAAAGACTTCTGTAAAATCTTCCATGACACAGGAAGAAAAAGATGAACTTGTCAAAAAATCTACGGAATACTATAATAAAAATGCGAAACCCGGTAGTATGATGGCTAAGGCAAATATGGTGAGACAGTATAACGAAAAGAATAATAAGAAATAGTTTTAGGAGGGGTAAAAATGGATTATATTGAAGTATCTGCAAAGACTGTTGATGATGCAATTACGGAAGCATGTCAGAAATTAGTTGTTACCAGTGATAAGTTGGAATATGAAGTGATAGAAGAAGGATCGGCGGGATTTTTGGGTATTGGTTCTAAACCTGCTGTGATCAAGGCAAGAGTAAAATCTTCCATACAGGATACTGCAAAAGATTTCTTAAAAGATGTATTTGAAGCCATGGATCTTACTGTAGTGATAAATGTGGAATACGATGAAATTGAAAATTCCATGAACATTGAATTAAGCGGTGATGAAATGGGAGTCTTAATTGGTAAGAGAGGACAGACTCTTGATTCTTTACAGTATCTGGTATCTCTGGTAGTAAATAAAGGTATTGAAAATTATATCAGAGTAAAAGTAGATACAGAAAACTACCGTCAGAGAAGAAAAGAGACACTGGAAAATCTTGCTAAGAATATCTCTTATAAAGTAAAGAGAACAAAGAGGCCTGTTTCTTTGGAGCCTATGAATCCTTATGAGAGAAGAATCATTCATTCCGCACTTCAGAATGATAAATATGTGACAACCTATAGTGAGGGAGAAGAGCCTTTCAGACATGTGGTTGTTACTCTGAAGAAATCTGATAAAGGTGAAAGACGATTTGAAAGAAATTATGACAGGAATTCCGGAAGAGAATAAGTAAAACATAAAAACCGACAGGCATTGACTTGTCGGTTTTTAATCAGGGGAATATTTATGAAAACCGATACGATTGCTGCCATTGCTACAGCCATGTCTGATTCCGGGATCGGAATTATCAGAGTGAGCGGCAATGAGGCAGTAGAGATAGTTAATAAAATATATCAAAACGTTCATCGTGAAAAAACATTAGAAAAGTATAAATCTCATACAATTCATTATGGCTTTATTGTAGAAGAAGACGAGACTGTTGTAGATGAAGTCATGGTATCTGTTATGAAAGCTCCCCGCAGTTATACAATGGAAGATACGGTGGAGATTAATTGTCATGGCGGTATCTTAATGATGAAAAAGATACTTTCTATTGTAATGAAAGCCGGCGCCAGAATTGCGGAACCTGGTGAATTTACCAAACGAGCCTTTTTAAATGGAAGGATTGATCTGTCCAGAGCAGAAGCTGTGATGGATATTATTCATGCCAAAAATGAATTTGCTTTACAGTCTTCCGTGAAACAATTAAAGGGTTCTGTTTTTGATAAGATAAAGAAACTCAGAGAGGAAATCCTTTATGAGATAGCTTTTATAGAATCAGCATTGGATGATCCGGAACATATCAGCCTGGAAGGTTATCAGGAAAGACTTCTGGATAAATCAGAACATATTATTTTAAATTTAAATAAACTATTGGATTCCGCGGATGACGGTATGATGTTAAAGGAAGGAATTCATACAGTTATTGTCGGTAAGCCGAATGTCGGTAAATCTTCACTTCTTAATATTCTGGCAGGAAAGGAAAGAGCTATCGTTACTGATGTGGCAGGTACTACCAGGGATATTTTGGAGGAGATAATAACACTTGGTGATATCACTTTAAATATGATAGATACAGCAGGTATTCGCAATACGGAAGATGTTGTGGAAAGAATTGGAGTGGAAAAGGCCAGAAAAATTTCAGAAGAAGCAGATCTGATTCTTTATGTGATCGATGCATCCATGCCGTTTGATGAGAGTGATAGAGATATCATTAAGATGATTGCGGGAAAAAATACGATTATCCTTTTAAATAAATCAGATTTGAAAGAAGTACTGAATGAACAGTCTGTAGTGGATATTATGAATGATATTGTTTCCGAAAACTTATCATTAAAGAAGATAGATAATTGTCAATCTGCAAAAGAAGGTTTGGAAAAAGATGAAATATTATCTTACCACAAGATAGAAGGTATTGATAATCCAATTTACCTTATAAAAACTTCTACTAAAGAAGAATATGGCATAGAACGATTGATTTTATTGATCAAAGATATGTTTTTTCATGGACAGCTCAAGTATAATGATGAAGTATATATTACAAATGTTCGGCATAAGGAAGCTATTCTTGATGCGAAAAAAAGTATGTTTGAAGTCAGAAAAAGTTTAGAGATGAATATGCCGGAAGATTTTTATTCGATAGATTTGATGAGTGCCTATGTTTCTCTTGGCATGATTATTGGTGAAGAAGTAGGCGATGATCTGGTAAATGAGATATTTTCTAAATTTTGTATGGGAAAATAGAATTAGAAGAGGATGATGTTTCCATGTCGTATGTAAAAGAGAAAGTTGATGTTTGTGTGATTGGCGCCGGACATGCAGGATGTGAGGCAGCGCTGGCCTGTGCCCGTCTTGGTCTGGAAACGGTTATCTTTACGGTAAGTATAGACAGTGTTGCTCTGATGCCCTGTAATCCTAATATTGGTGGAACTTCTAAAGGACATCTTGTTCGTGAGATTGATGCGCTTGGCGGAGAGATGGGTAAGAATATTGATAAAACATTTATTCAGTCCAAGATGCTAAATAAGTCCAAAGGGCCTGCTGTTCATTCTTTGCGGGCACAGGCAGATAAAGCGGATTATTCCAGGTCTATGAGACAAGTTCTGGAGAATCAGGAACATCTTACTTTAAAACAAGCGGAAGTATGTGAAGTTCTTGTCAAAGATTATGAAGAGGAAGGTATCATCAAAAAAAGAATAATAGGGGTTAAGACTTTTACAGGCACTGTTTATGAATGTCAGGCTGTGATTCTTTGTACAGGTACCTATTTGAAAGCAAGATGTTTATGTGGTGAGGCAATTACCTACACAGGACCGAATGGTTTGCAGCCGGCAAATTATCTGACAGATTCCCTTAAGAAATTAGGTATTGAAATGCATCGTTTTAAAACCGGTACCCCTGCGAGGATGGATGGCCGTTCTCTTGATTTTTCCAAAATGGAAGAACAGTTGGGTGATGAAAGGATCATTCCTTTTTCCTTTTCTACGAATCCGGAAGATGTGCAGATTGATCAGGTTTCCTGCTGGCTGACTTATACCAATGAAAAAACCCATGATATTATCAGAAATAATCTGGACAGATCTCCTATTTATGCAGGAATCATAGAGGGAACAGGACCAAGGTACTGTCCTTCGATTGAAGATAAAGTAGTAAAATTTGCAGATAAAGAAAGACATCAGGTTTTTATTGAACCGGAAGGTCTTCATACCAATGAAATGTATGTAGGAGGGATGTCCTCTTCTTTGCCGGAAGATGTACAGCTTGCCATGTATCGCACTGTACCAGGATTGGAAAATTGCAAGATTGTCAGGAATGCTTATGCAATTGAATATGATTGTATTGATTCCAGACAATTGTATCCTTCTTTGGAGTTTAAGAATATCAAAGGATTATTCAGTGGTGGACAGTTTAATGGCAGCAGTGGTTATGAAGAGGCGGCAGCCCAGGGTCTGATAGCCGGGATTAATGCTGTTATGTCCATTCAGGGAAAAGACCCGATCATATTGGATCGTTCCCAGGCATATATAGGGGTGTTGATTGATGATTTAGTGACCAAAGAAAACAGGGAACCTTATCGGATGATGACCTCCAGAGCAGAGTATCGCCTGTTATTGCGTCAGGATAATGCAGATCTTAGACTTCGTCAGATTGGCTATGAAGTTGGCCTGGTATCTGAGGAACTTTATAAAGCCTGTCTTCATAAGAAAGAGCAGATTGAACAGGAGATTGAACGTCTTAAAAGTACAGTGATCGGTGCTTCAAAAGAAAATCAGGATTATCTGATTTCCTGTGGGAGTGCTTCCTTAAAGACGGCTGCGAATCTGGCGGAGCTTATGTGCCGTCCGGAACTTTCTTATAAAATACTATCCGGTCTTGATCCGATGAGGAAACAGCTTCCTGAGGATGTGATAGAGCAGGTAGAGATTGAAATCAAATATGAGGGGTATATCGAGAGACAGTTAAAGCAGGTAGAACATTATAAAAAGATGGAAAAGAAAAAGATTCCTGTTGATATTGATTATAATGATATTGGCAGTCTTCGTCTGGAAGCCAGACAGAAACTGATTGCTTACAGACCTGTTTCTGTGGGACAGGCTTCCAGAATTTCTGGTGTATCACCGGCAGATATTTCTGTGCTGTTAGTTTATTTGGAACATTATCATAAAAAGTCTGCTCAGTAATTTGAGGTTCATGGAAAGAAAAGGTGAAGGTATTTGAATAAATATGACTTGCAGCAATTTCATAAAGATTTAGAAGATTTTCATATTGAATTGTCATCCTCTCAGACAGAACAATTTCTCACTTATTATGAGATGCTGGTTGAAAGAAATAAAGTTATGAATCTGACTGCTATTACTGATTTTGAGGAAGTGTTAAAGAAACATTTTATTGATAGTTTATCTTTGGTAAAAGTCGGTGACTTAAAAGGTGATATTTCTCTTTTAGATATTGGAACCGGTGCGGGTTTTCCGGGAATACCCCTCAAGATTGTTTTTCCAAATTTGCAGGTAACGTTATTGGATTCTTTAAATAAACGGGTTAATTTTCTCCAGGATGTAATAGATGGATTGGGACTTAAAAATATTGAAGCTATACATGGAAGAGCGGAAGACTTCGCAAAACCAAATATGTTAAGGGAGAAGTTTGATCTTTGTGTTTCCAGGGCGGTTGCTAATTTATCTACGCTTTCGGAGTATTGTCTGCCTTATGTGAAAGTTGGAGGATATTTTGTTTCTTACAAATCAGAGAAAGTTTCTGATGAAATTATGGCAGCTGACAATTCAGTCAAAATATTAGGGGGAAAAATAGAAAGGCAGATTGAGTTTACACTTCCCTCTTCTGACATTTGCAGAAATCTTATCATGATAAGAAAATGCAGCAAGACACCAAAGCAGTATCCGCGTAAAGCTGGAACAGCAAGTAAAAAACCATTGTGAGTATATTCATAAATCTCACAATGGTTCCTTATCCATGATTTATAAAAACATATTGATTTGATCTAATATTGCATCGGGAGCTTCCAGTTGAGGAAGATGTTTAGTTTCCGGAATATAAACATCCTCAATGGCAGCATTATAATATTTGTAATTTTCAATCGTAGTTCTGATGTCTTCCTTTTCTGCTCCCCCAATCATCAGAATACTGTTATCGATTTTCTTGAGTTCATGAAGGATGTTCATATTCATATATTTGCTGGCATAACTTGCAAATGCATACTTAGAATTATATCCGCCAAGGTGAGCGGCTTCTAAATAGTTATAAATATATTTATCTCTGATTTCTTCCGGATGATAAAAATATTCTTCTCGAAAAGCTTTTTCAATATTTGCTTTGGTAGAAAGAATATGATATGTAAAAGTTCCAATGATTGGTGTTTCAATAAAAAACTTTAAAAGGCCTGTCTGCTTGGAAGGTATCTGATTTTGCAGATAAAGGCTCTGCGGATTAATGCAGATAATTTTGCTGAAAATTTCCGGGTTATTATGACATGCCATGATTACAAAAGGTACAGATTCTCCCGTTGTAACAACAGAAGTTTTTTTGCAAATCACATTTTTAATAAAATCACTGACTAATTGTTCATATAGATTATTGGTATATGTTATGGAAGGTTTATCCGACAACCCATATCCAAGTAAATCTATGGAGTAAACCTCATGTTTCTCTGTTAGATTATTGATGAGCCTGTGAAATTCATAATTAGAACTTCCTATAGTTAAGTCGTGGATGAAAAGGAGCGGATTCCCACTTCCTTTTTTTTGATATCTGATTTTACCAAAGCGCCAGTCATAATAATAATTTTCTGAATTATTGAGTAGATTTTTAACGGTACAGAGAGATGTGTGTACTCGGTTAATGATATGAATTGCTGCGATGGAAGATCCTGATAGTAAAGCTATGGTCGTTAGTTTTTTATTCATTTTAATAACCGTGTTCCTTTCGCTTTATCTGCAATAAGTTGATGTTGATTCTATTATACTTTAATTCTTAATTTCTTACAAACAATAATAAAAAATCTTTTCTAAAATGAAATTTTAGTATATTATAAAATTGGTAAAAATCTAAGGTATATAGGTATAGGGAATTATGGATATTGAAAATTTTGGTGTAATAGAAGATTTATATCGTGATATTAAAAAGGAACAGGAACAACAGTCAACTTCTCTCGAAAAAAAGAAAACGCAGGTGGCGGAGATAGATACTTATCTCAATAATCTTCTTAGTAAAGAACAGAGTGATTTACAAGTTTTCCTTCCAAGAAAGGTTGAGGATGTATATCACGATGTGATAGAACAGAACAAACAGGAAAGAGAAAAACTGGTTATAGAATGTGATGAGATAGAAAAAAATTTGCAGACTGGTGAAGTCAGACTGGATCATCTGCATAGAGTTATTGAAAATCAGGCAGCATTGTTACATAAGAGACAACTTTCTGTGCTTGATGTTCAGGAAAAAGAGAGACAGAGAATAGCCAGGGATTTACATGATAGTTCTCTACAGAATTTAACGCATTTAGTGCACAAGGTGGAATTGAGTTCTCTTTATATTGATCAGGATCCTGTAAAGGCAAAGTTGGAACTGGCTACATTGGAGCAGGGACTTCGTAAGGTAATAGATGATATCAGAAATAGAATTTATGATCTGCGGCCGATGACATTTGATGATCTTGGTCTGAAAGATGCTCTGTTAAAATTGTTTTCTGTTTTGAATCAGGATGGTAAATTTAACTTTGAGACAGATATCGATGACTTTGATATGAATAATGTGGATTCGGAGACAGAGATAGCACTGATTAATATTTATCGGATTATACAGGAGTGCGTACAGAATTCTATTAATCATTCTAATGGAAATCAAATAAAGGTGATTCTTAAAGATGAGAATAAGATTTATAAAATTCTGATTGAAGATAATGGTACAGGATTTAGCTTAAAAGAAGCAATGAAAAAGGACAGGCACTTTGGTCTGTCTGTCGTAGAGGAAAGAGTATTCCTTTTAAATGGATTAATAAAAATCGATACTGAAAATGGGACTTCCATTTCCATAGAAATTCCAAAGAAAGTGGAGGATGAGCAGTGAAAAAAACAAAAGTTATGATAGCAGATGATCATAGTCTTATAAGAGAGGGGTTGAAGCAGTTATTAGAATTTGATGGAAGCATTGAAATAGTCGGTGAAGCATCAAATGGTGTAGAGTGTCTGGAAAAATTAAATGACTTTAAACCTGAAGTATTACTGTTGGATATTAATATGCCTGAAAAAAATGGTATTGAAGTATTAAAGGAAATGAAAGCACAAGATTCTCCGGTTAAGGTTTTGATATTGACTGTCCATAATGAATTGGAATATTTAATGGAAGCTGTTGAAATTGGAGTGGATGGTTATATCTTAAAAGATTCAGAATCATCAGAATTAAAGAAAGCTATTCAGGCAGTTCTTGAAGGAGAAAATTATATTCAGCCAAGTTTAATTCCAGCCTTAAATAATCAGTTGGTAAACAGGGATATTGAAAAGGATAAGATTAATCTACTGACTAATAGAGAACTGGAAGTTTTGATTCAGGTAGCGAACGGTATGTTTAATAAGGAAATTGCTACAAATCTCAATATAAGTGAGAGGACAGTTAAAAATCATATTTCCAATATTTTTAAGAAGATTGATGTGTCTGATAGAACCCAGGCAGCAGTCTTTGCAATTAAAAATAATATTATAAAACTCTATTAGGACATGTTTCACGTGAAACATTTAGTGGTTAAGTGCAATATGGACACAAGATAATGTTTCACGTGAAACAATTTAACCCAAGATATTGTGATATTTTCCGTGAAACATTCGGTAGATGGTGTTTTGGGGCGCCGTGAAACATGTGAGAAGAACTTCTAAAGCTCATGCCAATGGGCATTTCGCTAAGAAGTTCTACGAGTTGCTATGCAACTCTTTCTCACATGAGAGAATGCCGAAAAGCGGCATTCTCTGCTGGTAAGAGTACAGATAATCAAAGTTCTAATTGTCCAATAGCAAAGGCTGTTTCGCAAAGAACTTCTAAATCATGTATGAGAGAATGTCTAAAGGACAGGCATTCTCTGCTGGCGGGAGTATAGATGATTAAAATTCATGCCAATGGGCATTTCGCTAAGAAGTTCTACGAGTTGCTATGCAACTCTTTCTCACATGAGAGAATGCCGAAAAGCGGCATTCTCTGCTGGTAAGAGTACTGATGATTAAAGTTCTAATTGTTCAACAGTAAAGACTGTTGAACAAAGAACTTCTAAATCATACTACCATAAAGTACACCTGGCAGATTGCGCAAAATGTTTTCGTAGTCATCTTGCGTAGGAATATGTGATTTTCTTAATATTCCGTTCCATTGTCAGAAATTTCGGGACATGGATGTCCCGAAAAGCCCGTTATGAGCCCGGATTGCGAATAGAGGGCGGTTTCGTCCGTTGACACAACTTTTCCGGAATATTTTAGAAAATCCATATGACGAAGCTTCATACGAGAGAACATTTTGCGCAATCTGCCATCCCTATCTATAAAGTATCAATTATAGAAGGTGAATATCAACTTGCGGCTGGTAAAATTAATATTTAATAATATTTCAAAATTTTATATTCACAAGCATTAAAATTCTATTTTACAAAACTTTTATGTCAGAAAAATTTAATTCAAAAACTAGAAAGGATGGGAAAAAATTATGAAGATTGGTATTATGGGCGCTGGTGGAATTGCGGCTGTATTAGCGGAGACGATGAATAAGATGCCGGAAGTAGAATGTTATGGAGTAGCTTCCAGGAATCTTTCTAAAGCGCAGAAGTTTATTGAAAAACATGGTTTTCAAAAAGCTTTTGGTTCCTATGAAGAAATGCTGGAAGACCCGGAGGTGGAGTTGGTTTATATCGCTACGCCGCATTCCCATCATTATAAGAATATGAAAATGTGTCTGGAAGCAGGGAAGCATGTATTATGTGAGAAGGCATTTACCGTAAATGCCAAGCAGGCCGAGGAGATTTTCAGACTTGCCAAAGAAAAAAATCTCCTGGTGACGGAAGCTATCTGGACAAGATATATGCCTTCAAGAAAAATGATTCAAGATCTTTTAGATGAGAAGGTTATTGGTGATGTCAGAAAACTGACTGCAAATCTGGATTATTATATTTGTGAAGTGGAAAGAATCATCAGGCCGGAACTTGCTGGTGGAGCCTTGCTTGATGTGGGGATATATCCGCTTAATTTTGCATGTATGAATTTTGGAGATCGTATTTCAGAGATTAAGTCTGCCGCTCAGTTGACGGATACGGGTATGGACGGAGAAAATGTAATGACATTATTTTATGAAGATGGAAGGGTGGCTGTTCTGACTTCCGGGATTTATGGGTTGTCGGACAGACAGGGAATCTTCTATGGTTCCAAAGGATATATGGTGGTGGATAATGTCAATAATCCAAATGGAATAAAGGTGTATAATGAAGACAGAGAATTAATACGTGATCTTGCGGTGCCGGAACAGATTAGTGGATATGAGTATGAGATATTAGAGACTATAGACTGTATTAAGAATAAGAAGCTTGAATGTCCGTCAATGCCTCATGAGGATACTATTAAGATGATGCGTATTATGGATGGGTTGCGGGAAGAGTGGGGTGTTAAATATCCTGATGAGATAGAAAGTATATAAAAGAAAGCTGAAGTGAAAAGTTTATTTCCACTTTGAAAACAGCAATTAAAAAAGTAGCGT
>CAMNXA010000016.1 GCA_946566685.1 uncultured Lachnospiraceae bacterium
GACTGTAAATCTGCTGCAAATTGCTTCGGTGGTTCGAATCCACCTCCATCCATTTAGCAGTATAATTAAATAACGCGGGGTGGAGCAGTCTGGAAGCTCGTCGGGCTCATAACCCGAAGGTCATAGGTTCAAATCCTATCCCCGCTACTCAATGCCCAGATAGCTCAGTTGGTAGAGCAGAGGACTGAAAATCCTCGTGTCACTGGTTCGATTCCGGTTCTGGGCATTTTGTCTACCCAAAATTACGGAGCACTAGCTCAGTCGGTAGAGCACCTGACTTTTAATCAGGTTGTCGGGGGTTCGAATCCCCCGTGCTTCACTAGACGGAAGAAGAAAAAGTAAATGGGGGATTCGAACCCCGTTGACATCCCCCGTGCTTCACTAAAGGAAGAAGTGGAAATCCAATAAATAAGTGGATTTCCTTTTTTTATGGGATTTCAGGGGTATTATATTTGCCTGACCTGATAGTTCTTTATGTAGTCAGAATATAGTCAGAGGGCAAAATGTAGTCAAGGGTGTAGTCAATAAAATAGCTTGACAAAAAGTATAACACAGTGTTATTTTATTATTAAATAACACTGTGTTATACTTTAGGAGGATAAGACATGATACAAAAAATATCTGATGCCGAACTTGAAATTATGAAAATTGTATGGGGAAATCCGGAAAAAGTGACTTTATTTACTTATATTATGGACGAATTGGTGGTCAGGGGCAAACCGTGTCAAAAGAATACCCTGATTGTTTTGCTGTCGCGGTTAATGAATAAAGGCTTTCTGAGTGCTCGAAAAATCGGCCGCCGTAACGAATATTCTGCGCTTGTCTCAGAAACAGAATATCAGACAGCGCAGACAAAATATTTTCTGGATAAGCTTTATGAGGGAAGTGTTAAAGGGTTGGTTTCCAATCTGATTTCGGGTGATCTGCTGGCAGACGAAGAATATGAGGAATTAAGAGGGCTGCTGGAGAAAGGGAAGGAGAAACAATGAATGTAGTTTTGAAAACTTTTCTGTCTATGTCTGTTTCCGGAGGTTTGCTTATTCTGCTTTTGCTTTTGGGAAAAGGATTATTAAAAGATAAGATCAGTCGACAGTGGCAGTATTATATTTGGATGATTGTGATTTTGCGGTTGTGGCTTCCTTTTGGGCCGGAAGTGAATATGTTGGGAAAGGTTTATCAGGTGGTTGATCGGGCAGTATCCCAGGAGGCTTCACTGTTGCAGGAACCATTACGATCAAATATTTCGGACGGTGGTTTTGCTCCTGTTATGGAGGATCATGAAAGGGTAAATAGTTTGCCGGAAGATGTGATAACAGTGCATCCGCTTCAAGAAGTTGTATCATTGCTGGTGAATCATATCTGGCTGATCTGGCTGATGGTTGCTCTGGTTTTGCTGATACGAAAAATTACGATTTATCAGGGGTTTATACGGTATATCTATGTTGGGATGACACCGATTTCTGACATTGAGATTTTAAACCGGCTTTCTGTTATTGCAGAGCAGTCAGGTATAAAGAAGCCGATAGAGTTATGCGTTAATCCTTTAATATCTTCACCGTTGTTGATTGGCTTTTTTCATCCGTGTATCGTATTGCCGGACGAAAATATTCCCGAAAAGGATTTTCAATATATTGTATTGCATGAGTTGATGCATTATAAGAGGCGGGATATGTTTTACAAATGGTTAGTGCAGGTTACGGTCTGCCTGCATTGGTTTAATCCTCTGGTACATTTTATGAGCCGGGAAATAAACAAGGCCTGTGAATTTTCCTGTGATGAAGCTGTTCTTGCCAGGATAGAGTGTGGCAGTGCACAGGATTATGGCAACACTTTGCTCAATGCCATGGCGGCGGTTGAAAGATACAGGAAAGATTTTGGAGTTGTTACTTTGAGCGGAAATAAGCAGTTATTGAGAGAAAGGTTGGTAGTGATTATGCGTTATAGGAAAAAGTCAATGAGGACACGGCTTGTGACAGGTGTGTTGACGTTGTGCATCGTGTTTGCGGCAGCTTTTGTGGGTGTGTATCCTGTGAATGCCACGGCGAATCAGGAGACAGGCAGTCTGCCATTGTTTCGGCTTACTTTTGCTGGGATGGACGAGGAGACGCAGGACAGATGGCTGGATAAGATTTATACCGACAATCGTATCGAATTTTGGGGTGCTGCGGTTGGTCTGTTGGATGAGGATAGTGATTTGTTTCGGCAGTATGCAGAAAGAACCTATGCAGATGGAAGCATCACTTATTTTTCTACTTTGGCCATGTACATGAGTGAGGATATGCTGGAAGAATGGCTGGACAAGGCATTAGAGGATAACAATTGGGTGTTTCAATCCTTCCTGTGCAAGGCATTGGAACGGGATGATGAACTTGATGAACTGGAAGAAAAGCGGGACAAAGAGTGGGCAGAAGAACAAAAGAAGGAATATCAGGCTGTAGGGGTTACAGTGGATGGCAAGAATTATTATTATCAGGGGCAGCTCGTCAATATTTTCTTGGATATCCGCGTCAATCAATCTTTTTGGACTTTGAGTATGAATCCGGCAGGAACCGTCAATATCAAGATCAGCCGTGATGCGGATAATAAAATTACGGGGGTTACATATATGACAGAAGAGGAAGTAAATGAATTGTTTGGAGAGATTGAATAAGGGAACGATTGCATTTGCGGATATGTTGTCATATAATTTTTTTAGCAAAATGAAAATTAAGCCGATATAAAAAATAGCGGATTCATGAAATAGGAAAAGGAAGCGAAGGATAGTTTTGTGATTAAAGTTAAAAAATCTCTTTCAGCAGTATTTGATCATATCAGCGAATGTATGGTGCCAGTTATACCAATCCTTCTTGCAGGCGGTATCCTTAAGATGGTGGTGCTGCTTTTGGGGATGCTGCATATCCTGACAGGAACAACGGAAGTAATCTTATCGGCAATCGCAACGACTCCGTTTTATTTTTTGCCGGTGATGGTGGCATATGCAGCGGCCAAACATTTTGATACGGATCCTTTGGTGGCGATCATCAGTGTATGTGTGATGCTTCTGCCAGATTTTGCAGCGCTTATGGAAAGCGGGGAGAAAGTCACTTTTATTGGGATTCCGGTGGTTTCAGCCACTTACGCTTACAGCGTTATTCCGATCATTCTGCTGATCTATTGCATGTCTCATGTGGTGCGCTTTCTGAAGAGGATTATCAAAGAGAGTCTACAGCCGTATTTTTTGGCTGTTTGTGCGATTTTCATTACTTCTCTGCTGGGGATTCTGGTGATAGAACCGGTAGTAAGTCTGGTCAGCAATGGGCTTGCCCAGGGGCTTAATGTGATGCAGGAGCGGGTGCCGATGGCGGCGTGGGGACTGTTGGCGGCGATCTCATTGTTCTTAGTCTCTACGGGAATGCACTGGATTTTTATGTCGCTGGCGATCACACAGATTGGATTGACAGGGGTGGACTATGGCATTATGGTAGCTCTGCTCATCTCTAATATGTCCCTGGCAGGCTGTGATCTGGGAGTGTTTGTGAAATCCAAAGATAAGGGGCGCAGATCTCTGGCCATGAGCGCCATGCTCACAGTGTTGATTCCGGGTATTTCGGAGCCCTCGGTTTTTGGTATTTGTTTCAGGGAAAAGACGCCGGTGGTGGCGAATGTTCTGGGCTGTCTGATCGCAGGCATTGTGCAGGGCATTATCACGGTGCATTGTTATATTTATACATTTCCGAGTATTCCGTCTATCTTAATGTTTTACAGCGACAGGGAACCGGCAAATCTGTTTAAGGCGATCGTGGTAGGCGTGGTGGCTTTTGCGGCGAGCTTTCTTCTGACAGTTTTTATCTACAGGGAGCAGTCAGATGCGGAACGAAAGCAGATGGCATAAGAATGATCCGGAAACAGAAGGGGCTTTGGGTGTGCCGCTGCCTGTCGTGACATGGAGGTATCTATGAAAAAACTGTTATTTTTTGTGGGAGACATAGAGACGCAGGGATATTTCTCATTGCAGATCGCGGAGGCCATGGAGGCGATGGGGCATGAGACTTTTATCTATGATCTGAGTAAACCCTGGAACAGTACGGAGAAGTTTTTTCATTTTTTCGAAAGAGGAAACACAGCGCTGATCAATTTCAATTTTCATGGGATGAGCGGAGAGGAGTATTTTCTGGATGAAAATGGAACCATGATGTGGGATGCGCTTTCCATACCCAGTTATAATATTGTGGTGGATCATCCCATGTACTATCATCATTTTTTGGAAAAGGTTCCGCATAATTATCATCATATCAGCATTGACAGGAATCATGAGGCCTATATGAAACGCTTTTTCCCGGAGATTGTAAACGGGCCTTTTCTGCCGTTAGCCGGTACGAAGCTGTATCCGGACAGGTCGAATGTGCCTGTGGAGTTCCGTAAATATGATGTGACGATGGTGGGTAATTACTGTGTGCCGGCTACTTTTGAAAAATACATCACAAGGATTGATGACGAGTATACGGCGTTTTATTATGGCATGATCGATGACCTGTTAGCCAATCCCTGGAAGACAGTGGAAGAGGTGGCGCAGGCGCATCTTACGGAAGAGTTGGGGGAAGTGCCGGAGGAGGAGTTTAAAAAGGCGATGGCGGCGCTCACCTTTATAGATCTGTATGTGCGCTATACATTCCGGGGACGTGCGGTGCAGGAACTGGTGGACGCAGGAATCAAGGTGCATATGTTTGGGGATGGCTGGCAGCTTCTGGAGTGCAGGCAGGCACAGAATCTGATGATCATGAATAGTCTGGATTCTGTGGGGTGTCTTAAGAAACTGTGCCAGACGAAATTATCACTCAATGTGATGCCCTGGTTTAAAGATGGCGCCCATGACAGGATTTTTAACAGTATGTTGAATGGGGCGGTCTGTCTGACAGACAGCAGCATATATTTAGACAGTATTTTGCAAGATCGTGTAAATTGTGGTCTTTATACGCTCAAAAACATGGAGCGGCTGCCGGAGATCGCGGCGGGCCTGCTGGCTGATCCCGGGCTGATGCAAAAGATTGCGGACGGGGGATATGAGACGGCCAGGGCAGGGCATACCTGGGCGCATCGGGCGCAGGTGCTGCATGAATTGGTGGAAGAAGAGTAGGATTAGGTTAGAAATATAAAAAGTAGTCATATTTGACATATAAGGAGTGGAAGAGCAGATGGATTTTATAGGGAAATACCGGGAAAGGCGCAGACAGAGATTCCATAGACTTTATGAACGTCATAAACGGCTTCGGAGGCTTCTGAAGGAACATGGTGAAGACATCCTTAATTCTAAGAATTTCAAGAGCACCAGAGGGCATATACAGCATGGTACGATGACGGTGCACAATCATTGTATGGATGTGGCGCGTTACAGCCTGCTTTTGAACAGGAAATTAAATCTGCACTGCAATAAGCATGATCTGATCAGGGGTGCGCTGTTACATGATTATTTCCTTTATGACTGGCATGATAAGGAATACTTGTCCCAGAGAAAAAGGCTGCATGGGTTTCATCACCCAATGACAGCGCTGCATAATGCAGAGAAAGAGTATCAGCTCAATGATATTCAACGGGAGATTATTAGAAAACATATGTGGCCGCTGTCGGTGGTGCCGCCGGTCTGCCGGGAAGCATGGGTAGTGACGGCCGCGGACAAATATTGTTCCCTGATGGAGACGGTGGGCCTGCATAAGGGACATGGCGCACAGGCCTCATAGTAAATCGGCAGTTGTGGAAATAGAAGACAGGGGAGAAGTAACAGATTTGGCAGCTTGTATTGCAGAAGGTTCAGATCTTGTCACGAAAAGAACGAAAAGGAGATAATATTTGGAGGAAATAACAGACCACCTTGCTGAGAAAGACAAGAATACAGGTAAGAATATAAAGAAAAAGCCACAGACAGCAAGTATTTATCAGGCGCTATCAGCATATTGTGCCGGTGAGGATTATCCCTGCCACATGCCGGGGCATAAGCGGAATCCCGACAGCGGGGAGATGGCGGATTTCTATCAGATTGACATTACGGAAATAGACGGGTTTGACAACCTGCACCATGCGGAAGGGTTGATCAGGGAAGCCCAGGAGAGGGCAAACCGGCTGTACGGGGCACAGGAGACTTACTTTCTGGTGAACGGCAGTACCTGCGGGGTGCTGGCGGCTATTATGTCTGTGACGCAGCCGGGAGATGAGATCCTGATAGCCCGTAATTGTCATAAGGCAGTGTACCATGCGGTGATCTTGCAGGGATTGAGGCCGCATTATTATTATCCGGAAATCATACAGGAGTATGGCATTCATGATGGGGTGGATGCGGAAAAGATAGGAAAACTGTTGGACAAATATCCGGCCTGCAAGGCAGTGGTGATCACATCGCCTACCTATGAGGGTATTATTTCTGATATTCAGGCGGCGGCCCGTGTGGCGCATGAACGGGGCAAAGCGCTGATTGTGGACGAGGCGCATGGAGCGCATCTGGGTCTTTGGGGTAGAGAGCGGCAGAATGATGTGGCATCCGAAGCAGATTCGGCTCCCTTGGGCAGAGAGCGGCAGGGCGCCGTGGCGGCGGGGGCGGATCTGGTGATACACAGTCTGCACAAGACATTGCCGGCGATGACGCAGACAGCGCTTTTACATGTAAATGGCAGTCTGGTAAACCGAGACAGGCTGCGCAGGTATCTGACCATGTTGCAGAGCAGCAGTCCATCTTATGTATTGATGGCCAGCATGGATTCCTGCATACGCTTTCTGGAGGAACATGGCGAGGAGAGATTTGCCTTTTTTGAGGCACAATATGATAAATTTTATCAAAAAACGGCAAAATGCCGGCATCTTCATATCGGAAAAATGACGGATGTGTCAGAAAAGGATTACCATCTGACAGCATGGGATATCGGAAAGATTGTGATCTCTGTTAAGGATACGGCTGTGCGCGGCCCACAGTTATATGATATTCTGAGGCAGGAATATCATCTGCAAATGGAGATGGCGGCGGATACTTTTGTGCTGGCGATGATGACGGTGATGGATACGGAAGAAGGCTGGCAGAGATTGGCTGACGCAATCTGCGCGATAGATGATAGGATAGAGAAGGAAAGTCCGTCAGAAGAAGATACCCTATATCCGCAATCGTCATCGACAGGTGTCAGGGCACATACGAAGGCCAGAATGACACCGTCACAGGCATTTCACAGCGCGCAGGAGGAAATAGCACTGGAGGATGCGGCCGGCAGGACAGCAGCCGGTTTTATGAATCTGTATCCGCCGGGGATTCCGCTGATTGTGCCGGGGGAAGTCATTGACAGGGCGATGATAAGGAAGCTTAACGTGAGCCTGGAACTTGGCCTTACCGTACAGGGGATATCCAAGTCGGGAAAGATTCATGTGGTCAGGGAAGAGGGTTGTCGGTAGCGGTTGAAATTCCCATGAAAGTGTGGCATTATTAATATAAGGATTACGATAAAAGGTAATGGCGTTTATGGGAAAAATAGTATGTCTGATGGGCAAGAGTTCATCGGGTAAGGATACCATATATAAAAAAATATTGATGCAGGAAAAAGTGCATTTGGAGACGATAGTGCCGTATACGACCAGGCCAATCCGGGCTGGCGAAAGGGACGGCGTGGAGTATCATTTTACGGATGAGGATGGATATCAGGCGCTTCTTGGACAGGGAAGCATTATAGAATCAAGGGCGTACAATACCTGCTATGGTGTCTGGCGGTATTTTACGGTGGCGGACGATACCATTGATTTAGATAGCTGCTCCTATGTGCTGATCGGTACACTGGAGGCTTATGAACAGCTTCGGAAATTTTATGGGGCAGACAGGGTGATACCGGTCATGATCGAATTGGATGATGGCGTGCGGCTGCAAAGGGCCTTAGACCGGGAAACGGCGCAGGATCATCCGAAGTATGAGGAGATGTGCAGACGTTTTCTGGCGGATGCAGAGGATTTTTCCGCAGAGAAGATGGCGCAGGCGGATATCAGCAGGACTTTTAACAATGATCAGCTGGATCATTGTCTGAATGAGATTGTAGCGTATCTGCAAGAGAATCTGAAGTCATGACGGAAAAGAGGTGACAGGAGTGGATATTAAGGTAAATCAGGTACAGCAGGCGCCGCAGGTGGAACAGACGCAGCAGGTGCAGGAGACGGACGGCACATTCAAGTTCACTCTCGTCAGCAGAATTGAGGAGCAGGACTTACAGCAGGCGCTGGCCGGGATGATGGAGGAGATTACCAGACAGGGTGATAAACTTGCCAAGCACCGGGATATCAAGGATATGAAGCGCTATCGGGCGCTGATCAAGGATTTTTTGAATGAGGTAGTCAATCGTTCCCATGCTTTTTCCAGAGAAAATTTCCTGGACAGACGGGGACGGCACAGAGTCTATGGGATCATCCGGTTGATCGATCAGAATCTGGATCAGCTGGCACAGGAACTTGTGAAAGATGAGCAGGATCATCTGGCGATTCTTGACAAGATCGGAGAAATACGGGGGCTGTTGTTGGATATCTTTACTTAAGGGGAAGCGGTGAGGTTATAGATGGCAAAATTTACAGATATTATCGGACAGGAACAGTTAAAAGAGCATATACAGAACGCGATCGCATCCAATAAGGTGTCGCATGCTTACATCATCAATGGGGAACGCAATGCCGGCAAAGAGTTTATTGCCCGGATTTTTGCGATGACTTTGCAGTGCGAGCAAGGCGGTGCGGAGCCATGTAATGAATGTCATTCCTGTAAACAGGCGCTCAGTCACAACCAGCCTGATATCATCTATATCAGCCATGAGAAGCCTAACAGTATTGGTGTGGAAGACATTCGGGGACAGATTAACAATGATATCGGCATTAAGCCTTATAGCAGCCCGCGCAAGATTTATATCATGAATGAGGGCGAGAAGATGACGCCGCAGGCGCAGAATGCACTTTTGAAGACCCTGGAAGAGCCGCCGGAGTATGCGGTCATTCTGATCCTGACGGACAATGTGGAGGCGCTTCTGCCCACGATCATCAGCCGGTGCGTGGTGCTCAACATGAAACCGGTATCGGATGCGCTTGTAAAAAAGTATCTGATGGAAGAACTGGGCGTGCCGGACTATAAGGCAAATATCTGTGTGGCTTTCGCCAGGGGCAATATCGGTAAGGCAAAACTTCTGGCCAGCAGTGAGGAGTTTGAGAAGGTCAAAGAGGAAGCCATAACACTGGTGAAATATATCAATGATATGGAGATCAACGAGATTGTCAAGGCGATCAAGAAGATCATGGAGTACAAGCTGGATGTCAACGATTATCTGGATATTTTGACCGTTTGGTACCGGGATGCGCTTTTATATAAGGCGACCAAGGATGTGAACAGTCTGGTGTTTAAGAATGAAATACAACAGATCAGGAAAGTGGCGGACAGGAGTACCTACGAGGGGATTGAGACGATTGTAAAAGCGCTTCAGCAGGCCAGAAGAAGGCTGGAGGCCAATGTCAATTTTGATCTGACTATGGAACTTATGCTCCTTACGATCAAGGAGAATTAGGCGGACGGCCCGGTATGCGGGCAGAGTCTGTCCGGAAAATGTGGAGGTTGATAGATTATGATAAAGGTAATAGGAGTGCGGTTTCGAACCGCTGGTAAGATATATTATTTTGATCCGGGAAAATTGGAAGTGAAAAGAAACGATCATGTGATCGTGGAGACGGCTAGGGGTATTGAATATGGTACAGTGGTCGGTGAACCCAGGGAAGTGGAGGATGATAAAGTTGTACAGCCTCTGAAGGCAGTGCTTCGTGTGGCAACACAGAAAGATGATGAGCAGGAGGCAGCAAACAAAAAGAAGGAGAAGGAAGCTTATCAGATCTGTCTGGAAAAGATCAGAAAACACAATTTGCAGATGAAACTGATCGATGCGGAATATACTTTTGATAACAACAAAGTGTTGTTCTATTTTACGGCGGACGGCCGGATTGATTTCAGAGAACTGGTCAAAGATCTGGCGTCAGTCTTTAAGACGCGGATCGAACTTCGTCAGATTGGCGTGCGGGATGAGACCAAGATTCTGGGCGGCATCGGTATCTGCGGCAGGCCGCTTTGCTGCCACACGCATTTATCAGAGTTTGCACCGGTGTCCATCAAGATGGCGAAAGAGCAGAATTTATCCTTAAATCCGACCAAGATATCCGGTGTCTGTGGCAGACTGATGTGCTGCTTAAAGAATGAAGAGGAGACTTATGAGGAACTGAACAGAAAATTGCCCAACGTAGGTGATTTTGTGACCACGGAGGATGGTCTCAAGGGCGAAGTGCACAGCGTCAATGTGCTGCGTCAGCTGGTGAAGGTCATAGTGGATGTGGGCGATGAGAAAGAGATTCAGGAGTATAAGGTGGAACAGATCCGCTTTAAGAGAAGACACGGAAAGAACCGCAAGGTGGAAGCCAATGAGGCGGAATTGAAAGAACTTGAGAAACTTGAAAAACAGGACGGGAACAAATCCTCGATTGATGATAACTGATCGGTTCAGGTCTTGTCCTCCGGAGGTTAGAGGTGTCAAAAGACAAAGAGATTTTAAAGGGGAATGAGCGGATTGACGATCTGGAGCGGAACGGGTATCGCATCATACAGGACCCCGGGCGCTTCTGTTTCGGAATGGATGCGGTGCTTCTGTCCGGATTTGCCAGAGTAAAGGATGGTGCTGCGGTGCTGGACTTAGGAACCGGGACGGGGATCATTCCTATTTTGCTGGAAGCAAAGACAGGCGCAGCACATTTGACGGGATTGGAGATTCAGGCGGACAGTGCGGATATGGCAAGGCGCAGTGTCCGTTTGAATGGATTGGAAGATAAAATAGAGATCATCACAGGGGATATCAAAGAGGCAGAAGTGTGGTTTGAGGCTGCTTCTTTTGACGTTATAACCTGCAATCCGCCTTATATGATAGGGCAGCATGGCCTCAAGAATCCCGAGGATGCCAAGGCGATAGCCAGACATGAGATACTTTGTACGCTGCGGGATGTAGTCTCACAGACAGCCAGACTTCTGAAACCGGGCGGCAGCTTCTTCCTGGTACACAGACCCTTTCGGCTGGCGGAGATTATGGTGACTTTGCAGGAATATAAATTGGAGCCCAAGCGGATGCAGCTCGTCTACCCCTTTGTGGACAAGGAGCCGAATATGGTGCTGATCGAGGCAAGACGGGGCGGCAGACCGCGGATGACGGTGGAGAAGCCTTTGATCGTATACCGGGAACCGGGAGAGTATATGCCGGAAATTTACGATATTTATGGATATTGACAGAAGAGAGGGAAATGCGAAAGGGGGATTTATGCCGGGCATCTTATATTTATGTGCGACTCCTATCGGCAATCTGGGTGACATGACACCCCGCGTGGTGGAGACATTACGCAGTGTGGATGTGATTGCGGCGGAGGATACGCGCAATAGCATTAAACTGCTAAACCATTTCGAGATAAAGACTTCTATGACAAGTTATCACGAATATAATAAAGTAGAAAAGGCGGACTTCCTGATCAGTCAGATGCAACAGGGAAAAGATGTGGCGCTCATCACGGACGCCGGTACACCGGCCATATCAGATCCGGGAGAAGTGCTTGTGAAAAAGTGTCAGGAAGCCGGAATCCTGGTGACTTCCCTGCCTGGGCCTGCGGCCTGTATCACAGCGCTCACACTTTCAGGGCTTTCTACCAGACGATTTTGCTTTGAGGGATTCCTGCCTGCTGATAAGAAAGAAAAGGCACAGATCCTGAAGGAGTTGCAGGAGGAATCAAGGACGATCATTCTCTATGAAGCGCCCCATCATCTGGTGAGGACATTAGGGGAACTGCATGCAGCACTGGGGGACCGCCGGATTACCCTTTGCAGGGAACTTACAAAGAAATTTGAGACGGTGTTTCCTACAACATTCAAGGAAGCGCTGATGTATTATGAAAAGGAAGAACCCCGCGGTGAGTATGTGCTTGTCGTGGAGGGCAAGAGTCTGCTCCGGAAAAAGGAGGAGGCGCAGGCGGCCTGGCAGAGCATGACGATAGAGGAACATATGACATACTATGAGGAGGGGGGGATGGATGAAAAAAGTGCGATGAAACAGGTTGCGAAGGATCGTGGCGTGCCAAAAAGAGAAATTTATCAATATTTATTGCCAAAATGATTGACAAAACGCCCGGAATCCGTAAAATTATGATTGACAAATGCTAGACCAGAGAATATACTTTGAATGTCAAACTATTTTAATGGCGAAAAGGAGATAAGGAAAATGTTAGAGAGAGTTATTGAGATCATTCAGGAACAGTTAAACTTAGACGGCGTAGAAATTACCGAGGAATCCTCTTTCAAGGACGATCTTGGAGCAGACTCCCTGGACTTATTTGAACTTGTTATGGCTTTTGAGGAAGAGTACGGTGTGGAGATCCCTTCTGAGGACTTAGAGCAGATCACGACAGTTGGCGCTGTTGTTGAATATATGAAGAACAAAGGGGTGGAGGCGTAAGAGCGCCTTTTGATTGAGGTTTATAAAATGAAAACTAAGATTACAGAACTTCTGGGAATCGAGTATCCGATTTTTCAGGGCGGTATGGCCTGGGTCGCGGAGTATCATCTGGCGGCCGCTGTATCGGAAGCGGGCGCTCTGGGCATTATCGGCGCAGGCGGCGCACCGGCGGCCTTTGTGAGGGAGCAGATTCAAAAGGCCAAAGAACTGACGGATAAACCTTTTGGGGTGAATCTGATGCTGATGAATCCGGAAGCCGATGAGATTGCGAAAGTGATCGTGGAGGAAGGTGTCAAAGTGGTGACCACTGGCGCTGGAAATCCAGGCAAATATATGGCCATGTGGAAAGAGGCCGGCATTAAGGTGATTCCTGTAGTTGCCAGTGTGGGTCTGGCAAAAATGATGGAACGTGCCGGTGCGGATGCTGTGGTGGCAGAAGGTACGGAATCCGGCGGGCATATCGGAGAGGCAACTACAATGACGTTGGTACCGCAGGTGGTAGATGCGGTAGGCATTCCCGTGGTTGCGGCAGGCGGTATCGCGGACGGCAGAGGCTTTGCGGCGGCGATGATGCTGGGTGCGGAAGCGGTTCAGATGGGGACACGGTTCCTGGTAGCGGCTGAGTGCACCGTACATGACAACTATAAGAAAAAGGTGATCGCGGCGAAAGACATCGATTCCGAAGTTACCGGCAGGGCCAATGGGCATCCGGTTCGTCAGATCCGGAATAAACTGACCAGAGAGTATCTGCAACTGGAGAAGCAGGGAGCTTCTTTGGAAGAGATGGAGCATCTGACGCTGGGTTCTCTGCGCAAGGCTGTGGTAGAGGGTGATGTGGTATCCGGCACTCTTATGGCCGGACAGATTGCCGGCATGGTCAGCAAAGAGCAGACCTGTGAGGAAATGATCGCAGAGATTATGGATCAGGCTGAAGTTCTCTTAAAGTTGAAATGATTTGAGTCCGGGAAGCGAATTTTGCAATCGGGCCTTCCCTATGAATCATAGGATAGAAAATGCAGAAAGATGCTGAAAAGAGGCAAGCTGCGTGGCTTGCCCCTTTTTAAACGCAGATACTTTGAAATTCAAAATATTTGAATATATAATAAGGAAACTATGAGAAAGGTGGAGTAGACTATGGGTAAGACAGCATTTATGTTCCCGGGACAGGGAGCGCAGTATGTGGGAATGGGTAAAGACTTTTATGAGCAGATTCCGGTCTGTAAGGAGATGTATGAACTGGCGAGTAAAGCCAGCGGCCTTGATGTAGAGGCGCTCTGTTTTGAAGAGAATGAAAAGATCAATATTACGGAATACACACAGATTGCCATGCTGGCTACGGAGGTGGCCATGTTAAAGGCAGTGGAGGAAAAGGGCATTAGACCGGATGTGACAGGAGGTTTAAGCCTTGGGGAATATGGCGCGCTGGCGGCAAGCGGCGTTATGAGCCCGGAAGATGTGTTTAAAATAGTGCGTAAGCGCGGTATTTATATGCAGGAGGCAGTGCCCCAGGGCGGTGCAATGGTGGCGGTACTTGGTCTGGATACGGCGGTGATCGAGCAGATCTGTGAGGAGACGCCCGGCATGGTGACCATTGCCAATTATAACTGCCCGGGACAGATTGTCATTACCGGTGAAGAGGGGGCTGCGCAGGCGGCTGTGGAGAAACTGACAGCGGCAGGCGCAAAGAGATGTGTACCCTTAAAAGTCAGCGGCCCTTTCCACTCGCCCCTGTTAGTGGGCGCCGGCGAGAAACTGGCAAAGGAACTGGAAACAGTGGAAATCCATGATATCGAGATTCCCTATATTGCCAACGTGACGGCGGACTATGTGAAGGATAAGGCGGATGTAAAATCCCTTTTGGAGAAACAGGTTTCTTCTTCCGTGAAGTGGCAGCAGACTGTGGAGCGGATGATCGCAGATGGCGTGGATACCTTCATTGAAATTGGCCCTGGAAGGACATTGTCAGGATTTATGAGAAAGATCAACCGGGATGTGAAGGTGATCAATATTGAAAAGGTTGAGGATTTGGAGAAACTTGGATAATTAATTTGGGAGGAAGGGCTGAAATATGTTGACAGGAAAAGTAGCATTGGTGACTGGCGCAGGACGCGGGATTGGCAGGCAGATTGCACTGACACTTGCGGAGTATGGCGCAGATGTGATTATAAATTATAATGGTTCCAAAGAGAAAGCGGAGGAAGTCGCAGCGCAGATTGATTCCATGGGAAGAAAGGCTGTTGCGGTGCAGTGCAGTGTGGCGGATTATGAGGCCTGTGGAAAGATGGTTACGGATATGCTGGCGGCTTTCGGGCATATTGATATTCTGGTGAACAACGCAGGCATTACGCGGGATAATCTGGTGATCAAAATGACAGAAGAGGACTTCGATGCGGTCATGGATACCAATTTAAAAGGTACTTTTAATACCATCAAGCATATGTATCGTCCTTTCTTAAAACAGAAGGCAGGCAGGATCATTAATCTGTCCTCTGTTACCGGAGTGCTTGGCAATGCCGGACAGGCAAATTATGCGGCTTCTAAAGCCGGTGTGATCGGATTGACCAAATCCATGGCAAGAGAACTGGCCAGTCGGAATATCACGGTCAATGCCGTGGCTCCCGGGTTTATCGATACCGATATGACACAGGCCATGACGGATGCAGCTAAGGAGGCTACTATCGCACAGATTCCCTTAAAACGTGTAGGGACGCCGAAAGATATTGCAGAGACAGTAGCGTTTCTGGCAAGTGATAAAGCGGCTTACATTACGGGTCAGGTAATCTCCGTAGACGGCGGCATGGCCATGTAACAGCCGCAAAAGAAGAACAAGTATAATAGTACAAATAACAAAATAGAAAAGGAGTTAAGAGGGCGAAATGAGCAGACGAGTAGTGGTAACAGGAATGGGTGCGATCACCCCTATCGGACTGAGTGTAGATGAGTTCTGGACAGGTGTCAAGGAGGGCAGAATAGGGTTTGCGCCTATCACCAAATTTGACGCGACAGATTTTAAATGCAAACTTGCCGCAGAGGTCAAAGGCTTTGACGGTAAGAATTATATGGATTTTAAGGCAGCCAAGAGAATGGAGCCCTTCTCCCAGTATGCCGTAGCGGCGACCAAAGAGGCGCTGGAAGATGCGGGGATTGATATGGAGAAAGAAGATCCCTACCGCGTGGGTGTGGCGGTCGGTTCCGGCACTGGCTCTTTGCAGGCCATGGAGCGTTCCCATACCAGACTGGTCGAAAAAGGCCCCGGCAGGATTGAGCCGCTTTTTGTGCCGCTTACCATTTCCAATATGGCGGCAGGTAATGTATCCATACAGTTTGGCTTAAAAGGTAAGAGCATCAATGTGGTGACAGCCTGTGCGACAGGCACCAACTCTATCGGTGAGGCGTTCCGCACGATTCAGTACGGAGATGCGGAAGTGATGGTGGCAGGCGGTACGGAGGGCAGTGTGTGTCCTATTGGTATCGGCGGCTTTTCGGCGCTGACAGCATTATCTACTTCCGAAGACCCTGAGAGATGTTCGATTCCTTTTGATAAAGAGAGAGGCGGTTTCGTCATGGGAGAGGGCGCCGCTGTCGTGGTGCTTGAGGAGTTGGAACATGCCAAAGCAAGGGGTGCAAAAATCTATGCAGAGGTGGCAGGGTATGGCTGTTCTTCCGATGCCTATCATATCACTTCTCCTGCGGAAGATGGTGCAGGCGCTGCAAAAGCAATGGAGTACGCGGTGAAGGACGCTGGTCTGGAACTGAATGATATCACTTACATCAATGCACACGGAACCGGTACCCATCACAATGACCTTTTTGAGACGCGGGCCATCAAACTGCTCTTTGGCGATCATGCGAAGGATATCAGGATCAATTCCACCAAGTCCATGGTAGGGCATCTTTTAGGTGCGGCTGGTGCGATTGAATTTGTCACCTGCGTCAAAGAAATTCAGGAGGGATATATTCACAAGACGGTGGGATATCAGGTACCGGATGAAGAATGCGACCTGGATTACTGCAAGGAGCCGTACACAGAAGAAGTTAAATATGCCCTGTCCAATTCCCTCGGTTTCGGCGGACACAATGCCAGCCTTCTGGTTAAAAGATATGATGAGCGCTAAGTAAAAACAAGCGGCGCGAAGCGACATTTAAGAGAATGAGAGGATAAAGATATGTCATTGATGACAGCGAAAGAAATCATGGAAATCATCCCCCACAGACAGCCCTTTATGCTGATCGACACGATCGAAGAACTGGAAGAGGGCAAACGTGTGGTGGCCAAAAAATGTGTGTCCTACAATGAACCCTTTTTTGCAGGACATTTTCCGAATGAGCCGGTGATGCCGGGTGTGCTGATCGTGGAAGCGCTGGCGCAGACAGGTGCGGTGGCAATCTTAAGCCAGCCGGAATTTAAGGGAAAGACAGCTTATTTTGCAGCCATTAACAGTGCCAAATTTAAGGGAAAAGTAGTCCCCGGGGATGTACTTACTCTGGAGACGGAAATTATTAAGATCAAAGGCCCCATTGGCGTAGGTGCGGCAAAGGCTTATGTGGACGGAAAGCTGGTCACACAGGCGGAACTCACCTTTGCAATCGGGGAAGCATAAGACAGAAAATAAAATATCGATGAAGTATCGGAAAGGCCAGGCGCAATAATATGGTAACTATCAGACCATTAAAAATAGGTGATTTAACAGCATGTATACCGGTGATCCAGGGCGGTATGGGAGTCGGCGTAAGCCTTTCCTCCCTGGCCGGTGCGGTAGCCGCAGAAGGCGGAATCGGCGTGATTTCCACAGCGCAGATAGGGTATCGGGAGCCGGACTTTGACACAGATCCTATCGGAGCGAATCTGCGGGCCATAGGGACAGAGATTGCAAAGGCCAGACAGATTGCCGGGGGCGGCGTTCTGGGCGTCAATATCATGGTGGCGACCAGAAAATATGAAGAATATGTCAAAGCGGCCGTGGCTGCGGGCATCGACCTGATCATTTCCGGAGCGGGACTGCCCATGGATCTGCCAAAGATTGTGGGGGCGGCGAAGACGAAACTTGCGCCTATTGTATCCAGCGTCAAGTCAGCGCAGGTCATCATGCGGTACTGGTGGAAAAAGTACAGCAGACTGCCGGATGCGGTGGTGATCGAGGGGCCGTTAGCCGGTGGACATCTGGGATTTCACAAAGAACAGCTGGAAGATATCGAGGCACTTCACTATGATGAGGAAGTGAAGGCGATCATTGCACAGGTCAATGAGACGGCGGCAGAGCATGAGAAGGAGATTCCGGTCATCATGGCAGGCGGCATTTATACCCGTGAAGATATGGAGCATTATGTGGAGATGGGAGCTGCCGGTGTACAGATGGCCACCAGATTTGTGACAACCTATGAGTGCGATGCGGACGAGGCATATAAGCAGAGTTACATTGATGCCAAGAAAGAGGACATTGTGATTGTACAGAGTCCTGTAGGTATGCCGGGACGTGCCATTCTGAATCCTTTTATGAAAAAGGCGAAGGAAGGGCAGATTCCGCATGGAAAGTGTCATCTGTGTATCAGCACCTGTAAGCCGGATCAGACTCCTTATTGTATTACGGACGCACTGGTAAATGCAGTAAAGGGCAGAGTGGACAAGGCACTCCTATTCTGCGGCGCCAATGCTTACCGTGCCACGAAGCTGGAACATGTGAAAGATATTATGGAGGAATTCCGGCCGGCGGAAGCAGGGATATATGTTTGTAAATGATAATAAAATTGAGCGGGGAGAATTACATGAAAACGAGAATCATAGGAACAGGGAGTTGTCTGCCGGAAAACGTGGTGACAAATGATGATCTGTCTAAGATTATGGATACTTCCGATGAGTGGATCAGCAGCAGGACAGGAATCAGGGAACGGCATCTGGCAAAAGAGGAGACTACTGCCGATATGTCTACAGAGGCGGCCAGACGTGCGTTGGAAAATGCAGGTGTGACAGCCGATGAAATCGATCTGATCATCTTGGGAACAGTGACGGCGGATCATGTGACGCCTTCCTGTGCCTGCGAAGTACAGGCGGCGCTGGGAGCAGACCGGGCGGTGGCTTTTGATATCAATGCAGCCTGTTCTGGTTTTATGTTTGCCCTGAACATCGCCAATGCCTATTTGCAGGCAGGACTTTATAAAACAGCGCTTGTGCTGGGGGCGGAGACCCTGTCCAAGATCATGGACTGGAATGACCGCAGTACCTGCGTGCTCTTTGGAGACGGTGCGGGAGCCGTAGTTGTCCGTGCGGATGAAAACGCCGGATTACTCGCCTTTGACCAGGGCTCGGATGGCAGCAGGGGGGCGGTTCTTTCGTGTGAAAACCGTACCAATAATAATCCACTGGTGGATACGCCCAAAGACCTTGCCTATATACATATGGATGGGCAGGAAGTCTATAAGTTTGCGGTGACGGCAGTACCTTCCTCATTGCAGAAGACCATCGCTGCTGCGGGCCTTGCGGTGGAGGACATCGATTACTTTGCGCTGCATCAGGCCAATATCCGTATCCTGCAATCGGTGGCTAAGCGGCTGCATGTATCGGCGGATAAGTTTCCCATCAGCCTGGATCATTGTGGAAATATTTCCGCAGCCAGTGTGCCGATCCTGCTCGATGAGATGAACCGCAAGGGCATGTTAAAACCCGGCATGAAGATTGCCATGAGCGGTTTTGGCGGCGGTCTGACCTGGGCTTCCGCAGTTGTTGAGTGGTAAAAAGGATTTGACTTTTCAGGCGGCATTCTATTATAATAGGTTTCAGCATAAAGTATTTTATTAGTTCTCCGCTTATCCGAGGTTAAATTATGTTCTGGAAAATGATAAATATACAACTACAAAAAGGAAGCATTTATCCCGTTTACAGGGATAGTGCGCCTTTTTTTAGAAAGATTTGTGGAAGATACCGCAGGACATGATCTGGGAAGCGGATTGTTAAAATTTAAATCTTATAGAAAAGGTACATTATCTCCTTAACCATTTATTTCAGACGTTTATCAGTCGTTGATGATTTTAAAGGTAAGGAGATTTTTTATGCTTAAAATTAAAAAACAAATAGGGACACTATATACATCATCTGTGTTGGGAAGGTTATCTTTGACCGGCGCATGGGTGGCGATACTTGCAGCGAGAGGCTATGGTCTTGCAGAAATTGGATTTGCGGAAACGGTTTTTCACATAACAAGTATTCTCTTTGAAATTCCATCCGGCGTACTTGCCGATCTGTTCGGAAGGAAAGCCATGCTTATTGTGAGCAGTGTTATGAAAATGATCGGCAATATTGTCATGATATTTTCCTGCAATTTATGGATGGTATGCGCAGCACTTGCATTCTATGCCATGAGCTATAATTTTGCTTCGGGCTCGGACGATGCGCTGGCATATGATTCGCTGAAAAAAGTCGGAAGGGAAGCCTATTATGAGAAATATGCCTCGAATCAATTGATCATCTACCGCCTATGCAGTGGAATATCAACATTAAGTGCGGGTTTTGCACTTCTGATCGGACACAGAGCAGCCTACGGAACGGATATGCTGATGTCTGCCGCGCAGATATGGGTGCTTATGTCACTTTGTGAGGTGCGGGGGTGTGATGAGGAGAGTATTCATGACAGAGACGTGAAAGGTACTGTCAGGAAAGAATTTGTAAATTGCTTTAAAGAGAGTATTTCCTTTATGCACAGGGAAAAGAAGACCATCGCTCTCATGTTCTGCAATTCATTGGTCGGGGCGGTGGATATTCTGCTGCTGTTCTTTCTACAGGCAAAACTGCCGGCAGCCGGTATGCCGGAGTGGGCTCTTGGGTTTGCCTTGTTCTTTATGGAAATGGGAGGTATCTTGGGAGCGAAACTGATATTTCAGTGTAAGAAGCTGCGTTATCGGAGTTTGTTCGCCATTACAGTTTTCCTGGTATTGCTGGGAGTGGCAGTGGAGCATTCCGGGATCAGCCTGCTTATGGCGGCCGGTGGATTCGTGGCGGCGCTCAGTGATGATGCGCTTCAGGTAAGGACGAATACAATCTTGCAGAATATGTTTCCGTCTAAACAGCGGGCGACACTTATTTCCATGGAATCATTTACGTTTTCCATGATCATGATCGTGTTATCACCGCTTGCCGGGGTGCTTTTTACTTGTTGGTAGGAAAGTCCTCCGCTTATCCGAGATCCGCGAAGCGGATCTCGGAATCGAACTTGCTCGATTTTTTATCAGTATCAGTAGTATAGCGGCATTTATCGCGTACCATTTCTAATCATATCAAATTACAGGGAATGAAACAATTTTGGGCATCTATCGGAATTACTTCTTCACACATACAAATAATACCGCCGCTTCCTCTCTTCAGTTTTGCTTTGTCCAGCAATTCATATTTCTTAACTTCACGCCGATCTGGATTTGCTGATTTCTTTATTTCCAAAGGGTGAATGATGCCATTTTCTTCCACAAATATATCAATTTCTTTTGCATTTGAATCCCGGTAATAAGTCAGGTTTATCTTTGAAGGTGCATAGGCAAAATTTTTAAGCAGTTCTATCACCACATAATTTTCAAAATAATGTCCGCTCGCGGCCCCGTTCATAAGCGTATCCCGGGTAAGCCACATGGATAGATAAGCGCACAGTCCCGTATCGCAAAAATATAGCTTTGGCGTTTTGGTGAGCCGTTTCAATTCATTATTAGCATATGGTTGCAGCAGATAGATAATGCCTAAACCCTGTAGCAGACGCACCCATTCTTTTGCCGTTGGCTGGGATATTTCTGCTGCTTCTGCCAATGTCTTATAATTTACCTGCTCTGCTACCAATGCGGCGCAGGCCTTCATGAATTTATAGAAGCGAACCGTATCGGTAATTCCGCCTTCTTCCGCAACATCTCGCATAAGATAGGTTTCGATATAGGAATTAAAATATTCCTGCCTTTGCTCTGAATCTGCGCCCTGGGCGTCTGGCATACCTCCGCGCCATATATATTCAAATACCCGGGTAATGTCGTTTTTGGGGACAAGCGGCTGCCTTGCCAGCAAACAGGGCAAAGAAAAATCCATCTCATTTGGAAATGTCAACCCCTCCGCTTCATTCTTCGAAAAGCTGTATAGTTCCAATATCCCAATCCTGCCGGCCAATGTTTCACGGATGTTTTTCATCATTTTGTATTGCTGTGATCCAGTCAGCCAAAACAATCCCCGTTCTTCGCTTTCATCGCACATAATCTTGATCTGTTCGAATAACTCTGGTGCTTTTTGTATTTCATCAATGATGATCGGTGGTTTATAGGTTTGGAAGAATAATACCGGATCAGATTTTGCAAGTGTTCGTGCCATTGTATGATCCATAGAAACATAATTACGGTTTTGTCCCGCTGCTAAATGCTTTAACATCGTTGTCTTTCCAACCTGTCTGGCACCAGTTACAAGAACCGCTTTAAAAAAAGAACTCATGTGTAAGAATTTACGCTCTAATGCACGCTCCAGATATTTCATATTCCAAGCTCCTTTTATGATAATATAAAGTACACTTTATATTATCATAAAAATATTACTCTTACAATTGCCTATTTTTCCATTTTGCTTCAGTAAGCTGCTATTCGGAGCAATCGTGTCAATCGAATGACCCGATTTGACCTGATATTTTCATTATGCCCACAAATGAACGAAGTAATTGACTTGGCTGCTTTATAATTGTTCGAGTACTTTCCAAATATCTGCATTGATACAGATGGAGCACTCTCTGATTTCCGTTGGTGCGCAGGATTCCCCATAATTGACACAAGCATAGGTGGCCTTTGGATTCCCCGCCGTCATCTGCCAGAACGGATATTTGATGATACCTGGGGTGTTGCCGCCAACCCCCAGTTCCAGATAAAGGACATGGAGATTTTCGTGCCTGTGTAGAAAATCGGCATAGGCGGCCGAAGCTTTGTGCCATCCTTCATCTTCCACGAAGGAATTGTCTGCGCGCAGATTGGTTGTCATATCGCTGCCATCATCCGGGCATTTGGGAATCATATCCGTTGGTATCCTCATGGAAAGCTGTTTGCTTTTTGGCACCTGGAATACACCGTCAGAGTCTTTCACAAATCCTTGCGCTTCCATGGCTTTTATTATCCATGCTTCATTATCATAGGTCTTTCGGATAGATGGATTTACACTTTGGAACAGGCCATAATCACCCTGGGTATAAAACAGCCTCTTTTTGTCAAAACCTGCTCTTTGGAACTGATGATCCACATTGGTGGTGATGACAAAATAGTCTTTGTCTTTTACAAGTTCCAACAGTTTCGTATATACGGGATTGGGGGCATCAATGTATCTGTTGTAATAAATATGCCTTGCCCACCAGGCCCAGTAAGTTTCTGCATTGGGAAAGGGATAGAAGCCGCCGGAATACATATCTCTGATACCATATTTTATGGCAAAGTCAAAGAAATACCGTTCAAATCGTTCTCCGCTGTAAGTAAAGCCGGCAGATGTGGATAATCCGGCGCCAGCGCCGATGATAATGGCGTCTGCTGTTTCCATTTCCCTTTTCAGTCTGATAGTCTCTTCCTGTCCATTTGACAGTTGAGTCAAACGTTCATTGTTATTTTGATGGATATTCTTATTTCCAAACATAGTCATTTCCTTCCTGCCCTATGGGGAACAGCGGCTTCCCTTTTCAGATATAAATCACATCAGCATAATGGCGTTTCGGATGTTTGGGATATTCCCCGTCACAATACCCCATTGTGACAAATACCTGCGGGGCAAATTCTTCCGGGATACCCATTTTATCCTGATATTGTTTCCCTTTCTCTGTGGCGAGACAGTTCAGGACTTCTCCAACGATACAGGTCGATACGTTCTGTTCATATGCGGCAAGAGTCATATTCTGTGCCAGTATATATGCATCCGGGGAAGAAAAATAGAAATTCTTCGGGCCAAACAAAGCTGCGACTACCGGCGCATTATGGAAGGCGTTTTCTGATGCAGCGATATCTTCTTCGGATGGAAGCGCCGTAATCCCTTTGTTAAAGTTCTGGATGATCCGCATATGGGCTTTGCCGATGTAATCAATTATTGTACGGTCAGTTATCACTACAATTTTTGTGGAATTACGGTTTCCCGCATTTGGGCTGTAGTCTGTCACGGCAAGTATCTTATCTATTGTTTCTTTGGAAGGCGGAGAGTCTGTGAATTTCCTCACGGAGCGTCTCCCCCTGATGGCTTCCATTAATTCCATTTTCTGTTCTCCTTTAAAATGTGAATGTTATAATTGTTCGATTGCCTGTACCGGACAATTTTCAAAACAGTTTCCGCAGTGCAGGCAGTTGTTCTGCCGTATGGCGTAGGGTTTGCCCTTATCGATAGCTTCCTGCGGGCAGACTCTGACGCATTTCCCGCATCCAATACAGGCATCTGTAATCCTGTATCCTTTTGGTTTCATAACCGCATTGCCCACAGCAAAATATTCCCTTGTGATGGGTCTGGTGGACAGGCAGAAATATTCTATCGTATAGTCTTTGATCACAAATATGGTGTCAATATTTTTGGTTTCTCCCGGATAGACATTCTCAAGGTAGGGCTGCTCCCGGTAGAGAATATCCCGCCATTTGATCTGTTCATCTTCTGGTACCTCCACAGCCCTCCCGGATACACGGATTGTTTCTTTATATCTGGTGTAAGCGGCTATCTGCACTCTGCCATCCGCATAGAGCTGTCTTGCAAACGGCTTGCCACGTGCTGTCAGGAAGTAGATGTCTGTACCTTCGTAATGTATCGCGCTGATATTCCGGATCTGCGGGGCGCCGTCTTCATCAACCGTGGCAAAATTCAGCACACCGACATATCCCAGTTTCTCTATACAAGTTTTAACATCCATCTCATGATTCTCCTTTTCATGATTTCCCTTATTCTGTGACCTGGGGTTTGATAAGCCAGCTTTCTTCCGTTGCCCAGCACTGGGGATCTTCCGCATAGAAATCTCCGCAGGTTCCCTTGGCTACGGCAGGACAGCCTCTGCACCATGCCAAAAGTTTACATCTGGCACATTTGCTGAATTTTTCGTAGGCACGGTATTGTTCCATGCTGGTAATCCATACATCTGCGATACGATCCTCAAAGACATTTCCAACCTTGCTTTCCGCAACTCGGCGGCAGGCATAGATTTCACCGGAAGGAAGGATAGTCAGATGACAGTTGCCACAGTTGCAGCCCCCATAAATCATTCCGGCTTTTGCATCTTCCGGAATCCGGAACTCCCCGGTTTCGTATTCGTACAGTGTCCACAGGTGATCCTTTTTGTTAAAATATGTCGGACAGCCATTTGCCTCATATTCCTTAAATTTCTTATCGCATACAGCAAGTAGTTCCCTGTATTCGGCGGCTGTCATACTGGCATCCAGATTGCCGCCGCTTGGCACATATCGGGAAAAAGCAAAAACGTTTGCCCCTGCCGCCACTACCGCATCGATGATTCCCGGAACTTCCATACGATTTGTCTTGGAAACGGTGGTCATAATGACACTGCGGATGCCGGCCTGGTTGATGCATGCGATTTTTTCAAGCGTGCAGTCATAGGAGCCAGGCATTCTGAACCAATCATGGGTCTGGCGAAGCCCGTCCAAAGAAAGCTGATATTTCTCACAGCCGTACCATTTCAAGTCCTGGCATATCTGGTCATTTAGATGAAACGGATTTCCGAGGATTGTAAATTTGATGCCGTGTTCATGCAGGAGTTTCAAAAGTTTCCAGAAATCCGGATGCAGGATGGGATCGCCGCCGGTAATATAAAAATAGGGGGTTCGACCATACACCTTACAAAAATCCAGGCAATTATAAAAGGTATCTTCCATCTGTTTCCAGGTCATGGATTGCAGACAGGTATGGTTTCCTGCCGAATAGATGTAGCAATGCTTACACCTCTGGTCGCATTCATCTGTGATATGCCATTGAAATGAAAAATAGGGCTTCATGTCTGTCTCCTCCTCCGATTATCTGGGCCCGTAAAGCACATTTTGTAATTTTCCATTTAGGGGAGTCCCCCGAATAACAGACCGCCGGGGGACTCATATTAACTTCCTATTTGTCACCAGCGCCGCAGGCAGAACCGCAAGCCGCAGGTTTTTCGTCCGGTTTGTCACCAGCGCCGCAGGCAGAACCGCAAGCCGCGGGTTTTTCTTCCGGTTTGTCGCCAGCGCCGCAGGCAGAGCCGCAAGCCGCGGGTTTTTCTTCCGGTTTGTCACTTGCACCGCAAGCGCTTCCCGCCATATTTTCGTTCCAACCAGCTATGTTTGATAATGCCATGTTTAGTACCTCCTTTTATGAATTGGTTTTCAGCCGGCACAATTGCCTTCTGTGATTATCATTATACTGACAGGCAAAAACCCTACAAGTACGCACTTTTTTGTAACCAAGCTTACTTTTTGGTAACCATTGGGCAAATACGCTGTTTAGAGGCTCAAAAATTTTCTGAAATTCCTTTTGAACCATATTGACAGGAAAAGTCGTGTAACATTATAATTATAGTGTTACATTCATTTTTGCATGTAGCTGTTGTTATGTGAAGATTATTTATGGAAGGAAGGTTAATACATATGAGAAAGAAAGCAGACTTACCAGAATGCCCCGTAGCGACCACCGTCAGTATGATTGGGAATAAATGGAAACTTCTCATCATACGCAACCTTATATCCCGGTCGTGGCGATTCAATGAGCTCCAGCGGGATCTGGAGGGTATCAGCCAGAAAGTCCTGACGGACAGTCTGCGCTCGATGGAGGCAGACGGAATTATCACAAGGACTGTCTATGCAGAGGTTCCGCCCAGAGTGGAATATGCCCTGAGTGAACTTGGAGCATCCCTGTGTCCTGTTATGGATGAGATGAAAAAATGGGGGCTTATGTACAAAAATCGTGCAGAATAATGAAATGGGATGATTAGCAGAAATCTGAAACCGATATCACACAGCGATACGATTATCATAGAGCATTTGAAACCTGAGATATAATAACAACGGATGCCAGGCATCGCTGGACATCCGTTGTTAAAGAAGGTATAACAAATAGCTTACGCGCTGAGTATTGGCATCGAGATACCGTTGATATACGCATAGCCCGCTTTAGAAGCTTCATATCTTTCCATTTGTTTCTCAAAGGATTCGATTCTCTGACGAGCTTCACAAGCCTTTTCCTGTTTTGTCTGCCTGATCCAATTGTTCTTCATTGCTGAATAAATAGATTCGGCCTTTCTTCCCATTACGACATTTTTATGCTTTTTCATTTTTTTCTCCTCCAGTCATTATCATGAATGTTGATTAATAGTGACGATGTTATAGTAGCATAGTTTTGTTTGTGATTATTGCATATTTGTTAGAAAAATAGTATAATAGTTGGGAAAGGAGTATGGGACATGTTTGGGCTTGTAAAAGAAAAAGAACTCAGATATTTAGAATATCTTCATCGGGAAGCAGAGTACAGACATCATACCAATGCGGAGGATATGTACCAGTATGACCTTCTCAGGATGGGTGACCCGAGAGCGGTTAAAGAGGGCGTCAGGATGTTTTCATCCGATCTTACGGGACACATATCGGATGACCCGTTGCGCAACTACAAATATCTCTTTGTTGCCGCTGCCACCCTGGCCAGCCGCAGCGCCATTGCGGGGGGCATGGACACAGAGCGGGCGTACAATATCAGTGACCTGTACATCCAGAAAATGGATACTTTGCAGAGCGTGGAAGAGGTGAAAACCCTTCATGCGGATATGCTGGCCTTTTATACCAGGGAAATGGCGAAGCTTGATAAAGTGAATGTCTATTCAAAGCCGGTCGTCTTATGTATTGACTATATTTACAATCATCTGCATGAGGCGATCCGCACCGAGGATCTGGCGGAGCAGGTAGGGCTGAACAGAAGTTACCTGTCAACGCTGTTTAAAAAGGAAACAGGACAGACAGTTTCCGGCTACATTCTTTCAAAAAGGATGGAGGCGGCAAAGAATATGTTAAAGTTTTCGGATTATTCCTATGCCGAGATAGCCTCCATCCTTGCATTCAGTTCTCAAAGCCACTTTATTCGGGCCTTCCGCGCCCAGACAGGATATACACCCAAAGAGTTTCGCAATAAATATTTCCATATCACTGATGAGACCTAAACAGGATTTTCTCTATAATGCATTGGCATCCATTCAGCCGAGATTCGCCTGAGGCGAATCTCGAGGAGATAATCCCGCAGGGATTTTCTCCTATTCATTGCTTCGGATTCGCTCGATTAAACTCTCTTTTTCCACCTTTTTATTGATAAAAAGTGTGATCGCAGCCTGGCCTCCCAGTAATGCCAGCGCAAGGATTACGGTCTCCCAGATTGGGAAATGATAACCGGTCAAACTCATAAAGTGCATCTTTTTGGCATAGAGGAAGAACAGATATCCAGACAGGTGTCCAAGCGTTGCACTGATCAGGAGTGTACCGGCGGTGAACACCATGCCTTCTGCGGAGAGCATATGGACAAGCTGTCTGTTAGAAAGGCCCAGTGCCTGTAGTATCCCCAGTTCCCTCCTGCGAGTGATGATACTGGTGATCATCGTATTGATCAGATTCATGAAACTGATCACGGCGATCAGGACAAGGATCAGGTATACCGGATATTTGGTCAGGCTTAGGCCGAAGCGTCCAATGGCCATTTCCTCATCCAGGGAATAGAGATTAAAATGCTCATTCTCAGCTACAATATCCTGAAGGGCCTTTTTCACATCATCATACTGTGCCTCTTTCACATGTACATAGATGTCCGTGGTCGGGTCATAGGTCAGCCCCAGATTGTCCCAGCTGTCCTTTGTCATGATAAGGAGAACAGTGAAACTTTCCGGCTGGGACAATGCGGTCAGGGTGACGGTAAGAGGAATTTCCCGGTCACCGTCATGGAGTGTCAGCGGGAAAACATCGCCCAGGGCAAGCCCATACGCGTCAAAGGAGTATTTGTGGGTGTAGATGATCTCGTTGTTGGCGGTCATGCGGTCATAGTCGATATCACCGGATACAAGCTGTTCGTTCAGTTCGGGAAGGTCTTCTCTGGTAAAACAGGAGATTGCCACCCGGTTATTATTGTTTTCGAAGAGAGCGGATTCCATATTTGAGGAAGATAGAATTTCTCCGGGGGCGCGTGTCACGGACTCCACGCCTTCTATGGAGGACAGCTGTGCCAGAAATTCTTCACTGAAGTAGTTCTGCTGTACAAGGGAATCCAGATTGTTTTCCGGATATTCTTTATCGTTATGTGCATAATTCAGGGAAATGCGAAACTCCCCTTCCTGTATATTACGCCTCGCAAGATCTTCTACACGGCAGCTGTTCATGACGGCCGCTACACAGATAAAGAGCACACTGCTTAAGCCCATGGTGAGCATGGTGACGATGGTACGTCTCTTGTTACGCGCAAGGTTAGCCCAGGTCAAAGTGGAGACCTTCACCGTAAGATGCCCTCTGCGGCTTTTACAGTCGGTGGTGTTTTCCTGATAACGAATGGCTTCCACAGGCGATACCTTTTTGGCCATGCGGATAGGTTTCAGCAAAGATACCCATACGGTGATAAGCACCGAGATGATCACTACCAACAGGAATGGCAGGGAGAACATATGCAGCTGGTTTCTAAGGCCTTTCAAATGCTCCATGCGGGCGGAGTCCAGTGCACTGGCATTGAGGATCCGTATGACCTGGGGGAACAGGAACCAGGGAACGAAATAACCAATCAACACGCCCAGGGGAATAGCGAATGCGCAGACGATACCGCCCTGACAGAACAACAGTCTGGCAATCTGACGCCTGGAAGCGCCGAGGGCTTTCAGCTTGCCGATTTCCTGAATATCCGTAATGACGCCTACGTAATAGATACTGTAGATGACCAGTGCGGAGAAGAGGATTACCACCAGACTGATGACAGCTACGATGCTGATGGCGTCCGTGTCAGGAGAAGTCATGGTATACAGGTATTGATTATTGCATGAGACATGTTCCTCATCCAGTCCGATATCTGCGGCCGTGCTGATGATTTTGGCCTCTATCTCATCATAGGAAAGCGTATCTTCTCCGTAGACACGCAGGTAAGCAGAAGGAATGGATTCATAAAGTCCGGCTTCCTCGTATTGCGTAAGAAGGGCTTTGGAGACATAGGCACCCCAGACAATGCGGCTGTCAGAAATATCAGCGGATATTTCCACATCGGTGAGCAGACCGCTGATGGTAAACTCTTTGGTCTGGACTTCTCCCTTGCCGCCTGCACGGAAAGAAAGAGTGACCTTGCCGCCCACAATGGGCTCTGCGCCCACGCGTTTAAGAAAAGACGGTACAGAGCAGATTTCATCTTCTTTTTCCGGGAAATGTCCCTCTGTGAGTTCTAAGTTACTAAAATAGATACCGTCCTTGACTGTATCATAATATCTCAGATAACCATTCATTTTGCCATTTATGATCTGGGCAAAATTTTCCATGGATGCTAAAGATTCCACGTTAATATGTTTTGACAGGATGGAGAGCTGTTCGGGCTCTGTGAGTCCCAAAGCTGCGTGATAATTGGTCTGTGCCACCGCAAGCTGCCTGTTCATATCAAGCATGGCAAGTGCGCTGGTGCCGATGGCCATTAACAGCATGGTGGTAAGCATGATGGCAATACCGGTCAGCAGGGTACGGCTTTTATGATAACGGAGTTTGCTGAAAGCAAGGCGAAAAACCATCTTCATATCAGCCCACCACCTTTCCGTCTGCGATCATGACGGTACGGTCAGCCATCTGTGCGATTTCCTCATTATGTGTGATGACAACCAGAGTCTGACCGTATTTCTTGGCAGAAGTTTTTAAGAGAGCCATCACCTCGTCTCCGGTCTTGGTGTCCAGGTTGCCGGTAGGCTCATCGGCCAGTATGATAGAAGGCTTGGCGGCAATTGCCCGTGCAATGGCACAGCGCTGCTGCTGGCCCCCGGAGAGGGTGTTGGGGAGATTCTTTACCTTACTTTCCAGTCCCAGCGTCTTGACGATGTCCCGGATAAAAGGCTCATCAAGTTCCTTGTTATCCAGTCCCAGCGGGAGTACGATGTTTTCCCATACATTTAAAGAGGGAATCAGGTTGTAGGATTGAAAGATAAAACCGATTTTCCGGCGGCGGATCTGGGAGAGCCGGTTTTCTTTAAAGGAAGATATATTCTCGTCATCCAGCCAGACACTACCGGAGGTGGGATTGTCAAGTGCACCCAGCATATGGAGCAGAGTAGATTTGCCGCTTCCGGATTTACCTACGATAGAGACAAATTCCCCCTGTTTGATTGCAAGGTCTATACAGTCAACGGCCTTGACCAGATTGTCTCCTGCGCCGTAATATTTGCATAAGCTGTCTGTTCTTAAGATAATGTTAGTGTGTTCGTTCATAAATAAAATCCTGCCTTTCTGATACCCGCGTGTATGCTAGGCCGATATGAGTATATGGCTGACCGCACAGGTATGTCTGTTATAAATACAGCATAAGACAGCAATCTTACAAAAAGCTTACAGATGATAAATTTTTTGAAGAAAAAATGCAGTATTATCGGATGATGTATGTTACGCTTTGTGAACGTGGCTAATTGATAAAAGGTAACGGAAGCTGTACCACAAAGACACTTCCCTGTCTGACGGCGGGTTTTACCATGATGGAGCCGCCTTCCTCCTCCAGGATTTTGCGGCTTAAATACAAGCCGACACCAGAACCATCGCTCTGTTGTACGATGGGGTGGGAACCACGGTAGAACCGCTGAAAAACCTTATTGTACTCCTTTTTGGGAATACCAATGCCGGCGTCCTCGATTTCTATATGGACATAACTGAACAGCTTATGGAGCCGTACCGTGATGGTGCTCCCGGCGGGGGAATATTTGATGGCATTGTCCAGGATGTTTGCCAGTGCCTCCACCGTCCATTTTCTGTCCAGGGACAGCGTCAGGGAATCTGACACGGCTTCGTCCTGTCCTTCGTCCTCATTTAATACTTCCACAGAGATATTTTTCTGCAAAGCCTTGACATATACAGTGTTGACGGCATCCAGAAGGATATCCGATAAAGAGGTCTCTTCTTTATGCAAAGTGATCATGGAAGTTTCCAGCCGGGAAATGTTGATCAGCGCTTCCATCAGGGATTCCAGTTTCGAAAGTTGCAGGGAACATCTTTCCAAAAGGGCATCACGCTCTTCGGGAGAGTCTGCCTCCATGCTTAAGGACAGACAGTTTTTGAGGGCGCTGACGGGGGTCTTAAGCTGATGGGAGATGTCAGTTACCAGAGACTTGGTATGATCGCGTTCTTCCGCAAGAAGCTGTGATTTGAGCATCAGCTTGTCTCCCAGCTTAAGGAGAGTGTCAGTGAAAGCCTCATTAAATATAATGCCCATATCTTTGCGCTTTTCCAGAAAGGAGTAATCGTCCGACAGACAGTGGTCTAATAGGGTCAGGAGTTTTTGTTCCTGGAATTTGCGCTTTTTATCAAATAATATAAAACAGACCGTGATGATCACAAAGGAAAGGAAGAAAAAAAGAACCATCAAAAAGAGAAAAGAATTCAATGAACTGCGGTATGTCGCATCCTCATACATGGACAGATACTCCCGATACCCATACCGGCTGAGAGCGGCAAAACCATCTGCCATATAACGCCCTTCCGTATCCTGGATCGCATCCACAAGAATATTTTCCATGGCTGGATTTTCAGAAAGAATGGCGCCGGTAATATTACTGAGCAGTTTTATCTTCTGAGTATACTGGGCATTTAAAAATTCAAACCCGATAAAACCGAGGGATACTGTAAAGAGCAGATAGATCACGATAAGAGGAAAATATATATTTTGATAAAAATGTGTTTGATTCCGCAATGGTTTCATCGTTTTTCACAGCTCCTTTCCCAGATATATCCTAAGCCCCGGACATTTTTCAGCATGGCGGGGGAAGAGGGATTGTCTTCTATCTTTTCCCGCAGACGCCTGATGTTGACAGAGAGCGTATTTTCATCCACAAAATTACCATCGATGTCCCATATGGCTTCCAGTAACTGGTTTCGGGACAGGATGTGCAGGGGATTTTCCATAAAAAAGGCAAGCAGGGAATATTCCCTGGCCGTGAGTGTTACAGGCTGTCCGTTTTTACAGACTCGTTTTTCCGCCGGATATAATGTGATATCGCCTGAGACAATACAGTCAGGATTCTCTTTTGGAAAACGTTTCATGAGAGCGTTTACTTTGGAGACCAGCACATTCAAAGAGAAGGGCTTCGTAATATAGTCGTCCGCACCCTGGGCGTAGCCGGCGATCATATCTTCCTCTGTATCGAGAGCCGTCAGAAAGAGAAACAGGACACTGCTTTCCTTTCGGATACGGGCACAGAAATCCAGGCCGTTTCCGTCCGGCAGGGTGATGTCACATATGATGAGGGATATACTGTGGGTCTGATACATTTTTCCGCTTCCTGTATGGAGAAGGCCCTGTGCAGTGTGTAACCTTCTTTTTGCAGTTTCAGGCTGACGGAGAGATTGAGACTGTCATCATCTTCTAAAAGCAGGATTTCCTGGGACATGTGAATCTGGCTCCTTTTCTCTGGGAGATTATGCATTATTTGGAGGTGCTCCTTATTGTCTACGTGGACATTTTACCATAACATAAGAATTTTTGTTACCCGTTTTGTTAGTTATAATTAGTATCAGGTAAGTGGCGGATAAACGTGTTTCGGAACATATCATAACCGGGAGGGACATAAAATGTTATGAACGGTATGCACAAAGAACGGAGTGTTGTTATGTTAAATTACATCTGGGCATTTATGATCTTGATAGGCGTAGTGTATGGCGCTTTTACGGGAAAGATGGCGGAAGTGACGAACGCGGCACTGGATTCCGCGGGGGATGCGGTGTCCTTGTGTATCACCATGATCGGTGTTATGGCGCTTTGGGTGGGACTGATGGAGATTGCGCAGAAGTCCGGATTGATTGCGAAACTGACGCGAGGCATCCAGCCTTTCATCAGTTTCCTTTTTCCAAGGATTCCCAAAGGGCATCCGGCCAGAGAGTATATTGCTACGAATCTCATTGCCAATGTGCTGGGGCTGGGCTGGGCCTGTACGCCGGCGGGGCTGAAGGCCATGGAGGAACTGGCGAAGCTGGAGGCGGAGAGGGGGACGGTTGGGTATGCGGCGGATGGGATTGCGGCAAACGGCGGCGCAGAAACGGTTGGCGGGAAGAGGGGGAAATGGGAGCGAATTGCCAGCAATGAAATGTGCACGTTTCTGATCTTGAATATTTCTTCTCTGCAATTGATACCGGTGAATATGATCGCGTACAGACAGCAGTACGGGAGCGTGAACCCGGCGGGAATTATTGCGCCGGCGATTGTGGCAACGTTTGTCAGTACGTTGACAGCGGTGGTGTATTGTAAGGGGAAGGATAGGAGGCGGAGAGTTTGAGGACTCTCCGCTTTAATTTTTTATGAATGAGTGTTGAGGAGCAAGGCTTTTTGGGATATACTTATGAAAAAAGAGATGGATATTGCAGTTTTAGAAGGTAAGAGGTATAGGAAAATGGAAGAAAAAATAAAGAATATTACGTTTGAAGTATATCAAGAACTGATAAAACTGTTTGGTGGGAAGATTGAACGTATTATTTTGTATGGATCATATGCTCGTGGAGACTTTAATTTGGAATCAGATGTTGATATTATGATCTTATTGAATTGTGATCAAAAGGAAATAACGGAAAGACGAAAAGAAATCAGTAGAATTGCAAGCCGCATTGGTTTGAAAAATGATATTATGGTTTCACTTATTGCACGCAATAGCGATGATTATGAAAATAATATGAAGTACCAGCCATTTTATCAAAACATTGAAAAGGAAGGCATGAGTATTTATGGATAAAGCAAGGACAGATTTAGCCGTATATCGTTTAGAGACGGCGAGACAATGTATTATATCGGCAAAAGCATTGATAGAAATATCGGATTACAAGGGTGCGGCAAATCGTACTTATTATGCTGTTTTTCATTGTATGCGAAGTGTATTAGCATTAAGTTCCATAGACTTTTCAAAACATTCTGCGGTGGGCGCTTATTTTCGTAAAGAATATATAAAAACAGGGATATTTGATATATCTATGTCAGATATAATATCGGAAGCCTTTGATATTCGCAGCGATAGCGATTATAATGATTATTTTGTGATATCGAAAAAGGAGGTTGAAGAACAGATATTAAATGCGCAGTATTTTTATGATAGGGTAGAGGAATATGTAGTGGCGCAAATTAAGGATTGTGAAAGCAGGAACTCATGAAACGGAGAAACCTTGCTTTTATTATATTGATTTTCTTGTTTTAGTATTATTCAATAATAGGAGAGGGGAAAAACCCCTTATTAGTAAGATGTTTTTCACAAAGTACGTGTCTGTGGATGAGAGGCGTGTTGCCAGCAACGAGATGTGTACGTTTCTGATCTTGAATATTTCTTCTCTACAATTGATATTGATACCAGTGAATATAATTGCGTACAGACAGCAGTACGGGAGCGTGAACCCGGCGGGAATCATAGCGCTGGCGATTGTGGCAACATTTATCAGTACGTTGACAGCGGTGGTGTATTGTAAGGGGAAGGATAGAAGGCGGAGAGTTTGAGGGCTCTCCGCTTTCACTTTGCCGACATATATATATTGACAAAAATACCTATTATCACTACGATAAAATTGGAATTTATTAGAAAAAGGAACGGACTAATCCAATTGAAAATACATCTTATGGTGGTTTGATTCCGGGGCAGAGCACAGAAGATTTTTTTCAGTTGCAGCAGTATGCCCAGAAATTTTAATATTGGAAACGGAGGTAATGTAATGAATTTTGATGTAAACCAACTAAAATGGACAAGAAAACCTGCGGATTATACTATCTTTGATGATAAAATTGAAGTCATGACAAGTCCTCACACAGATTTATGGCAGAGGACGTACTATCACTTCAGAAATGACAATGCGCCTGTTTTGCAGATGGAGACGGATGAAAAAATTTTTTCCTTTATAGTGAAAACAGAATTTGAAAGCAAGCACAGATTTGATCAATGTGGGATTGTAATGTATCTTGACAGTGAAAACTGGCTGAAAGGTTCGATAGAATACGAAAACGAAAGCTTCCAGCATCTTGGAAGTGTTGTTACTAACAATGGTTATTCGGATTGGGCAACAACAGAAATAGATGCTTCTGTAAAAGCAATGTGGTATAGATTCAGCCGCAGGGAAGATGACTATTGTATTGAGTGCTCTGAGGATGGTACTACTTTTAAGCAAATGCGTGTATGCCATATGTGGAATGGCGGCGGAACGATTCGATTTGGCATCTATGCCTGTAGTCCTGAAGAATCGTCATTCAAGGCAACATTTACCAACATGGAAATAACGGAATGTAAGTGGCCTGCACACAACGGACAACAGCCGGACTGAGAATTCATAGGGATATACAAAAGGAAACGGGAAAGGGCTATGGCATCAGATAAAACTACACCCCAACAATTTACATCCCTGTCAGATGCGCTATGTTCGCTGTTTGGGGAAGGGACTAAAATAGAACAGACCATCCGCATATCCGGCGGCGATATCAATGAAGCCTACGGATTAGTGCTGACAGGCGGCAAGCGCATTTTCGTGAAATGCAATACAAAGTCAAACGCTTCTCTTTTTATGGCAGAGGCAGAGGGACTAGGTGCGATCGCCCGCACGGAAACCATCGGCACACCACAGATACTCGGGCTTGGAACGGATGAGGACAGAGGCGGATACTCTTTCCTGTTGTTGGAATTTGTTTCCGGCAGGAATCGCAGTGCAGATTATTGGGAAGATTTTGCGAGGCAGCTTTCCGATATGCATCATGCGTCAACAATCGGATTGGTTTCAAATGGCAAATATGGTTTTGACTGTGACAACTACATTGGCAGGCGCGGGCAGATCAATGCAGGACATGACAGTTGGACATCCTTCTTCCGTGACTGCCGTCTGGAACCGCAGTTTCGGGATGCTGAGCGATATTTTGAAAAAGAGGATTGGACAAGGATTAATCGGTTGCTTGAGCATTTGGATGAAATTCTTATAGAGCCGGAATCCCCGTCCCTGCTGCACGGAGATTTGTGGGGCGGGAATGTCATCACGGGAAATGATGGCAGGGCATGGCTGATCGATCCGGCAGTCTATGTGGGACATGCGGAAGCGGATCTTGCCATGACAGAATTATTCGGGGGATTTCCGCGGACTTTTTATGACGCTTATCAGGAAGCAGCGCCCCTTCAGCCGGGTTATGAACACCGCCGGGATGTGTATAATCTTTATCATCTTCTGAACCACCTGAATATGTTCGGGAGGATGTATCTTTCGGAAGTGAGAAGTATTCTAAGACAGATGTAACGAAAGGAAGGGGCATAGAATAGGGTAGAAGCTGTCTCTGCCAGAAAGTATATGCAGCCTGTGCAAGATGAAAGCATTAAATTTTAACTTGCGTAAACGTAGGTAGTACCCATAGGCAGTAACTCACATAGAATAAACTAAAATCCATACAGGAAAGCCTATGGAAATTTATGTAGTCAAACCAGGAGATACCGTGGATTCCATTGCCGCAGGCTATGGGATTCCGGTATCTTCCGTTATTTATAATAATCAGCTTGTCTATCCTTATTCGCTGGCAGTGGGCCAGGCACTTCTGCTGTCTGTGGGTGAGACTTCCGAACCTTCTTATCAGGCCTGGGTCAATGGCTATGCATACCCATTTATTCAACAGAACGTCTTAGAGGAAACCCTTCCCTATCTGTCTTCCCTCTCTGTTTTTTCCTATGGCTTTACCACAGAAGGGGAACTGATTCCGCCGACACTGGATGATTCTTTTATGGTCAATGCGGCACTTATGGAAGGGGTGCGTCCTGTGCTTACCCTGACGCCGCTTGACGCATATGGAAATTTCAATAACTTCCTGATCACTTCCGTGGTAAACGACCAGGCAGCCAAAGACAATCTCCTTAACAATCTCCTTGACACCGTGCAGGAAAGGGATTTTCAGGGTGTGGACATTGATTTTGAGTATATCCGCCCCGAGGATAGGATTCCGTTTGCCGATTTCGTGGCAGATGTGAGGAATTTTCTTTCACCTTACGGTTATCATGTGTCTGTGGCGCTTGCGCCTAAGACTTCGGACACGCAGACAGGGCTTCTTTATGCGGGAAAAGATTATGGCCTTTTGGGGAAAGCGGCAGACAGTGTGCTGCTCATGACTTATGAGTGGGGTTATACCTATGGCCCGCCCATGGCGGTGGCACCTGTCAATAAAGTCAGACAGGTGGTAGAATATGCCGTTACCCGTATTGATCCGGCTAAGATTGATCTGGGAATCCCCAATTACGGGTACGACTGGACGCTGCCTTTTGTGCAGGGGAAATCCCGGGCGACTACCGTAAGCAATCTGGAAGCCGTGCGGATTGCCATAGAGGCGGGTGTCCCGATTCAGTTTGATGAAGTAGCCATGTCACCGTTTTTTCAGTATGAAAAAGAGGGTCAGCTTCACGAAGTATGGTTTGAGGACGTGAGAAGTTATCGGGAAAAGTTTTCCCTTCTGACGACTTATGGCCTGCGTGGGATGGGATACTGGCAGATCATGCGGTTTTTCCGCCCGAACTGGCTTTTGCTTGCGGATATGTTTGAGATTCAGAAGGACTGACAGGTAAATATTGTTAATGAGATGCTATATCGCTCAAATGCTCACAACTTCACAAACATAATGATCCGGAATTTATGATTCTCACAATAACAGTCAATATTTCCGCCCAGTTTGTCACAGAAAGCCTGCACGCTCTTCATGCCAAGGCCGTGCCCCTTGCCTTTTTGGCTTTTGGGGAGGCCGGTCAGAGAGTCAAAGAGAAGTTCATTCGCGCACTCGTTTTCCATATCGATCAGCAGATATTCAGCCGTGCAATGTATTTTTCCGTTAATATACCGCTTTGAGGGTTCCGTATTTTTAACGCCGTGCACGGCATTTTCCAAAAGGTTGGCTAACACCATGGCAAAGGCATATTCATTGACCGGAATTTCCCGGGGAATCATCACATCAAGGTGCAGCGCAATATGAAAGGATTTTGCCTGTCCGACCATTTGGGAAAGAAGGGTATTTATGATGAGATTTTCACAATACCGATCAATCTTATTTTCATTGACTACTTCATTAATGTGTCCGGTTATGTGTCTGATCTCATCATATTCTCCCTGATTCATCAGGGAATCTATCATCATGGAATAATGTTTCATATCATGGCGGAGTATCTTAAGATTCTGTTCGGACTGTTCCACCAGATAATTCTGACTTTCCAGACCCTTGATGTAGGAGCCGAACATTACGTTTTTCCAATATTCATCGACCTGTTTGTTGGCACTGTCCAGATAACGCAGAACGACTACGTAAGATACGAGCATTGTGATCATTAAGAAGATGCTGACTGGAATATTCTGAGGATATTCATAAAGGGTATGGGGAAAGAAAGCCAGACAGGAAAAGCTGCAAAAAAAGAAGACAGGAATCAGGCACAGTTCCCACCAGCTTTTTCCAAGATCCCGTTCGCAGAAGGTATGAAAGATTCCTCCAATCTTATAAAAAAGTATCATTAAAATGGTGAGATGCATCAGCAGATTTCCCGTCAGTGCGAGGCTGATGCTGCCCGTGAGAATATACAGGATGGAGGCTGTTATACTGCCCACAATGACATAGTTGGAAGCGCTGAGGCTGATAAACAGTACTCTGCTGTCTCTCTTTTTGGCTATAAGAAGTCCTGTGGACTGTGCTATGGCAATCTGCAATATTGTTGTGAAGAAGTAGACCAGATTGCTGTCCGGGACCAGATTCAGTTTAAGAATGTCCAGCAGGTTCATGATCGTGCAGGAGATAAAACAGATAGCGGTCGTTTTCTTTTGGGAATATCGATGCGTCAGAAACAGGTAGATAAATATCACAAAGAATATATGGCTGAACATATATGATATATTTTTAACATAAATCATTCTGACCCTCATTTCTGTGCTATAGATATTTATCTTACCGTGCACCTACTTGTATTTTTCAGAAACAAAGAGAAGGTATTCCCTTTTGACTCTTGTAGCCTTTGCCTTGCTGACAGGAAGCTGTTTGCCGGATTCCATGATCATGCTGTCAGATGTCAACTGTTTGACATAGTCGAGATTGACAAGGAAAGATTTGTGGATTTGCAGGAAATTCTTTCTCCTGGCGGCCTCCCTTGTCTCTTCTTCAAAAGATTTTCTGAGGAAAAGGCTCTTTATAATTTCGCCGTCAAACATATGTACTTCCTGTTTTCGGCCAATATTTTCAATATATTCTATTTTGGAATAAGGCCTTTGCAGTAAGCCACCCTGTGTCTTGATCAGATACATGGATTCTGATTTTATAGTTGTATAGGATAGGGCATAATCCAACGCCTCATAAAGTTTGTCCTCATCGATTGGCTTAAGGAGGTATCTTATGGCGTGCACCCCATAAGCGTCCAACGCATAATCATCGGATGCGGTGATATAGATGATCGCACTTTCATGGCCGGACATCCGGATCTGTTTGCCGATATCAATTCCTGTCCGCCGCGGCATCAGCATGTCTAATATATAGATATCTGTAAGCTTTCCCGCTAATATCTTCTGGTATAATCTGGATGGATCAGAAAATTTCTCAAGTTCAAAATCTTTGTCCGGATGCTGAGACTTATATTTTAACAATAATTTTTCTACGTTGAGCAGGTCTTTGATGCTGTCATCACAAACTGTTATTTTCATGCGATAGTTTTTCCCTTTCGTATAAGACGTTAAATTTGTCTTTCAATCAAACTGAATATTACTAAAATTATACCGGGATTTGCTTTGGTTTATCAACTGATTTGGACAGGAAATTCGCACCTGATTGTGAAAAACTCATGGTTAAATGTGAAGAAATGAAATTGACGCTAATATAGCAAAAAGATAGAATGTGTGAGAACTCGGCAATTTGTGTCATAGGAGTTTTGGAGAAAGATAAGCAGGCGGAGAGTTTGAGGACTCTCCGTTGTTGTTATAGGAATCTAAGGGAACAGTATTTCCTATTATATGCCAATATGATAATATGAATATAAGAGGAGAAGGGCGGATTTTTTATGCGAAAGAAGGAAAGGAAAACGGCGAACATGAGAAAAGTGGGAAAGAAAATCATATACTGTCTGGGCGCATATGTTTTGATGGTGCAGTTGTTTCTGATCAATAATCTGCCATGTTATGCTTCGGAGATCGGAACGGGGGCTTATCCGTCAGAGAACACTTCGCAGGCAGAACCGCCGGCGCCTGCCATCACTTCAGTCAGCGTATCGCCTGTGTCAACGGTTGTTTCCAAAAATTCTTCCTATGCCTTTGTGGCTTCTGTGGCCGGGCAGAATGATTACAGCCGGGAAGTAGCCTGGAGCGTTCATGGACAGACGAGTCAGAATACTTTTATAGATGGCAGCGGCATTCTGCATGTGGGGTCAGACGAATCATCCTCTTCCCTGATTGTAAAGGCAACTTCAAAACAGGACAGCAGTTACAGTGCAACAGCGCTGGCAACGGTACAGACTTCCAGTTATTCCATCCAGGTGAAAGCTTCTCCGGACAACGGCGGTTCCGTATATGGAGGCGGCACGGTCAAAGAAGGCGGTTATGCGGTGCTCACTGCTGCGCCGTACAGTGGATTTGCTTTTGAGGGTTGGTTTTTAGAGAATAATAAAGTTTCCGACAATACCCAGTACACGGTGGAGAACATACATAGTGACGCTGTTTATACAGCTAATTTCAGGTCGGATAACTGTCAGATTAATGTAAATGTCAATGACGGCAATGCCGGTACGGCCACCGAGAGCAGAACCGTAAAATATGGGGAAAACATGGTGCTGGAAGCCAGGGCAAAAGCCGGTTATCGGTTTGACGGCTGGATGGAAAACGGAACAACTGTAAGTACGGACAGCAGGTGGCAGTTAAACAATATTACCGGTTCCAGAAACCTGACGGCTATGTTTTCGAGGATTCAATACACCCTTACGCTCAACGGCTGGCCTGCCTCTACGGGCACGGTATCCGGACAGGGAACTTATGATGAGGGAAGTGACATTAAGATTAAGGCGGTTCCCATGAATGGGTACCAGTTTGTGTCATGGTCTGACAACGGTAACGTAGTCAGTACCGATCCGGAATATTCCGTAGAGGATATTTCCAGGGATATGTTTCTTCTGGCGACTTTTGAAAAAGTAAGAAATAATACTTATTCTATCACAGCTCAGGTATCCGCGAATGGTAAAATTGTGCCGGAAGGCAATAGCATTGTGCCGGAAGGTTCCTCCATGTCCTATGTGATCATGCCGCAGGAGGGGTATATGGTCAATGCCGTGTATGTGGATGGCAGATCTGTGGGGGCGGTTACTTCCTATCGTTTTGCGGATGTCAGGGAGAATCACAGTATTTCCGCAGATTTTGTGACGAAGCCGGGAGAGAATGAGGGCGACCATGTGCAGGCAGAGGAGCCGGATGGGAAGGACAAGACTCATGAGCCAGATGAGGGCAGTCCGTCAGATCAGATGATAGAGTCCCAAGACGACACGGAACTGCTGACAGGGGCCATTGAAACCGGCAATCTGCAAGTGACTGTCCACAATGATTTTGCAGATACGAAGCAGGCAACTTCCCGTGGCGGATTTGATGAAAATACCAGTGTTGCAAACCTGAAAGTGATATGGGATAAGGTACTGACCAAAGAAGAGAAAATGGAGATGTTACAGGGAGAGGTTCCGATAGCCATTCAATTTTCTGTGGATGACACCGATGGGGAAGAAACCAGAGAGACCGTAGAGGCATTTGCACAAAGCAAGCTGCCCGGCATGACGATTGGGCGGTATTTCGAAGTGCGGCTTACGAAATCGGTACAGGGTGATGTACAGGTGCTCCAGGAACTGCCGGAAGCAGTGAAAGTGGTGCTGAATGTTCCGAAACACTTGCAGGCAGAAAACCGGGAATTTTATATTTTAAGATTACATACAAAGGAAGATGGCAGCCAGGATTTTGCCCAGCTTTTGGATGAGGACGAGGATCCGGATACGATCACATTTTCCACAGACAGATTCTCTCCCTATGCGATCGCCTATATTGACTGGTCTTCGGAGAAGTCCGGGGAGACAGGAAACACAGCAGATGCTGCTGATGATAACGGAATAGTAAGCGTCATAGCAATCATGGTTGTTGCTCTTGCCCTGGTGGCTACTTTTGGGCTCTTATGGTATGTTACCAAAAGGAGAAGACGTTGAAGAGAATAATGCGGTAGGATTTAAATACTCACCACAAAGGCAAAATACCCGCATCCTGTATTAAAAAGCAGGCTGTAGTCAAAGGCTCCTGCATAAAATGCCTGCCGGAATTGCTCCGAAGTCATGAAGTGACTGTTTTCCAGCTGATACTGCCAGGCCATGTGGCAGTAGATGCCTACCTGTTCCACAATCCTGATGGCAAGCTCCCTGCCGGCGGCGAGAACCAGCTGATCCATTTTGTTCAGAGGCATATTTAACATGGCGCTCACAGCCCGCAGAACAAGACTTTCTTCCAGAGCCATATACACCTGCACCCGGCTATGGTCTGTGGCCAGATAAGTCAGCCGTATGATCATACAGCGGCCAAAGTTTTCGCCGCTGTAATGTTCACTGACAATTTCTGTCGGTAAACGGAATAATTCCTGAATCGTGACAGACAGCGCATTTTCCAGGAGGGACATATCCTCTCCGATGTGGTCCTGTTTCCATTTGTTGGTGATCAGCCCTGCAATGGCGCGGTCTTCGATTATGATGTGTGCGGTGAGCCAGCCCAGGCAGATGCCGATAAAATGCTGCATGGATTCCTGCGAATAATTGGACTCTGTGAGGTCTTTTTCAAGGGCAGGCAGCGTCTTAAAGCGCAGGTCATCATGTAGGCGCTTGTGTATTTCGTATCCTTTGTAGTCGATAGATCTCATATAGGCTTCCTCATCGGCAAAGTGTTCTATGGCATGACTTTTGAGGTATTTGATTCCCTCTGCGCATGCCCATTGTCCGTTGCTTTCGTCTTTGCTTAGATTGATCAGTTTGCGTACGATTGAAAAAAGTTTCCGATGTGCCTTGTCGATGGATGTAACACCAATATTAAATCTTTCATCCCATTCTATTTCTTTTGACATGTTATACTCCGTTCCTTAAAGGGATTTGATAGATTCTGCCCGTGAAATACAGGATGGTTTCGCGGGCTGTTTTAGTATTACTATATGTCGAGATATGGCGAAAGGTGTCATGGCCTCCGTTATCTTGAAACCTGTCAGGCAAAATAATGCTTCGGTTTATTCTAAACAGTGGTATACTTTAGGTAAGTAGAATTACGTATGGGACAGATGATCGGGAAGGCAATGTAAAATGACACTGACACAGTTGGATACACTACAGATTGCAAAAAGAGTAGATGCGATCCTGCATGTTCCGGGGAACTACCGGGGCGGGAATCTGGAGATGACTATTGTAATAGACACTTCTTTGCAGAAGGAGGAATTTCGGGAAGCAGTGGCGGGAGTAGTCGGGGCGCTTAAGAGAAGTAATGAGGTTTTCCGCAATGTCCGGTTAAATCTTGTATTGTGGGGAACGCAGATGAGCGCGAATGTGGTGCCGATGGCAGTGCTCATGACAGAGGGAGCGTTTGCTGAGTATACATGCAGCCCCTGTCAGAAATGCTATGAGGAACTTTTTGATTACCTGAAGAAGTTCCATGCCCGGAGCAAGGTGATACTGGTATTTGCGGCGAAGGACAATGAGATCAGGGACAGGCAGGCCGCCAGGGAGGCGCTCTCCCCGTTTTTGAAAAGCAAACTGCTGATCATCACGGGACAGATCATCAGTGGGACGCAAATGTATCTTGGATAGTAGAAAGGTCTTGGAATATTGTGAGAATATGAAAAGGGAGACTTGTTTTCGGGTCTCCCTTTTTGAAATGATGTTGATACCTATAAAATGTTATTTCGAATATCTTATTCTAACAAATATTTTTTCAGAATCTGTGTCAGCCTGTTCATATCGATCGGTTTTGCCACATGCTCATTCATCCCGCATTCAAGGCATCTTTGGATATCATCGGAAAAGGCGTCCGCTGTCATGGCAATAATGGGCAGATTTACGTCCGGGCGTTCCAGAGCCCTGATTGCCTTTGCGGCCTCATAACCATTCATGACGGGCATCCGGATATCCATCAGAATGATATCATAGAACCCGGGTTCGGACTGCGTAAATTTATCCACACAGATCTGTCCGTTTTCTGCCCGTTCCAACTCAAATCCGACTTCGGAGAGAATGGTCTCGGCAATTTCCCAGTTCAGCTCATTATCTTCAGCCAACAGGATGCGCTTGCCGGTAAACTCAATCGCACGTCCGTTATCTTTCTGTTCATTTTCCGTATCTCCTGTCATATAACGGCTCAGCCCCAGGAAGAGATTGGATTTAAACAGGGGTTTGGAGATGAAACCCTGTACGCCGGCTTCGAGTGCTTCTTTCTCGATATCGCTCCAGTCATAGGCGGAGATGATCAGAATCGGCACCTCTTCACCCAAATGCTTGCGCATTTCCTTGGCGGTCTCCAGACCATCCATACCGGGCATCTTCCAGTCAAGAAGAACAATCTCATAGCCATCGTGCCTGTCGTGATGTGTCTTTACCATCTCCAGGGCAGTCTGGCCATCGGTAGCCCACTGCGCCTCAATACCGATATCTTTCAGGGAGGAGACAGTAGCTTTGCAGAGGTCTTCATTATTGTCCACCACCAGCATCTTCCAGGGCGGAAGTACCATGTCTTCTTCTTTGACGGTGGCCTTTTCAAAATCGAGAGTAATATGGAATTCGCTGCCCTTTTCAGGTTCGCTGTGCAGCTCAATGCTGCCTTCCATGGTGTCTACGATAGCCTTGGTGATCGCCATACCAAGCCCGGTGCCCTCAGTCTTATCCACCTGAGATTTCTTTTCCCGGGTGAAGGTGTCGAAGATCTTCTCCTGAAATTCCGGTGTCATACCGATGCCGCTGTCTTTCACCCAGAAATGGCATCTCACATAATTGTCTCCCTTGGGAGAGGATTCCTGCTCCAGGCGGATATAGATATGACCTTGCTCCGGCGTGAACTTGATGGCATTAGACAGGAGGTTTAACAGCACCTGATTTAAACGGACGCTGTCACAATATATCTCTTCTGCCTGTATATTTTGGATAAAAATGTCAAAGTACTGCTGTCTGGCTTTGATCTGCGGCTGTACGATATTTACAATGCTTTCCATCGCCTCCCGCAGGGAAATCTGATTCATATTTAAGGACAGCTTGCCGCTCTCAATCTTGGACATATCCAGAACGTCATTGATGAGACCGAGCAGGTGTTTGCTGGAAAGGGTTATCTTGCCAAGGCACTCCTTTACCTTATTCATATCGTTGATATTTGCCATTGCTATGGCCGTCATGCCTACGATACCGTTCATTGGCGTCCGGATATCATGGCTCATGCTGGAAAGAAATTCGCTCTTGGCCTTATTAGCCTGGACAGCCTCCTGCTCCGCCTGTTCCAGTTCTCGCAGCTGCTGCTGTGACAGCCTGTAGTAGAGGAAAAAGATAATGATGATTCCCACAAGCACTACGCCGGCCATGACCAGGATAATGACCTGTCTTTGGATATTCATATCGTTTACGATATCTTCCAGCAGGCCAAAGGGCATGATGGATACCAGATACCATTCGGAATCGGGCAGGTGTGTACACAGCATGTACTCATATTCATCTCCGTTATAGATGAGAGTGGAATAATCAGCATCGGTGTTGAGGGCAGTCTGTAATTCCTGTATGTAGGTATCCCCTGCCTCCTGTTCTGAACTGGAAAAGATATCCAGAACCCGGTCAAAATAATTATCCCCATCCACATTTCTGACAACATAAGTACCGTTTCTTCGGATAATGAAAGAATACATATCTGTGTTGCTGTCATTTAAGGACAGTACTTCCTCCAGATACTGCATGGGAAGTCCGGCCACGATAGCGGAACTGGTCTGGCCATTCTGCATAGGATACTGGGCATCCACCAGCAGACACATGATCCGTTCTCCGTTGGTGTCGTAGCTGGAAAATACGCGTTGGTTACTGTTTTTTAAGACTCTGTAAAAAGTACTCTCGTCATAGTATTCTATGGGTTCACCATAGATGATTTCTGAATCTCCGTCTTCCGTATAGAGTGCAAGATAGGTAAAACTGCGCACGCGGGCGCTCTCTATGAGATCATCAAGCATTTCCTGACCATAAGTTACACTGTCAGGAGGGGTTCGGTCCACAAGTCCCTGTAACTGGAAGACCTGCATACTGATGACTGCGTCAAAGGTCTGTTTGACCTGTCCGGCCATCGCATGAGTGTAGACCTTTCCGACCTGGCTGATTGCGTCATTGCTCTTTCTGGCGATGATCAGGGAAGATAGGACGAATACAATAATGCTGACAGCGATCAGGATTGCAAATCCTATCAAAACGACTCTTTTTCTCTTTTTAATAACCACAAAAAACCCCCCTGTTGTATACTCGGATATCTTAATAGTAATTATCCGCTGAAATGGTGTGACGATAAAACCCTACTTTATAGAGCGCCTTTGAAGAAAAGTATAACATATTGTAAAGGGGATTTCAATTCCGTTCATGGACATGTTAACTGTCACTAAAGTTTACTGTGTACAATAATGACACGTTGAGAGTTGTATGGTATAATTATTTTCAATGTAAATGGAAAAATGACAGGCGGGGGTACATGATGAAATATGATGTGATTATTATCGGCGCGGGGCCGGGCGGGATCTATTCGGCTTATGAATTGACACAGAAGAAAGAGAATCTGAAGATAGCGGTTTTTGAGGCGGGGTATGCATTGGATAAGCGGCACTGCCCGATTGATGGCGATAAAGTTAAAAGCTGTATTAATTGTAAAAGCTGCTCTATCATGAGCGGTTTTGGCGGTGCGGGTGCCTTTTCTGATGGAAAATATAATATTACCAATGATTTTGGCGGCACGCTCCACGAGTATGTGGGCAAGAAGCAGGCCATAGAACTGATGCATTATGTGGATGAGATCAACATGAAATACGGCGGGGAAGGCACGAAACTGTATTCTACGGCCGGAACGCAGTTCAAGAAGCTGTGCTTGCAGAACAATCTGAACCTGCTGGACGCTTCTGTCAGACATCTGGGAACGGACATTAACTATATTGTGCTGGAGAATCTGTATGCGGCCCTGAAAGATAGAGTGGACTTCCATTTTGATACGCCGATCAAGACGGTGGAAGTGACGCAGGAAGGCTACCGGGTGATCACAGAGAAAGAGGCCTACGAATGTGACAGATGTGTCATATCTGTGGGGAGAAGCGGCAGCAAGTGGATGGAAAAAGTATGCGGCGAACTTTCGATCAACACAAAGTCCAACCGGGTGGATATCGGTGTGCGTGTAGAGATTCCCGCAGTGATCTTTTCCCATCTGACAGATGAGTTGTATGAAAGCAAGATTGTTTATCGCACGGAGAAATTTGAGGACAGTGTGAGAACCTTCTGCATGAATCCTTATGGGATCGTGGTCAATGAGAATACCAATGGTATTGTGACGGTAAATGGCCACAGCTATGAGGGCATGGATAAACGGACCAACAATACGAACTTTGCGTTATTGGTTGCCAAGCATTTTTCAGAACCGTTTAAGGATAGTAACGGTTACGGGGAGAGTATTGCCAGATTATCCAATATGCTGGGCGGCGGCGTTATTGTACAGCGCTTTGGTGACTTGGTGCGCGGAAGGCGGAGCAATGCCAAACGTATCGCGGAAGGTGTGATAGAGCCAACGCTTGCGGCTACGCCGGGAGATTTGAGCCTGGTGCTTCCGAAACGGATTCTGGACGGTATTATCGAGATGATCTATGCGCTTGACAAGATCGCACCGGGGACGGCCAATGATGATACGCTGCTTTATGGCGTGGAAGTCAAATTCTATAATATGGAAGTGGAGATCAACGAGCATCTGGAGACAAAGTATAAGGGACTTTATATCATCGGGGACGGCAGCGGCGTGACACATTCCCTGTCTCATGCATCCGCCAGCGGCGTGTATGTGGCGCGGGATATTGCGGCGGCTATGGATTGAATGACTATGAGATATGATAGAATAAATTAAAAAAAGAGGCATGGCCCGCAGGATTTTCGGATGATTGGATATTCTGATGCGGCGGCTTCGGAACGGAGGGCATATGATATTAGGAGCGTTGGAAGCAGGTGGTACTAAGATGGTATGCGCCATCGGCAATGAGAATGGGGAGATCATGGAGCAGGTGTCCATCCCCACAGAGACACCGGAGATTACGGTGCCAAAGCTGCTGGCATTTTTTGAGGGGAAAGGAATAGAAGCGCTGGGAATTGGGTGTTTTGGGCCTATTGATGTGGATCGGGATTCTGAGACCTATGGATATATCACGACAACACCGAAGCTGGCATGGCAGAATTACAACATGGTAGGCGCATTTCAGGATAAGCTGGGAGTGCCGGTAGGATTTGATACGGATGTGAATGGTTCTGCCCTTGGAGAGTACACCTGGGGTATCGCCAAAGGATTACACAGCTGTATTTATATTACCATTGGAACCGGTGTGGGTGTGGGTGCGATCGTGGACGGCAGACTGCTCCACGGCATGATGCATCCGGAAGGAGGTCATATCCTTCTGAACCGCCTTCCGGGGGATACCTACAAGGGATTCTGCCCATTCCATGAAAACTGCATGGAAGGTCTGGCGGCCGGCCCGGCCATCGAGGGCAGATGGGGCAAGAAGGCTGTCGAACTCGCAGACAGGCCGGAAGTGTGGGAGATGGAGGCCGAATATATCGCGCAGGCGCTGGTAGACTATACTATGACCTTATCGCCTCAGCGGATTATTCTGGGCGGCGGCGTGATGCATCAGACACAGCTTCTGCCGTTAGTGCGTGAGAAATATAAGGCGCTTTTAAATGGCTATATCAAGACGAAGGAATTGGAAGATCTGGACTCTTATATTGTGGTACAGAGCCTTGATGACAAGCAGGGCATTATGGGAGCATTAAAACTGGGGATGATGGAGTTGGAACGCCAGTAGATGCTGCCTGACAGATATAAGTTGGATATTATGAAAAGATATTGCCCCGCAGTGACTATGCATTGCGGGGTGAATTTGTGCAATTAAAAAAACTCCTCGCTTATCCGAGGCTGTATTTTTCAAAATATTTCTGTAAATATTCAATGATGACCTGTGCGGCCCGTCTGTGGGATTTTTCGCCGGGGTGCGCGTGGGAACCTACCGTTTCTTCGGTAGTGTCCGGCAGTTGCAGGAAAATCACGTTGTGATCATCGCTTGCGGCTGTGTATTGGTTGACAGCGTCATTGATTGCCAGAGAAAGGTCATAGCCCAACATACCGTAGCACCAGATAATATGTGCCTGCGGGTTATCTCTGCGCAGCATTTTCAGGAAGCTGATGACTGCATCCTTGAATCGGCGCAGGTCGTCCTCCTGGAAGGTGCCGTCCGGGTTCAGGCGCTGTTCGAAGGTCTGGCCGGTGGCGGGATCAGACCATGCGGGCTGGACGAAGGCGGAAGCATCATTGGTGCCCAGATTGACAATGAGAGCGTCAATCTTTCTGCCAGTAAAGTCGTAAGGCGCGAAGGCCCCCAGACTTTCATTGACAGGGCCGGAGCAGAGTCCGCAGAGTTTTTCATAGCGGGAGGGGATGTTACAGTTGGGATTAGCGTCCCAGCTGGAGAGGACACCCCAGCCGCCCTGGGAGATCAGATAGGCATCTGCGTCCAGGGCCTCAGCTGTCATTTTTGCATAATTGCGGCTATATCCCATGTACATGGGGATCCAGTCGGTATCCGCTTTGGCGCCGTAGGTGCCCTCGCCGGAAGTGATGCTGTCACCGATAAATTCCAGGGTATATTTTTTCTTGGGAACCGGATAAAAAGTCCCGTCAGCTTGCAGGCCATGGACGAGCAGATAACAATCCGCATCTTCCGTCATGGCCTGTAGTTCGCGGGTAAACCGCACGTTTTTGACAGCATCCGGACTCATGCCGCGAAACAGGCATAAAGAATATCTGCCCGGCATAAGCATCTGCCGGCTCATCAGTTCGCCGTTGATCTCGCAGGTAACCCATATCTCATGGATATGATAGCCTGCCTCGATATCAATCCAGAGTTCTGAACCGGATACATTCACTTCCACAGCGCTTCCATTAAAGAAAAGCGGCAGAGGACATACACCGAGAACCGTCCGGCCGTGAACCTTATAATGAGAAACTTCCCGAAGCGAATATTTTCTGATATTTTCCAAATCATTACCCTCTCTTTTTCTTAAATAAAAGTTAATTGCGCAGCAATTTACTTTTAGTATAATAAAAATCTGCCCGTCTGCATAGATTTTTATAAAAGATCTGGCAGGTGTATGCATGGCCTCCGTATTATCCAATGTCTCCAATATCATTATCCCGGTCATCATCTTCTATATCGTGGCGTATGGGCTTGCCAACCGCTGTAATGTGTATGAGGATTTTATCAAGGGCGCGAAAGACGGTTTCCATACGGTCATACAGATTATGCCTACCCTGATCGGGCTGATGGTGGCAGTGGGGGTACTGCGTGCATCGGGATTTTTGGAGTTTATAGGCGGCCTTTTTGGCGGGATAGCGGCACAGCTTGGATTTTCCTCGGAACTGATTCCTCTGATGCTGGTGAAGATGTTTTCCTCTTCGGCGGCCACAGGACTTGTGCTGGATATTTTTAAGAATCACGGGCCGGATTCCCTGATCGGGCTTACCACATCTATTATGATGAGTTGTACAGAAACGATTTTCTATACCATGAGCGTTTATTTCCTGGCGGCAAAGGTCACCAGGACCCGCTATACTTTAAAGGGCGCATTGTTAGCCACCCTGGCGGGCATCATAGCCAGTATCGTACTGGCGGGGATGCTGGTATAGGGGACAGCAGAGAATTTCCAAGCGGCCGCCAGAAGATTTGGGTTACTTCCTGATTTGGAATATAATGAAAACGGCGTCCGTAAGGAACGCCGTTTTCATTGTGTGAGAAGGATAGAAATGTATCAGTCCTAATATATGTCAACAGGCATTGGTTAGATGCTCTGTTATGTTTAGTCGAAGTCGGTCGGCACCAACTCAGCACCGGCGACTCCATTGGAAGTGTAGTAACCACCGCTTGAGAATCTATGTAGGATATTCTTGCGGGCCGGATTCTTTGATTCGGCTCTGTCTCAACTACAGTTATTACTATACACACAATTTGTGAATGGGATGTGTCAGAATTCGAAAGAAAAAAGAAAGAAAATATAAAATAAATTTTATAATTTCATTTCTATGGTTTTGGTGGCCATTTTCTCTCCGAATGTCCGGTCATGTTCCACAAACAGCAGTGTGGGACGGTGTGTAAGGATCAGTTTTTCCAGCTGCATTCTGGAAAAGATATCAATATAGTTGAGCGGCTCATCCCAGACATAAAGATGCGCGGGAGTGAGCAGACTTGTGGCGATCAGGAGTTTCTTTTTCTGCCCTTCAGAGTATTCTTCCAGACGCTTGTCGAATTGTGTCCGCGCAAAGTCAAGCTGCCGCAGGATTGCCTTAAAAAGGCTTTCGTCCATATTGGCAGAGCGAATATAATCCTGTAGGGTACCGGTCACATTTGAAGTATCCTGATTGATATAGGACACGGTAAGGCCGCTGGCAAGCTGCAATTCTCCGGATATGGCAATAGAAGCATCCCCTAAAATGGCTTTGATCAATGTGGATTTGCCGCAGCCGTTTGGCCCCCGCAGCCATACGCGTTCACCCTGACCAAGAGAGAAAGTGAGGTCTTGCACGACAGTGCTCTCGCCATACCCCAGATGTAAATGATCTGCGCGAATCAAGATCTGTTTGTGATGTGTCAGGGTGGGCAGTTTTAAATCAACTACGGTTTCGATATCTTTGAGCAGAGTCTCCTTCTCCTCAATGGCGGCAGTGCGTCTGTTGTCCAGGTTTTTGCGCTGCTGCTGCATCCGGGCGGACTTGGCGCCGATGTAGGAACGGGTGCCTATGAACCGGTCGTGCTCCTTGGCGGGATCATAACCGATCTTGCGGCCCTCTGCTTTGTCGGCCCACAGAGCGGTACGCCTGGCAGCTTCTTTCAGCTTGCCGATTTCCTTTTTCAGTTTTTCGTTTTCGGCCTGTTCGAAGCTGTCCTGTTTTTCTTTATTGGCATACCAGCTATCGAAATTACCCTTTTCTACCCGAATGGTACTACGGTTTAGTACCAGGATATGATCGACACATTCATTTAAGAGCCATCTGTCGTGGGAGACCAGAAGAAAGCCCTTTTTTGCGCACAGATAGTCCCGCAGCAGGGTTCTTGCGCCGATATCCAGATGGTTTGTCGGCTCATCGATCAGCAGGAAATGATTGTCCCGTGAAAAGAGCAGGGCCAGCATGATTTTCGTCCGTTCTCCGTGGCTGAGTGTTTCATAAGGTCTGTAGAGAATTTCCGCATCGGCTCTCAGACTGTCCAATTCCCGGCAGACCTTCCAGAGCTCAAAGTCCGGTACCAGTTCTTCTGCCAGATCGGCAGTGATCATTTTCTCCTGCGCCTGCGTGACCGGGCAGGGAAAATAATCGAAACAGGCGGAATGACTGATAGATCCGCTGTAGTCATATCTGCCAAGCAGCAGATTTAAGAATGTGGTCTTGCCCTTGCCATTTCTGCCAATCAGACCGAGTTTCCAGTCCGTGTCGATGGTAAAGGATGTGTTTTCAAAAATAGTATCGTAACTGGTATCATAGGAAAAAGTTAAATTGGATACCTGAATTTGTGACATAATAAATGCACTCCCTTCTTCATTGTGAAAATGCGCCATGGCGCTTTTTCACAGAAATAAAAAAGCCTCTGTTACCAGAGAGCCTCAAAAAGAAACGGGAATGCCTATAGAAATAGAAACCCGCAAAAAAATACAGTACACCAATGATATGATCTGCCTCTGATAACAAACTATGACTTGTTGCCGTGTTAAGTTGTTAGAAACAGATTACATCCTCAATGCGGTACTACCTCACTTTTTGCTTGATGGGATTGATTATAGCGGATGCGATAAGAGAATGCAAGAGGAAAATGACAGAAATCATGAATACGAAATGATAAATAGCAATAGAAAGGGCTTTATTGTAATTGCGAAATCGGTCTTCTCGTGGTATATTGTGTAATAAATGAAGGGAATCTATTATCACAGGGGATGAATTTGGGAGGAAAGGATGAAAGATTCGACTATTTTTGAAAAAAGATTACAAAAACACCATGATGAACTGCGCTGGCTGTATATGGAACTGTACGAGAATGATTCCATGTTTGCAGAATTGTGCGATCAGATGTATGACTATTATCTGGCGCGGGATCAGAAGATGAAGGCACTGGATCAGAAGAGAGAGAAAGATACGGCATGGTTTCGCAGGAAAGATATGCTGGGCATGATGCTTTACATTGACAACTTTGCCGGCACGATACAGGGATTGCAGGAGAAGCTGTCATATCTGGAATCCTGCAATGTCAACTATATACACCTGATGCCGTTTTTGGATTCACCGGAGGGACGTTCGGATGGCGGATATGCTGTGGCGGATTTCAGGAAAGTGAGGCCGGATTTAGGCAGCATGGATGATCTTGCGCAGCTTTCGGCACAGTGTCATGAGCGGGGAATTAACCTGTGCATGGATTTTGTCATGAATCATACATCAGAAGAGCATGAGTGGGCAAGAAGGGCGCGCCAGGGTGAAGGCGAATACATGAGTCGGTATTTCTTCTATGATAATTATGATATACCGGCACAGTATGAAGAGACAGTGCCGCAGGTATTTCCGACCACTGCGCCGGGCAATTTTACCTGGCTTCCGGAGATCGGCCATTATGTGATGACATCTTTTTATCCTTACCAGTGGGATCTGAATTATCGGAATCCCCGTGTGTTTAACGAGATGATGTACAATTTCCTGTACCTGGCGAATCAGGGCATGGATATCATACGGATCGATGCGGTGCCTTATATCTGGAAAGAACTCGGCACTCAGTGCAGGAATTTAAAACAGGTACATACCATCGTGCGTATGATGCGCATGATCGGTGAGATCGTGTGTCCCGGCGTGGTACTGCTGGGAGAGGTGGTGATGGAACCGGAAAAGGTAGTGCCTTATTTTGGAACAGTAGAAAAACCGGAGTGCCATATGCTCTATAATGTGACTACCATGGCGACCACCTGGAACTGCGTTGCAACCAGGGATGTGCGTCTTTTAAAGAAACAGATGGATGTGGTGAACGGACTGCCGAGGGAATACACCTTCCTGAATTATCTAAGGTGCCATGATGATATCGGCTGGGGGCTGGATTTCGCTACACTTCAGACTTGGGGCATGGAAGAGGTGGCTCATAAAAAATATCTGAATGATTACTTTACTGGGAATTATCCGAACAGCGAAAGCAGAGGAGAACTCTATAACGATGATCCGAGACTGGGCGATGCCAGATTTTGCGGTACCACGGCGTCCATGTGCGGCGTGGAGAGCGCAGGGTATGAGAAAGATCAGCAGAAAATGAAGGATGCCATCCGCATGGATGTCATGCTCCATGCCTATATGCTGACACAGTCGGGGATTCCCATGCTCTACAGCGGTGACGAGGTGGGGCAGGTAAATGATTACACCTACAAACAGGAACCTGCTAAGGCGCCGGACTCCCGCTATCTTCACAGAGGGAAGTTCCGCTGGGAACTGGCTGCGGAGCGGGATGACGTAAAGACGGTGGCCGGACAGATTTTCCGGGCGCTCGGACAGCTTGAGACTTTGCGCAAAAAGGAGAAAGTCTTTGAGGCGGATGCAGACTGTCAGGTGGTGGATGCCGGGGATGATGCGGTGTTATGTCTGATGAGAAGCAGGGGTAAGGAAAGGATGCTGGGGGTATTTAATTTCCATGATATGGAAAGGAAAGTTTCGCTGGAAGAGGACGGCGTCTGGAAAGATATGTTGAGCGGTAAAGTGCAGGATGTAAAAGATATTACCCTGCCGGGCCATGGGTTTGTGTGGATGAAGACGAAGTCCTGAGTAGATGCCGGGAAAGCGAGTGGCGGAATGAAAGTTAATGCGGAATACATGCAGCAGTCGCAGCTAACAATATTAATGGCAATCATAATAGCTATCATTGTCCTGACGGTGGCGGCCATACTTTTGATAAAGTGTGTCCGCCGCTTTCGCCATTACCGCAGGACAGGCTTCATGGATGAGATGGAAGGCCATGATTTTGAATATTTCTGTGCGGAACTTTTGGAAAAGCAGGGATTTATAGAGGTGGAAGTGACGCGCGGAAGCGGGGACTTTGGCGTAGATATCCTGGCGGAAAAAGACGGCGTTACCTATGCTGTCCAGTGCAAACGCTATAACGGGCCTGTGGGCGTGGAGGCCATACTCCGTACTTATGGAGGTTGCGCCTACTATGAGCGGATGGTGGGTGCGGTCATGACCAATCAGTATTTTACCAATCCGGCAGTGGAGGCAGCGAAGAAGCTGCGGATCTTGCTCTGGGACAGGGGTTATATTGATGAGATGATGGAGGAATAGTTTGACTATCAAAATAATATCTGCTAAAATGATACAACAGAAATGACGAAGGTTGGAGAACCGAGATGGATATCAATAATACATTGAACGAAGTATTGGTCAAATTGTTCCGTGATATCAATACCATAGAAGAACGTGCCATAAGGACGGGAGAATACCGGGACGTGACCACAAATGACATGCATGTCATAGAAGCGATCGGCATGGAGGATGCGAAGAATATGACCAGTGTTGCCAGAGAACTTGAGGTGACTACGGGAACGCTGACCATATCCATCAACGGCCTGGTTAAGAAAGGATATGTGAACAGGACCCGCAGCGAGGAGGATCGGCGTGTGGTACTGATCTCTTTGTCGGATAAAGGCATCCGGGCTTATCTTCATCATCAAAATTTCCATGAACAGATGATAGATGCGGTGATTGCGGGACTGTCAGAGGAGGAGCAGCGGGTATTGGAGCAGGCCCTGCTCAAGTTAAACCGGTTTTTCAGGGAAAAATAACAGGACATGGCATGAAAAAACTCTCAAGGATGTTGAGAGTTTTTATCATATTATGGATTCCACAGAGCCAGCCTTGCGGCCAGGGATCGGTAATCTGCCGGGCCGTTTTGCAGCAGGAAACAATGAAATTGATATTGAAAGTCTGTCTGCTCACAGGCAGCGTCAGTCTCTCCGGGTTCAGCCCAGATGACGGCAGCCTGTTTTTTTAATTCCATGATTTCCAGATAGCCCAGATAGTATTTCAGGTAGTTGCAGGGTTCTTCGGCAATATATTGATAAACAGCCTGCACGCTCTCATCGTCCATAGTGCCAAGAGAAGAGAAGATTCTGCGTACATCTTCCAGGGAGGCGCCATCGTAGTGGATTGCCACATCTAACAGGGAGTACAGACACAGCTGGATCTGCCGGTCAAGGCGGCAGGCCTGATAATAGCGGACGGTTTCCGGGTGAGCTGTCCTGGCCATCTGGATTGCGTAGTCGTAGGAGGAGAGTTCCACATACATGGCCCAGCCTTCGATAAAGCCCCCATAGTATAGGACGCTGCGCAGGGGCAGAATGTTACGTTCGTCCCAGAAGCGCTGGCTATAGACGGTCTGATATAGATGGCCGGGATAACCTTCATGCGCCAGCGTGGTAAAGAGAGACAGATCGCTGGTGGTATCCTGGGTATTGATATAGATGATGTTATCGCAGACATTGTCGATGGGTGGTGTCATGTAGAACGCAGGCGCGCTATAGGGCTCCAGGCTTGGATCTACGTATTTGACCACAGAATGAATTGGCGCATCGTCTTTTCCGGCCGGAATAGCCGGATAATCCTGCTTGATCGCTGTCTGCAAATAGGACAGATATTCCTCCGGAGATGCTTCGGGCAGAAGCGGGGGATCCTGCAAGATCAGATTTTTGAGAGAAGGATCTGTTTGCAGCAGATGGAGCAGGGTTTCATAATGAAATTGCAGATCCTGATAGAGCAGTCTCTTGATCTCTGCAATATCCCGGTAAGACCCGGTGCGCAGTCGCAGCAGGGCCAGATAGTAGTCGCGGCCCCCTTCGTATTGGGCCAGCCCGCCGATACTTTTGCCCCTTCCTTTTAAGAGGGTGATTTCATCGGCCAGTCTGTCGTAGGCAGGAGCAACCACAGTGGTCAGGAGGCGGTTGTGTTCCGACTGGTAGGATAGTCTCTGTTCTTCGCTTATTACGCCCTGCTGTGACAGGGCATTTAGTTTATCCTGAAAAGTAATCTCCAGAAAATGGGTGCCCTCTGCCAGAGCATCGGGATTCATCAGCGCTGTGCACTGGGCGATCGTCTTGTCTGCGGTCTCATCGGACATAAAAAGTCCTGCATCCGCCTTTTCTTTCTCGTAGACGATCAGGCCATCGAAGTAGGACGGGATCTGGGAGAGGATAGCCAGATAGTTTTCAATATCCGCTGCATCATCCAACTGGTATTCTGCCAGAAGGATTGGAAGCTCTGAGGGCGCTCCCGATGAGGGGGAGAGTGGTTCTGCAAAATATGGATGGGCTGCGGTACCTGACAATGCAATCAGATAAGTGTTCAGCAGATCATACAGGTATTGGTTGTCTTGGCTCAGAGCGCTGCGGTTTATCATAGAAAGGCTGTTCCTGGTCTGAGAGAGTTCATAGATATCATCTGCGGCCTCACCAGCACGATAGACAGGGAGGGAAAGCCCGGATTCATCAATGCCATAAGCAGCGGCATCATCTATTGTATAATGAAAATGGATCGGATTGGCCTGTACTTCGTTCAGGAAAAATTCTTCCCCGAAAGATTCAAATCTGGCGTCCTGATGACTATGTACATAATAAAGCAGGGTAGAGGCGCAAAAACCGCCAAAAAGAATCAGGGCAGCAGCCCATTGTTTGAGTGTGAGAGTGCGTTTCAAGTAAATACCCTCAAGAAAGATTTGTATTAATATATGAGAGGGGGATATAAATAATGACCGGATCAGAAGATGATCCGGTCACGTCCGCTTTCTTTGCCGAGATATAATTTTTCGTCCGCTTCTTTTAAGATGGTGGTCATGTCGCTGTGGTAGTCGTATTCCACCAGTCCGTAAGTGAGCGATACGGTAAAGGTCTCAATCACACCGTCAAAGACAATGGCCTTGATTTTCTGCCGAAGATTTTCCAGGGCTATGACTGCATCATCCCCGTTCAGTTTGGGAAAGATCAGCAAGAATTCCTCGCCGCCCCAACGGGAGATAAAGGAATCCGGCGGTAATTCCTTGCGGAAGGTTTCAGAAATCTTCTTAAGTACTACATCGCCTACATCATGTCCATAAGTATCGTTAACATGTTTAAAGAAATCGATATCACACAGGCAGATGCTGATCTGGTTATCCGGATTATTCAGCAGATCGTCCAGATACTCCATGGTACTGCGGCGATTGTAAAGTCCTGTCAGGGTATCGGTGTTGGCCTGTTTCATAAGCTGCCTGTTATATTCGATCAGCTTGCCTTCCAATTCCTGGGAGTCCGCGCTGAATATGTAGGCGGTCAGGGCAAGAGACAGGAATACAAAACAGGTGTTTATCATCTGCAAAGCATTGCTGATGTCTGCTGTCAGGGCAACAACAGCGGCGTGATCCCTGCAATAATAATACAGATAAATCCGCAGTACAAGCAGACACAGCGTGTAAATGATCTTAGCCTTTTCATGTTTGTATTTTGCAAAGAAACAAAATACAAGGAGCGTAAAAATAAAATGTTGGACACCGATATTCCAGCCAAAAAAGATTACATTGGCAATGCTCCACGCCAGGACATAAATATTCAGCGCGCAGTATGATGTAAAGGAACTCCAGTAGTAGGAGCATACAAAGGCAAGAATAAACAGAACCAGAGAAGCGACAGAGAGGATAAGCCCTCCGATATGCCGGGTAAATGCAATCAGGACACAGTTGATCAGGGAATAGACTGCCATGGAGATTATCAGCAGCCTGAGAACAACAATTAATTTGGAAGATTCATTTTTGCGGCCGGTGTCTCTGCATATATTTTCATAAATATTTGCAAGTACGGAATTTTCTTTCATTATTATAATCTTTCATTATGAGTTTATTTGATAAAAAACGATACACATATTTATATTACACCTTTTAGTGTGTCAATGCAAACAAAGAATCTTTAATTTAATAGAAAAAAATTTACAATTTATCTTTTATCAGAAAATTGGTAGAATAATTAGAAAGGAGATTATAATATGCAGACGGTCAAGGTAAAATATTCCATCAAACATAAACTGATATTGCTTTCCATGGTGGTGGCGATCCCATTTCTGGTGATGGTCGTCTATCTGATCTATGCGCTTCATAATTACAGCAAAGCCTATGACAATATTGTGAGCAATATGACTGTAGCAAACAACTATAATCTTAATTTCAAGGAAGAGATGGATGAGAGTCTTTATAAACTGGTGGTAGGCTATGTTACCTTCGAGACGGTGGGGGATGATAAGAGCCTGAAAGACCCCTATGTTTTGCTGAATGAACTGCGCAGTGAATTTGGCAACCTGATGAGTATCACAACGGATGGAGAGAGCCGCGCCTGGCTTCAGATCCTGATGCGCAATATCGACACGCTGGAAGACCGCGTGGATGACATCAGGACAAACATTGAGAATGATAATAGCTATGATATGAACATTGAGATGCTGGATAACAATATTTATATCATGACAGAACTAATTCAGGATAATATTCAGTCTTACATCTATTATCAGACTAAGAGCATGGAACATCTGACGGAGCAGCTGAATGAGAGGGTAAATACTTTTACGGGATTTTGCGGTGTTCTGTTGTTTTTGCTGTTATTTCTGGTGGTAGCCCTGATCATTATGATCGTCACGGGCATCATTGAGCCGATCCAGGAACTGTCACGGGTCACACAAAAGGTGGCCAAAGGAGATTTCTCAGCACGTGCCCCGGCAGATTCTGAAGATGAGGTGGCCGTGCTTGCGGACAGCGTCAACAGCATGACGGAGAGCATTGAAGGACTGGTGCGTAAGATTAAGGAAGACGAGCGCAAGATGCGCCGGGCGGATTTAAGACTCTTACAGGAACAGATCAACCCGCACTTTCTGTATAATACGCTTGATACGATCGTGTGGCTGATCGAGGGCAATGATCCCGAAAAGGCGGTCAACGTAGTTATGTCGCTGTCGGAATTTTTCCGGCTGGTGTTGTCTAAAGGGCGGGAGTATATTACCATACAGGAAGAAGAACTTCATATTAAAAGTTATCTGGAGATACAGCAGGTGCGTTACAGGGATATTCTGGAATATGAGATTCAGATCGCACCGGAATTGTATCAGTATAAGATCCTCAAACTTACGTTGCAGCCGCTTGTGGAAAATTCACTATACCATGGCATCAAATATAAGCGGGCGAAAGGAACGATCAGCGTGACAGGGGTTTTGCAGGGTGACGAGATACGTTTTGTCGTGGAAGACAACGGTGCGGGCATGGATGAAGAGGAGCTGGAAAAGCTGAAAGGTGAGATCAATAAACCCTGTCAGGATACGGAGAAGGGCTTTGGGCTTGCCAATGTAAATGAACGCATCCGTATGAACTTCGGACAGGAGTATGGCATGCGGATTGAATCTGTTAAGGGGAAAGGAACCCGTGTGGAGATTGTCATTCCGGCAATTCCGTATGCAGCTGACAAAGGAGAGAACATAAATGAGTAAGAAAAATGTATTTGTCAGAAGGCTGGTCATTGTACTGTTCATCGTCATTTTGTCCCTGATGGTCGTGGGCGGACGGCTGTTTACTGATATAGAAGAGGATAATTCTGTAAGTGAAGAGGAGGATCGGATCGTGGTGGGCGTGTCCCAGCTTGGGAGCGAGTCCGGCTGGCGGACTGCCAATACGGAATCTGTGCAGAACGCCTTTACCCAGCAGAACGGTTATTTCATGATCTTCCAGAATGCCAGGCAGAAGCAGGAGAACCAGATTAAGACAATCCGCAGTTTTATCTCCCAGCGGGTAGATTACATCGTGTTCTCCCCGGTGGTGGAAACCGGATGGGAAACCGTGTTGCAGGAAGCGAAAGAGGCGGGGATTCCGGTTATCCTGATGGACAGAAATGTGAATATAAGAGACAGAAGCCTCTATGTAACCTGTGTGGGCAGCGATTTTGTGGAAGAAGGGGAGCGGGCAGGACGCTGGCTGGAAAAGGATCTTAAGAAACGGGGAATGAATGAGGGACAAGTCAATATTGTGGTATTGAAGGGTACAGAGGGGTCTACCGCACAGATCGGGCGGACGATAGGATTTTCCACCGTGGCTTCCGATCATCTGAACTGGAATATCCTGGAACAGGAATACGCGGACTTTACTTCTGCCAAAGGCCGGGAAGTGATGGAGACTTTTTTGAAAAAATATCCGGATATTGACGTGGTGGTGTCCCAGAACGATGATATGACATTCGGTGCGATCGAGGCTATCAAGGAGTCGGGCCAGACGGTGGGCATTGGCGGCGATATCACGATCATTTCCTTCGATGCGGTGCATGATGCGCTTGAGATGGTGGCGAAGGGTATCATTAATGTGGATATCGAATGTAACCCTAATCAGGGGGAGTATTTATCACAGGTGATCGACATGCTGGAAGATGGACAGGAAGTAGAGCAGCAGTATTATGTGGAAGAAAATGTTTTTACGATAGAGAATGTGACCCGGGAATTATTGGAGGAGAGGAATTATTAGAAAGGGGAAGGAATGATGTTAAAAATATTTCTGGTGGAGGACGAGAGTATTGTCAGGGAAGGACTCAGGGATAATATGCCATGGGAACAGTATGGCTACCAGTTTGTGGGAGAGGCCAGTGATGGAGAGATGGCGCTGCCGCTCATACAAAAGACCAGGCCGGATGTTCTCCTGACGGATATCAAGATGCCCTTTATGGACGGGCTGTCCCTAAGCCGTATTGTCCATCAGGAATTTCCGGACATGAAGATCATTATCATCAGCGGCTATGATGACTTTGAGTATGCGAGGCAGGCAATCTCCGTAGGGGTGGAACAGTATCTTTTAAAACCCATCACCAGGGCAAATCTGCAAAAAGTGCTGACGGATTTAAAGGTAAAGATAGAAACGGAACGGGAGCAGCGCAAATACCAGGAAAAATACCAGGATGAGTCCAGGGAATATGAACGGTTTTCCCGCACGAACTTTTTTGTCAAGGTATTTGAGGGCCGTATGCCTGTGCAGGATATCTATGAGGAGGCAGCGAAACTTTCCCTGAAGATCAATGCACCATGTTACAATCTGTTGATGTTTAATTTGCAGGAGAAGCGCGCCGGGGAGAATATGGGGTTTGAATCTGAGGACTTCGCCAGAAAGCGGGAAGAACTGCTGCATTACTTTGTACGCTATCCGGAAAACCTGGTCTTTCGCTGGAATGTCAATACTTACGGCGTGCTGATCAAGGGCAATGCCGAGCAGATGCAGGAACTTGCGGATAAATATCTGGAAAATGTGGAACGGATCTGCCAGCCCACGGAAGATATTCTGGACTGGTATGCAGCCGTGGGAGAACCGGTGGAAAGACTGAGTCTCCTGGCAGAGTGTTACAGCAAGGTCAATCACCTTTTTGCCTATCGGTTCCTGATGCCCCATGTGCATATCTTTACGAAAGAAGTGACAGAGAATTACATGCCCCAGAGAGAGGGCAGTAAGATTGGGGACATTGATTACTCCAAAATGGATCCGGAACTGTTTAAGGATTTTCTCCTCCGCGGCAGCAGGGAAGATATACCGGAATTTGTGGACAGTTACTTGCTGACCATCAACGAGGCGCTGCAGTCAACGATGTTCCAGAATTATCTGGTGCTGCATGTCCGCTTTGTGACGCTGGCCTATGTAGAATCCATCGGCGGAGACAAGGAAGAATTTATGGCGGAGGCAGACGGCGGACAGATGCAGGACAAAAATCTCTCTGTGGAAGAGATACCCCGCTATATCCGCAATATGTTGGATAAGGCCATGGAATTGCGGGACCGGGAATCTGACAATCAGAGCAAACGGGTACTCAAGAAGGCGCTTGATTATATAGAAGAAAACTATTCTCAGGAGTCGTTTTCCCTAAACTCCGTGGCTGGAGAAGTCAATGTCAGCGCCAACTATTTCAGCGCAATCTTCAGTCAGGCCATGCAGATGACCTTTATTGAATATGTGACGCAGAAGCGGATGGACAAGGCCAAGAAACTTCTGCGGCAGACAGAGAAACATTCCGGGGATATTGCCCTGGAAGTGGGATATAAGGATCCCCACTATTTCAGTTTTGTCTTTAAAAAGACGCAGGGGTGTACGCCCAGGGAGTACCGCGCAGGCCAGAAATCTTAAGATTTGTAGGGTCCATCGCTTTCCTTGCGCACGATTTCCCAGGGGATTTCCTGTGATACCACAGGGATTCCCCTTAATTTCTGCATCATGCATTCAGCCACACTCCGGCCCATTTCATGGGGCCTGTGCGTCAGGGTAGTGATTCGGATCTTACTTAGGTCACTTAAATAACTGTTGTCAAAACAGACTACGGACAGGTCACGGGGCACTTGTATATCGGCATAGGAAAGTTCCTTCATGAGCCAGTAGGCGGTCTCGTCATTGTAACAGATGACCGCAGAACATCCCGGCAGCCGTTCCTGAATAAAATTTGTGAGGAAACGGGTATCCTGCTTCTGGCGGATGGATTCGATATCCAGGGTGTTGAACCATCCCACATGTCTGTCTTTCAATTCATATCCAAGATCTCTTAAGCAGGAGGCTACGCCCAGATAGCGTTCTGCTCCCTGCTGATCATCCACTTTAAAAAGTCCTGCAATGCGGGTGTGTCCCAGGCTTGTCAGATGTTCAGCCAGCAGATATCCGCCATAATAGTTATCATCCTTGATACAGATTTCATCAGGCAGGGCGTTATAGCGATTGTGCAGAAAGAGAAGAAAGGTTCCCGCTTTCTTCAGATTATTATATAAGTCCAGATTGGGATTGGGGAGGGTGCTTTTGGAACCCTCCACGATGATGCCCCTTGGCGGATCTTTCAGCAGATTGGTCAGGTGCCTGCGTTCTATGGAGATATCATTGTCCGTGGGGTATACCTTCATTTGATATCCCTGGGAAGCCAGAGTGTTCTGAATGTCGTTTAACAGAGCGGGATAGATATATTCCTGTCCACTGGCCACCAGTACAGGGATGATATTTCGATCCGGAAAAGGCAGAAGGCCTGTGGCATAAGATCCGCTGCCCTGACGGCTTGTGATGATCCCCTGGCTGCGAAGGCTGGAAAGCGCTGTTCGGACGGTCTGCCTGCTGACCTGATATTGTGCGCACAGTTCCGCCTCCGTGGGAAGGGCCGTGATTCCCTGTTGCAGATTTCTTGAGATCTGTTCTGTGAGTTGTTTCGTAAGCATTTCATATTTGTTCATGATAGAAAATTCCTCTTTTTGTTCATAATTTGTTCACAAATTATACAATATTTATTCATAAAAATTTTTTCAATCTAACAATAATGTAATTCGATAACAGGATATGACAAAATTTACGGTATAATACAAGTGTTTAGTGTAACCTATTTTCTGGTAAAAATCAATAAATATTCAACATAATCATAAAAATTTATATCAATTTCACTAATTTGTATCAGACGATATTGACATAGATAAAATTTGTATTGTTAAACTCCCCCAAATCGAAAAAATGCGGTCATTTAGTGTTGAAGAGAGGGTGATGTTTTGTTAAAGTAGTTTCAGGAACGGAGCCAATATGGTTTCCGATTCCGGAACATATTTCAATTCTTCAAGATGATGAAAATGAAAGGGAGGAATTAAGTAATGAAGAAGAAATTAGCAGTTTTACTTGCAGGCGCTATGGTAATGGCAAGCCTCGTAGGTTGTGGCGGTTCTGAAGCTCCGGCTGAGCCCGCAGCAGCACCTGCAGCAACAGAGGAAGCACCCGCAGCAGAGGAACCCGCAGCAGAAGAGCCTGCAGCAGAGGAACCCGCGGCAGAAGAGCCCGCAGCAGAAGAGCCTGCAGCAGAAGCATCTGGCGAACTGATCAAAGTTGGTATCATCAACAACGATCCTAACGAGTCCGGTTATCGTACAGCTAACGTTAACGACTTAAAGGCAGCTTTCACAGAAGAGAATGGTTATGAAGCATCTTTCGCATACAGCCTTAAGAACGATGAGCAGGTTGCAGCAGCTCAGAAGTTCATCCAGGACGGCGTTGACTATCTGCTTCTTTCCGCAGCTGATGTATCTGGTTGGGATTCCGTATTACAGGATGCACAGGCAGCTGGCATCGATGTAATCCTGTTCGACCGTACAATTGATGCAGATGAGAGCCTTTATGTAGCTTCTATCGTATCTGATATGGACAAAGAGG
>CAMNXA010000017.1 GCA_946566685.1 uncultured Lachnospiraceae bacterium
TACTCAACGACAACACCAAGATCGATATTGAGATGCAGGTGTACAGGCAGAAACATTATACCCAAAGAAAATTGTACTATCTGGCCAGGATGTACACCGATGACCTGGTAGTTGGAGAAAAATACAGGAAACTGCGCCGGTGCATCAGTATCAGTCTGGTGGATTTTGAACTTCTTTCGGATACGGAGGAATACCACAGCGTCTATCGTCTGCGGGATGAAGCAGGCAGGGAACTGACGGATCTGTGGGAGATACATATCATCGAACTGGGGAAGGACTTGACCGGCAGCAGAGTAGACGACTGGATTCGGTTATTCAATGCGACCAGCCAGGAGGAGATAGACCGGATTGCAGAACAGAATGGGAGGATGAGAGACGTGGCAGAGGTGGTAAGGCAGATGGGACTTATAAGGACATTACGCTGGATATATGACGATTACTGGAGAGCAAAGAGAGACCGCTGGGATGAGGATGAGTATGTGCGGGATGAGGGCATTGCCATCGGTGAGACGAGAGGGAGAGCAGAAGATATCCTTCATTTGCTGGAAAATACAGGCAGAGGAGAAACTTTACCGGCGTGTCTGATACAGAAGATAAAATCCCAGAAAGATGAGGAGGTTTTAAAGCGCTGGCTCTTGTCAGCGGCCAGGGCGGAATCTGTGGCGCAGTTCATGGAGCAAGAGAATCTGGTATCAGAAAATATGCGTGAATAATTTAATCAGGGTCATGACAATCTGGTCTGAGTCCATGCCTTACAGCATGGACTCTATTTTTTCTATGGCGATACGGATGTAATCTCCCATGGGGGCGTCTTTACAGCCTGCAACGAAATGGTTGCAACGGTTCACTGGAATTAGAATCTTAAAAGCTTTGCTTGCGCCGATGGCAGAAGAAATAGCGGGTGTTATTTCTCCTAAAAGCGCATTGGCAAATACAATACCGATGGGGCCCACGATCAGATCAGAATCAGCCGCATTGACAATCACTGCGTTATCTCCGGTAGCGCCATAGTCTGCGCCCGCTTTCAACATGGCAGAGGTGGCGATACTGTTGGTGCCAATGGCGTATAGTTCCAGGTCCGGGTGCTTCTTTTTCATTTGTTCGATAATTGATTTACCAATCCGGCCGCCCTGGCCGTCTATAATTGTGATTTTCATAATTTCCTCCATTTTGGGAATTCAGAGCTTCTTATGTTCTCATATATTCCACTATCCATAATTAAATAACGATAGATATTCTATCGACTTTACTATGTATAACTATACTCTATTTCTTACGTGTCTACAATTATTATTGGTGATAAATTATTTGTTAAATCATTTTGCAGGCATGGTCTTTGTAGAAGGCTGCATAATTTTCGTGTCTTTAGCAAAAAATACATTGACAATATCTGTGCAGTTTGTTATTATTCGAGTATGAACAACCGATTGCGCAAAGTAAAAGTGAACAAACAAGAAGCAGAAAGAAATGGGAGGGCAGGGAAGTATGGATAAGTTTATTGTTAACATCATCCATCGTCCGGAGATGGTGCCTGAGTATGCGGAGAAGGTGACCGGACATGGCAAAGAGGAGGATATCGGAAGGAAGGAACTTCTGACAGAATCATTGGATATTTTTAAGACGCAGCAGGCGATCGCACACAAGAATGGGCTTAAGACAACCATTCAGATGACGTATGCGTCTTTGTTCAATGATGAGGCGGTGGCGCTTGCCAAAGAGGATCATGAGAAATACGGGGATGAGATTGCGCTATCCCTGCTGGGACTTCCCTGTGAGGAGTTCCGTGAGAAATACAAGACGAAAGATTTCTGTATCTGGATGTTTTCCATGGAAGATAAGAAGTCGATCGTAGATGATGTGTTTGGGAAATTCCGCGACAGGTTCGGATTTTATCCGGAATCTACGGGTTCCTATTATATGGATGCGGATCTGGTCAATTATATCAAGGAAAAGTATCCCATGGTCAAATGTGCCGTGGCGACCTGCTGGGAGGAAGGGCCGAAGGCGTATCATACCTGCAATAACTCCTGGTATACGTTTATGGACGGCGGCCCCTGGGCGCCCTGGATTCCCAGTAAGCAGAATGTACATGCACCGGCGGCCAATGAGGCGGAGGACAGCGGCATTGTGGCAATCCCCCATTTGTCGCGGGATCTGATTGCCTGCTATGATGGCAACGGGTCCAATTTCGGGACGCATCCGCAGAACGTATTGCGTAGCATGTGTTATGATTCCAAGACCTGGGAGTATCCTTATCTTTACAATCTGATCGATCAGTTCCGGTCACTGGCAAAGTATAACAATGGTTATGCTTATAATATGATGTTCGTGGGACCCGGCTGGATGAACAAGATGGGGCGCTGGGAAGCACCCTATGAGCTTCTCCTTAAGTCTTACGAAGATGGTATGGCTTATTATGGTAAATTGAAAAAGGAAGGCCAGCTGGACGATATGACCATGGCGGAGTTTGCAGATTATTTCCGTGCCCACAGGAGGCTGACGGAGCCGGAGTGTGCACTCTGGCGGGATATCCTTTACGGATCGGATAAGCAGCTGTTCTGGTACTGTGATCCTTATATGAGAGTCTGTGCCAATATGGATCAGGGCGGCGCCATCGTGGATCTTCGCCCTTATGCGGCTAAGCTGGAATGGCCGGTGGGTATCGGTACCAAACATGTGACCGATGCTTCTTATCCTTTCCTGATACAGGAGAAATATCGGGCTGGATATTTCACGCACTATGCCGGCGAAGGCACGGTCAGAAGTGCAAAACTCACCTATAAGGGTGAGGAAGTGGATCTGTGCCTGTGCAGGACGAAAGCGCATTTTTCCCAGGAGGGCAATACGAGAATCCTGACGCTGGATCCGGTGGATATTGCGTTTCATGATCTGACAGTGAAATTGCAGACGAAGATGTACTTTGAGGAAGGCAGTTCCAATGTTAAGATTGAGCGGGCGATACTGGAGATGAGCGATCCTTCGGCAGAGGTGGAGATTAACGAATATATGGTTGCATGTTATGGCACCACGGAGTATTCGGAAGATATGACCAATGTGAAGTTATCTGTCACAGATGGGAAAGAGACGAAGAAGATTGATTATGCTTACAAATGCCGCGAAGAGCAGATGACTGGAGCGACAGAGACGGTGGCGGTGGTGCCGGAGATTGAGACGAGGGTATCCATCAGCTGTGAGAAAAAGGATGCGGTTGGCTATATCAGGGAAGGGTATGCATTCTCTCCCATGTTTACGTTGGGTTACACCACCAGTTTAAAGGATAAGGAGGTATTTGCGACATGGCTCAATCTGGCAAAGGCAAATTAAATTACAGGTGTCCTTCTTGTTTTATGAGGGATCTGGATATTGATATGTTTTATGATAAAGATAAAAAGGAATATCACTGTATCCGCTGTCAGTATGTGGGGACAGAGGAAGATGTGCTTGAGAAGAATGAACTGGTTAGGTTCCGTTATAAGGATGCCATGAAGCGGTTTACCAAGTTCGACTTTGACTGAAAAGATTGACTACGTTTAAGAAGGAGCATATATCATGCAGTATCTGAAGGGAGCGGACATTTCCACCATCAAAGAGGTGGAGGAACTGGGCGGCAGGTTTTATGATCAGGGTGTTGAGAAGGATGTATTTGTCATATTGAAGGATTACGGTTTCAATGCGGTACGCCTCAGACTGTGGAATGATCCCTATTCGGAGGGTGGCAGACCATATGGGGCAGGCACCAATGACCTGCCCACAACCATAGAACTTTCACGCAGGGCGCGCTCCCATGATATGGAAGTGCTGCTGGATATTCAGTACAGTGATTTCTGGGCGGATCCGGGAAAACAGCGTGTGCCCAAGGCCTGGCGGGGTATGGATGCGAAACAGCTGGAGCAGGCGGTCTTTACCTTTACGAGGGATACCCTGCTGTCGATGAAAGAGGCAGGGGCGTTCCCTACGATGATTCAAGTGGGAAATGAACTGACCAATGGTATGTTATGGCCTTTGGGGAAGCTGCCGAACTACGATAATCTGGCTCGCTTTATCAATGCGGGCATCCGCGGGGTGCGGGCGGTGGATCAGGATGTGCCGGTCATGCTGCATCTGGACAATGGCGGCAACAATGCAATGTACCGGGATTGGTTTGACCATTATCTGGAAAAGGGAGAAGAGTTCCAGATCATTGGGCTTTCGTACTATCCTTTCTGGCATGGGTCTCTGGATGATTTACAGTATAATATGAATGACCTGGCGCGGCGTTATGGCAAAGAATTGATGGTGGTTGAGGTGTCCATGGGTTTCACCATGGAAGACTATGCGGCTTATGAGAAACTGCAACCAGGAGAGAGAAAAGGGTATGCTACCAGACAGGAACTGGTGGAGAAGATTCCCTTCGACATGAGCAGGGAGGGGCAGTGCGAGTTTATGCGGGCATTGCTCCAGGTGATAGAACAGGTGCCGGAACATAAGGGAAGAGGATTTTTTTACTGGGAACCGGCATGGATTCCGGTGCCGGGTTCCGGCTGGGCCAACGAAGAGGCACTGATATATATAGAAGAAAAAGGGCCCGGCGGCAATGAGTGGGCCAACCAGGCGCTGTTTGATTATGATGGAAATGCGCTGCCCGCGCTTAAAGTAATTCGGGACTATCAGCCGAAGGAAGATTAAGCCGGCCAGGCAGAAGCTTATGAGCGGACGAAAGGTTATAGCCGGCCAGGCAGAAGCTTATGACCGGACGAAAGGTTATAGCCGGCCAGACATCAGGCTTTTGCCTGGGCAGTAGATTTGCGGACAATCAGTTGCGGACGCAGCAGGGTTCTGCTGATGGAGATATGATTGATCAGGGAATTCAAAGTATGAAACCCTGATTTGCCAAGTTCCAGGCGATCTTGTCTGACCGTGGTGAGCGGCGGTTGCAGTTTGGCGGAGAGCGGTATATCGTCAAAGCCGATGACACTCACATCCTCAGGCACCCGGACGCCTCGTTTATTACATTCGGTGATCACACCGGAGGCAATCAGGTCATTGCCGCACAGAATGGCGGTGATACCCATGGAGAGCAGGCCGCCCACGTGATCTTTGGCGGCATCCGCCACATAGTAGCCATAGGGCATGGTGGCCTCACTGAAAGGAAGGTCGTGAGCCGTCATGCTGTCGATATACGCCTGACGCCGCCGCTCTGAGATCATGGAATTGCGCGAACCGTTGATCAGGGCAATGCGGCTGTGACCGCGCTGCATCAGATGGATAATGGCATCGTCAATCCCTTCTAGGCTGTCTGTACCAATGGAACCCACGCAGGGGTTTTTACTAATATAATTATCGAAAAGAACGGTGGGGATGGTAGTTGTGTTGAACTGGCTCATCCAGTCATCCTGGAGGGCAAAACCTACCATGAAGCCGCCCACAAATCCGTTCTTTAACATATAAGTGTCATATTTTTCCGTGGATTGGAAAAGAGGCGTGATGGGCAACACTGTGACATCGAATTTCTCCCGAACCGCAACCTGACGAAAACCCAAGATGATATCGTATCCGAACTGATCCGGGGTTTCATAGTCCATATTTTCAACGAAGAGGCAGACCTTTCTGCTGTCGCGTCCGCGCATCTGTTTCGTGGTATATCCCAGTTCCACAGCCGTATCGAGTACAGCCTGGCGCAGGGATTCACTGATGTCGCTGGCACCGTTGAGTCCTTTGGAGACTGTACTGACAGATACACCAAGGCGGTTGGCAATGTCTTTGATTGTAGCCATAATGACCTCCATTATCCGAAAGGGTTTTAATTAAGCATAGTAGAAAAATAGCAAGAAATCAAGAAAAATTGCGAAAACTTTCGAAAAATTGTGAAAGATATACAATTTGTAACCCCCAAATCCGTTTAAAATAGCAGAAAACTTGTAAAAAACGATTTCCGTATTGACAAAAACAGTTAAAAAGTGGTAAATTTGATTCAGATACGAAAGTTTACGAAACTTTAGGACCCGAAGATGCAAGAGGGTCTTCATAATCGGAATTGCTTGTTCTGTTATTCTGCGAAGCAAGTTACTTCTTTAAATTGGGGGACATAAAGGGTGAAGGAGAAAACATTGACGAGAGGCGCCGGTGTGCTGATGTCGATATCCAGCCTGCCTTCGGCCTATGGGATAGGAACATTCGGGAGCGCGGCTTTCCGGTTTGTAGATCTTCTGGTAGATCTCAAACAGAAGTATTGGCAGATCCTGCCGATGGGGCCGATCACCGTGGGGGACAGTCCATTTCAGGCAATTTCCCTGTTTGCGGGGAATCCCTATTATATCGATCTGGAAGAACTGATCGAAAGAGGGTTTCTTAGGCAGGAGGAAGTAAATGCCTACCGCTGGGGAGAGAGCGAGGAGAAGGTAGATTACGGAATCCTCTATCAGAACAGGTACACGGTCTTACAGCAGGCATTTAAGCGGTTTGACCTCTCTGATCAGAATTACATAGTATTTTGTGACAGAAATCAGACATGGCTTGAGGATTACAGCCTCTATATGGCGCTCAAGTATCATCTTGATAATAAGGCCTGGTATGAATGGGAAAGGCCAGTTAAGGACAGAATGGAAGAAGAGCTTATAAAATACAGAAGCCTTCTGTCGGAGGATATAGCCTTCTGGAAGTTCTGTCAGTATGAGTTCTATAGACAGTGGAACATGTTGAAACGCTACGCCAACGGACGAGGGATACAGTTGATTGGCGATATGCCCTTTTATGTGGCGTATGACAGCGTGGATGTGTGGACACACAGGGAACTTTTTCAGCTTGACGGCGAGGGCCGGATGCTCAATATAGCAGCTTGCCCGCCGGATGATTTTTCTGCCGCAGGACAGATCTGGGGCAATCCGGTCTATGACTGGAAGGCCATGGAGAAAGATAACTTTAGCTGGTGGCAGGACAGGATGAGGCACCAGGCGGAACTTTTCGATGTGATCAAGATAGATTATTTCCTGGGGATTGTCAAATACTTCAGCCTTCCGGCAGGAGAAGAAGACATCCGGATGGGAAGATGGTCGAAAGGGCCCGGCAGGAAGTTAACGGATATTCTGGAGCAGGCGGCAGGCGGCAGACCCATCATTGCGGAGAACATGGGGACGGTGCTGCCAGGAGTCAACAGGTTGATCCAAAGAATGGGGTGGCCTGATATGAAGGTGCTGCTATTTGCTTTTAATGGTAAGGCGGACAATGTATATCTGCCCCATAATTATGAGGATACCAATACCGTGGTGTATGCGGGAACCCATGACAATGATACGATTGTTGGTTATTACAGGGATTGCACCGATTATGAACTGGCTTATCTGTATTCCTATTTAAATATAGAAAAGAAAGAGCAGATTTCGGATGCTTTTATCAGGGCAGCCTACGCCAGCATTGCGGATGTGGTAATATTTCAGATGCAGGATATTCTGAAGCTGGACAGCGAGGCCAGGATGAACCAGCCTTCTACGGTAGGGGGCAACTGGAAGTGGCGGATCATGGAGGATGCGCTTCCGGAGGAGAGAAGAAGCTGGATCCGCACGCAGACCGCACTTTACAGGAGATAAGAGCAGGAAAGACAAACAGGTGCCCGCCGCAGGGCGAAGCGCCGGAAAGGACTAGTCCTTTCCTTATATCCTATATATAGGATATAAAACCTCTGTCCATCTGGAAAACGCAGAGCGTTTTCAGCCCGGCAGCCCGGGCGCCCATATCAGTTACGGTATAAAATGTGACGGCACATTTTATATAGAAACAACAGTTGACTTTTGATTATAAAGTCGGAAAGAGAGAGGAAAAGATTATGAAGAAGAAAGTATTGGCAACATTACTGGCAACAGCATTGGCAGCCAGCTGTCTTGCAGGCTGTGGCGGATCTGGCGATGCAGCACAGACACCGGCAGCAGATGCACCGGCAGCAGAGACACCTGCGGCAGATGCACCGGCAGCAGATGCACCTGAAGCAGAAGCACCCGCGGCAGAAGCGCCTGCGGCAGATGCAGCAGCAGATCCGATCGCAAACCTGATCGCAGCTACAACTGACACCGTAACTTTAAAGGTATGGGCATCTGAGGAAGATCAGGATCTCACAACAAAACTGCTTGATGAGTTCAAGGCAGCTTATCCGGACGTGACTTTTGATATCACACTCGGTGCAGAATCTGAGTCCACAGCAAAAGATACAATCCTTACAGACGTAGAGGCAGCAGCAGATGTGTTCGCATTTGCGGATGACCAGATCAACGAGTTGGTAAAGGCTGGCGCATTGCAGGAAGTAGTTGCAAATTACACCTATGATGTGGCAAACGATAACGTAAGCGGCGCCGTTGAAGCGGCTACCATCGATGGAAAATTGTATGCATATCCGATGACAGCTGATAACGGTTATTTCATGTTCTATGACTCTTCCGTATTCTCCGAGAGCGATGTACAGTCCTTAGAGAAGATGGTTGAAGTTGCGCAGGCAGCTAACAAGAAGATTGCAATGGATATCTCCAATGGCTGGTATATTTATGCATTCTTCCAGGGTGCAGGCCTTGACCTGAAACTGAATGATGACGGCCTTACCAATACCTGTACATGGAACGCAGCAGGCGGTACAGATGTGGCACAGGCAATCCTTGATCTGACAGCATCTAACGTATTGGTAGATATGGGTGATGAGGATATGGCTACCCAGATCGCAGAGGGTAATGTGGTTGCATGTGTAAATGGTACCTGGAGAGCAGAGACAGCAGCAGAAGCATGGGGAGACAACTATGCGGCTACCAAGCTTCCTACGTTCAAGGCAGGCGGCAAAGACTGCCAGATGTCTTCTTACTCCGGTTACAAGCTGATCGGTGTAAATCCTCACTCCGCTAACATCGGTTGGGCAATGCTCCTTGCAGAGTATCTGACCAGCGAGGCAGCACAGACAGCAAGATTTGAAGCAAGAGGCCTTGGCCCTGCAAACGTTGCGGCAGCATCTTCACCGGCAGTTCAGGCAAATCCTGCTATCGCAGCACTGGCAGCACAGGCAGCATACGCAACACCTCAGCGTGTAGGCGGCAACTTCTGGTCTCCTGCTGAGACATTAGGACAGATTCTTGCATCTGGTAATCCGGACGGAACAGACCTTCAGGAACTGTTGGATACCACAGTTGAGGGTATTACGGCTCCTGTCGAATAAAAAAGTAAATTTGCTTCGCAAATTAACTTTACGAGATCCGCTTCGCGGACTCGGCATTAGGAATGTGGGAAAAGTTTTAAAGTAATAAGGAAAACGAGAGGGTGGGTGTGTTCACTCGCCCTCTTCTTGAAAAGTGACAGTTGCTTCTGAGAGGAGTTTCGTATGAAGAAGGCATTAAGCGCAATAGGAAATTATTTTAAGGATTTTGGAATTGCCTTTGTCAAGGGAGATGTGTGGGTTAAGGTTTCGGCTGTCCTGATGGGTGTGGGTTATATAGCCAGGAAACAGGTGGTCAACGGTATTATCATGTTTCTGGTGGAGGCTTTGTTTGCAGTGCTGTGTGTCGGCTATGCGGCACCCAACCTTGCTAAATTTGGAACACTCGGTACAGTGCAGTTTGAGCAGGTGTTTGATCCGCTGACGATGACCAGCACGATCAACGATTATGATAATTCTTTCCTGATTTTGTTAAATTCCATTATTGCACTGTTTTTGATTCTGGTATTTGTTATCTTCTGGATCGCAAACGTGAAAGCGGTCTATCGTCTACAGCTTCAGCAAGAAAATGGAGAACATATCAATACTTTTGCGGAAGACATACGGGCGTTATTTAATGAAAAATTTCATATTACTTTGTTAACACTGCCGACTATCGGCGTTATTCTGATGAATATCCTGCCAATCCTGGTTCTGGTGGCGGTCGCATTTACCAATTACGATCAGCAGCATATGCCGCCAAGTGCATTGTTTACCTGGGTGGGATGGTCTAACTTTAAGAACCTGTTTACCAGTTCCGTGACAGTGACCTTTGGATATTCCTTTAAAAAAGTATTAGTCTGGACATTAGAGTGGGCGGTACTTGCTACCTTTACAACATATATCGGTGGTATTTTACTTGCCAAGTTTATCAATAATAAGAAGACGAAACTGCCGAAGATGTGGAGGACTCTTTTCATCATTGCCATTGCGGTACCGCAGTTCGTCACATTGCTTTTGGTACGTAACTTCTTTGCAGACAGCGGTATTGTCAATACCTTCTGCAATAATGTCGGTCTCACGGATTTCCTGAAGAATGTGGGACTGGTTCCGGCCAATTTAAGTTATATCCCGTTTTTGACGAATCCGGGATGGGCGAAAGTGATGATCGTCATCATCAATATCTGGGTCGGTATACCCTACCAGATGCTGATTGCAACGGGTGTGTTGATGAATATTCCGGAGGATCAGATTGAGAGTGCGAGGATTGACGGAGCGAATCCGTTCCAGATCTTTATAAAGATTACAATGCCGTACATGCTCTTTGTGACCGGCCCGAGTCTGATTACAGACTTTGTCAAGAACATCAATAACTTTAACGTAATCTACCTGCTGACGCAGGATGTGTTTGTCACAAGCGACCAGCTGCTTGCAAACTCCAACGCGAAGGAGGTTGACCTGCTCGTCACCTGGCTGTTCCGTCTGACGAACGAGTATTACAACTATAAGATGGCGTCCGTTATCGGTATTATCGTATTTATTATCTGTGCGGCGTTTACCCTGGTTACCTTTACCAGAACGATCAAAGGAGATAAGGAGGAGGAGTTTCAATAATGAAAAAGACAGTAAATTCTATTTTAAGACATTTAGTTTTGCTTCTCCTTGCGGTGATTTGGCTGATTCCGATTCTCTGGCTTTTTGTTACCTCGTTTAGTGGGTACAAGGGAATCAATACGTCCCATTTCTTCCCGGAGACGTGGACACTCGACAATTATGCACAGCTGTTCTTCCGGTCAGACTCCATCGTGCAGTATAACAGGTGGTTTGTGAACACACTGGTGATCGCGATTTTTACCTGTCTGATTTCCACCATACTCGTGCTGATGGTGAGTTATACGATGAGTAAGCTGCGTTTCCCGGGCAGAAAACAGCTGATGAGTTTTAGCATCATTTTAAATATGTTCCCTGGTGTGCTGTCCATGATCGCGATTTACTTTATCTTAAAGACCTTTAACCTGACAAACAGCCACATAGGCATGATCATTGTCTACTCAGCAGGCGCGGGGCTTGGGTTCTTGATCTGTAAGGGCTTCATGGATACGATTTCCGTATCTTTAAGTGAGGCGGCAAGACTGGAGGGCGCTTCCGAGGCGAAGATTTTCTTCCGGATCATCATTCCGCTTTCTAAACCGATCATCGTGTACACCGTTATCAGTTCTTTCCTGGTACCGTGGGGCGATTTCGTGTTTGCGAAGCTGATGCTGAATTCCGGTATTGCGACAGACTGGACTGTTGCAATTGGGCTTTTCAATATGCTTGGTAAGTCCATGATTGCTAAATACTTCTCCGTATTCTGCGCAGGCGGTGTGGTGATATCCGTGCCGATTTCAATCCTGTTCCTGATCATGCAGAAGTTCTATGTGGAAGGTATTACAGGCGGTTCTGTCAAGGGTTAATCCCTGACGGGAACGTGACAGAGAAGACATTAAAAGATGTGAAGATAGTGGCAGGCTGTGCTTTTAGGGTGCAGCCTGTTATTCACGGGATAGGGGTAAAGGGAGTGTGTTATGAAGAGAGACAGGATGAGAGCAGTGGCAGGGGTTCTGACAGCGGTTTTATTGTTGGGTGGCTGCGGCGGCTCTGGCAATGGTAAGACCATTGTATTGACGAACGAAGCCGGGCAAGCCACAGAACAGTCTGAAAAGGAATCCGAGACAAATGGGAATGAGGAATCTGCGGCAGAATCCTGGGAGTCTCTGCCCTTACAGATGATAAACGATAACTACAGGACATATTATGAAGTTTTTGTCTATTCCTTCTGTGACAGTGACGGCGATGGGGTGGGAGACCTGCAAGGGCTGATCTCGAAGCTTGATTATATCAATGACGGAGATGACACCACAGATACGGACTTGGGTTGTAACGGCATCTGGCTGATGCCGGTGAACCCTTCGCCCACCTATCACAAATATGACGTGGCGGATTATTATGCCATCGATGAGGAATATGGCACCTTGGAAGATTTTCAGGAATTTCTTGCGGAATGTGACAGGCGCGGCATCAAGGTCATCATGGATCTGGTACTCAATCACAGTTCTTCTCAAAATCCCTGGTTCCAGGAGGCCTGCGCTTATCTGCGGGGCTTGCATGGGGCAGAACCGGATGCAGAGGCGTGTCCGTATTTTGCGTACTATCATTTTTCCAAAGAACAGGGCGGCGGTTATTATGAGGTGGAGGGTACGGACTGGTATTATGAAGCCCAGTTCTGGTCTGAGATGCCGGACCTTAATCTGGACTGCGAGGCTCTGCGGGATGAGATTGCACAGATCACGCAGTACTGGCTGGATATGGGCGTGGGCGGATTCCGTCTGGATGCGGTGAAAGAATACTATACCGGAGCGCCGCAGTCCAATATTGACTTCCTGAATTGGTTGACTAATACAGTCAAATCCCAGAAAGAGGATGCCTATCTGGTGGGAGAAGCCTGGCTGGATATGGCGGATTATGCGAAATATTATGAAAGCGGCATCGACAGTATCTTTGACTTTGCCTTTGCGGATAAGGATGGCATTATCTCCAAAGTGTTAAACGGTTCCTCGGCAGCCAAATACGGTGCAGCAGTCGGTTCTCTGGATAGTATGTACCGTGCATACAATGAGAATTATATTGATGCGCCTTTCTATACCAATCATGATATGGGGAGAAGCGCCGGGTACTATGCCGGGGATAATTCGGAGGCACAGACCAAGATGGCAGGCGCCATGAACCTGTTTATGAGCGGATCGGCCTTCCTGTATTATGGGGAGGAACTTGGCATGAAGGGATCCGGCAAAGATGAAAACAAACGTGCACCCATGTATTGGAGCAAGGATGCCTCGGCGGAAGGGATGTGCGATGGCCCGGCTGACATGGACGATGTGAAGATGAAGTTTGAAAGCCTGGAAGAGCAGGCACAGGATCCGGATTCGGTTTATCAATATTATAAGAAGGTTCTCAGGATACGCAACCAGAATCCTGAGATTGCCCGCGGCAGGGCGGAATACGTGCTGGTGGGAGATTTTCTGGCAGAGGATACCAAAGAGAGTGTCTGCGCGATCAAAAAGACCTATGAAGAGCAGGAAATCCTGTTATTGTTTGTGACAGGACCGGATACGGAAGAACTGGATCTGACCGGGATCACACTGAATGGAAAGGCTGTCGGTGCGGATACGGAGATTCGAGGTACGCTTACGACCGGTGAGGAGCCGATCACATTTATCGATGGCACTGCGGTGATGCCTGGATTTTCGGTAATGGTGCTGCGCTAAATTGCAGAATAAGGATTGCTTGTGGGCTATGTCGTGAACGGTTATGATCTCAATAGGCTGGGGCATGCCAACTATGTATAATGAGTCTTGAAATTCTAAAAATTTTATTATAAAATTATTAAAGTTACATTCAGCTTTTTTAATTTCTTAAATAATACTATAACGAAAGGATAACAGGTAATTATCATGAAAAACTGTCAAAACAAATGGGTGCGTGCCGCAATTCCGGCATTGCTCCTGCATTTCAGTATCGGTACTGTGTACTGCTGGTCTATTTTCAGTCAGGAGATTGCTGACTACATAGGATTTTCCAAGGCGGCTACGGAGTGGGCTTTCAGTTTTGCCATCTTTTTCCTGGGTATGTCGGCAGCTTTCCTGGGAAACGTGGTGGAGAAAGATATTCATAAGTCATCCCTGATTGCAACCATCACTTTTGCGCTGGGTATGGCGGGCACCGGATTCTTTATTTATTACGGTGGAAGCCATAAGGGCAGTGTTCTGGCACTTGTGGGTATTTATATCTGTTATGGTTTTATTATGGGTATTGGTCTGGGAACCGGATATCTGTCGCCGGTTAAGACCTTGATGCTCTGGTTCGAGGATAAGAAGGGCTTGGCAACCGGTCTTGCCGTAGCAGGATTCGGCGGTGCCAAGGCAATTGCAAGCCCTATCATGCAGGCTTTGCTTTCCAATCTTGGTGAGGGCGGTATTTACAAGATGTTCTTTATCCTGGCAGCAGTTTATTTTGTAATGATGTTTGTAGGCCATCTGCTTCTGGCGAAACCTGCGGGATGGCATGAGCCCCAGAAGAAAGAAAAGGGACAGGGAATCATGGCTACCATAAAGACCCGTCCGATTGTCAACTATATCGGTATCTGGCTGATGTTCTACATCAATATCACCTGTGGTCTGGCTTTGATTTCCCAGGAGAAGATGATTGTAAAATGTATTGGCCTTGCAGGCGTGGTGGGTGTGATTTCTACCATCTCCGCTGTCTTTAATGCGGGCGGCCGTCTGGGATTCTCCGCATGGGCAGATCATCTGAAGGACAGAAATACGATCTATAAACTGATTTTTATTCTTTCCATTGTATTCACCGGTGCGGTAATGCTTACCGGCGGTATCAAGAACGGAGAAGGCAATATCCTGTTGATCGTTCTGGTACTGGCATTGATCTTTATGGTAAATGCCGGATACGGCGGCGGCTTCTCCAATGTGCCGACCCTGCTTTCGGATCATTATGGCATGGGCAGTATCAGTGCCATTCATGGTATCACACTCTCAGCCTGGGCCTTTGCCGGTCTTACGGGTAACCAGATTGCAACGCTGATTGTGAGCAACACGGGAAGCTTTATCGAGGATAGTCATGGAAATATGATCAATCCGGTAGGATATCAGAATGTGTTGTATTTCACGATTATACTTTATATCATAGCCTTACTGATCAGTTTGTTTATGGTGAAGCAATACAAAGAGGAGAAATAAACAGTGACAGCAAAAACCCCGAAGGATAAAACCTTCGGGGTTTTCGCTGTGTAAAAGGGGAATTCTTCGGAATTGCTATTGCTGACTTGATTTCCGCGATCAAGTCTAACATTACTATAATATCTTTTGGTACGACAGTCTATAATTATATTGCAGAAGAATAACACTATATTGGCGAAAAATGTCGAATCTACTCATAATCATTCCAAAAAACTGATTCATAATAAAAACATTTTGCGCTTTTCTAGCGATTTAAGAAATCCCTCTGATTTTGTAACTCTTCCGGTACGGGTGTATTTGTATTTTTCAGCTTCTGGAAGAGGTTGTTATAATGGTGTATCTTCTGGCTGAGTTTGATATCATAACGATCCATCATTTCCTTATACAGCGGGTTTGCTTTGAGCCTGTTACGGATTTCCTTGGCAAACGGACAGTAAGTGAAGAGGATTGTGCGGGATACCTTATTCAGGCGGGGCGAGCCGGAACCTTCATAGAGGATCCAGGCTTCATAATCCCTGATGAACATTTCTTTATAACTGTTCTTTGCTTTCTGCATACTGAGCTTGATCTTATCCTTGGCATCTGCCGACAGATCCCGGTTCTTTTTGTAGAACTGGATGTAATCGAAGTATTCGCTGGTGAGGGACGCTTCGGATACATCGTTCCAGCGGGCGCCCTGCACACGTTTGCACATTTCCCAACGGAAATCGCCGGTCAGGCGGACTAAGATATTGGTCAGATCTTCCATCTGGAAGATGGATACCATCATACGGGCCGGGGTGGTACGTTTGCGGCCTTCAATTTCCTGCCATGCAACGCCGCGGATTCCCACATTGGGCATCAGGATCAGATCCGGCAGTACCTCTACACCCACAGACTCCTTACCGATACCGATGTCCGGATTGGTATAGATGATGTCGCGGTAGTAAGCACTGAAGTCCAGGGAACGTATCATCTTAAAGGCATCTTCGACCTTATCTGCGGAGACCAGGGAAACATCCAGGTCTTTTAAGATATTGTGTTCCGAGAAGATAGGGCAGAAATTGATAATACGGCCAAAGGTAATCTTGTTGACGGTGGGGAACATATTGTTCATCTCGAACAGTACCTGTTTCTCCCTGTTGTTCTGCCATTCGATTTCCTGGGCGGCAGTGATCTTACCAGTCATCTTCTGCTCATGCAGATAAGCGATATAATCGGCATCAAATTCGTTGCGGCTGGGTGCCTTTTCACCATTGTAAATAGCTTTGAGCCATTCGTAAATGGTGTAGACTTTCCGCTTGGGATCTGTGGGAAGTCTATCTACAATGGAGTACAGGTAGGAAGCATTCTCCATGCCTGCCAGGTTTTCGTCCACATAGCCAAAGTTGAAGAACATTTTCACAACTTTGGGGATGGCATTGTCATTTAGACTCTTTAAGAAAGCGCCCTCATAAATCTGATAGAACAGCTTGGTGATCGTGAGACGCAGTTTTCTTGCGGCGTCATCAGAAGCGTTCTTGTCAGTCATCTTGGCATATTTTTCAACATTTGCCCGGAAAGCGGTGGCGGTTTCGCTGCTGACACCGGAGTAGGCGAGGATTGTATTCATGGAATCTGTGATTTCCGGTACTTCATCCGTCTTGGTATCCTCATCACCGGAGGAAGTGCTTACCTTGTTGAGTTTCTCACGGTATTCAGCCACGCGCTGCTTGTACATGTCCTTGTCGATTGAGGGCTGGCTCTCAAGCTGGATCATCATGGTAGATAATGCCGCAATGATCGTGGTGGAATTCTCGGCATTGGGGCCGATCTTATAGAGAATGCCTGCATATAAATCAAAGAAATCCAGATGATTTTCATTCATCAGGAGGTTGGTAATCTCCGATTTGTAATCATATAGTACACGGCAGATAGAGATAATATTGTAGATATCCTGATCTACCTTTAAGATTAAGCCGGTCATAAAGTCGGGATCCAGGTTTTTGGCAGTTTTTTCTGTCACCAGCGTGCCCAGCTGGGTGTAGAAGCCGTCAATCCAGCTGTCCACATCTTCTTCGAGGACCAGCTGAGTCAATGTCTCCATAGCCGGCAGTTCCCTTGCGGCAAAGCCAAGTTTTGTACAAAAGGACTTATAATCTTCATAGCTGTCCATCAGGTAATGGTAGAAATTATTACAGTCAAAATGGCTCAGTTCATACTGGTCAAGAATTTCATGAAGCTGCTTGAACAAAGACGTGATAAGGAAATTTGACAGTTCCTTGTTACTTTTCATAAAACTGGATAATTGTGCGGCAGAACAGGGATAAGAAGCAAATGAAGTGGCTTCCTCTGCCTGGTAAGAGATGAAATAGGATCCGAAAAAAAGTTCGCAGATGCCCACAACATCACCTTTTCCCAGATAAAATTCGCCGCCTGGATAGGTGGCGCGCACGCTCCCCTTAGCGATTACATGTAAGGCGGTGAGATTTTGACCACTCTGGATCAACTGCGTCCCCGCCGGAAATTCTTTTACAGCCATGATAATACCTCCCCTGTGATTTAGTACAAACTGATTCTGTCGGAATTCCAAAGAAAAACTTATTTGTTCCGAAGGAACACAACTAAAATTGGATTGCGAGGTCCGCGAAGCGGAACTCGCAGAGTTAATTCCGAAGGAATTTACTCTTATTATATGACGATGGCCTCCAAAATACAAGAATATAGAAAATAGAAAAGCGGGAGATGGATTTTAGCAAAATGCACAAGAAGATAAAAAGTTTTTTGTGCTGTACTTTTAAAAAATTTGTGCTAGAATGAAAATGACAATCTTGTCGAAAAAGTAAATGATGAGAAAATTTGTTTTTCGGGTTCCGCTTTGCGGATCCCGTATTATATGAGATTCAGGAAGAAAGGCAGCAGAAGTTATGGAAAGAAGAACAGAACAGGAGGACATCGCTTATAGACAGCAGATCGTCAATGAATATAAACCCGATGTGGAGAGGCTGGTACGGTACCTGCCCTGGCTGGAAAGTAAGACGGGTACCAGTGTACAGCAGACTTATTCCGCTTCCGGGATTGCTGAACATTCGGTGGCATTTCCGGTATATGACAGCACAGTGATGAGTTTTGTCAAGGAGGCACAGCGGACCCAGTTGATGGACAGGAACTACATGTATGTTTATTCCCGTTGCAGAATCCGCACAGTGCAGGATGAGATCAAGGCAATCGAGCGGGCAAGTATCAAAGAAATGGATGTATTAAAAGCGATTCTTTCCAAATATGTGATGGGCGGGATGACGAAAGGAAGAATGTGGTCTGAAGCCGTGGAGAGCGGGATATTTCTATATGTGATCAGGAAGATGAAGGCGAATCTGGATTTCTGGGACAGACCGGCACCGACCAGATAAGTCAAATCAGGGGCGGCAATACAGCCATAGAGGAAGGCAGTCAATCACACTGGAGAAAATTTAGGAGAGAAGATTCATGGGAGAAAAATCGGTACAGAAAAAGAAATATATTCTGGAGACAGCCAGAAAGGTGTTTGTGGAGAAAGGGTTCAAGAATGTGACCATGAAAGATATCGTGGAAGCCTGCGAGATCAGCCGGGGCGGTCTGTATCTTTATTTTGACAGCACGGAGCAGATTCTGATGGAAGTGTTGCAGATGGAAGCGGATGAGACGGATGATGTCTTTACGGAGCAGATTACCCAGGAAGATAATGCAGCGGATATCCTGACACTTTTCTTAAAGGAACAGAAGAAAGAACTTCTGCAAAAGAAGGATAATTTGACTGTTGCAGTCTATGAATATTTCTTTGCCCATAAATCGACTGATAAGAACAATATGCTGCGCAGACAATTTGACGCGGGTGTCAGGGTGATTGAGAAGCTGATTGAGGCGGGAATCGCCAGCGGCGAGTTTTATTGCGAGGATCCCAAGGGAGCCGCAGCCAACATTATGTATGTGCTGGAGGGCATGAAGATTGATGCGCAGACTTTTGGCATCACAGAGAAGATGGTGGATGCCCAGTTATTGTATATCATGCAGGGACTGATCATAGAGGACTGATGATGCACAGATTTGAGAACCTGTAATACGAATTCAGGGAAAATGGGTTGAGAAATCGCCTTTGCGCTGATTAGTATATGAGATTGAATGGGACTGAATAGGAAACTGACGGTAGATAAGATGCTTCGGAAAGACTTTCGAGGCATTTTGTTTGCGGTCATACAGCGGGTATTTATGCCAGTGTTGTGGATTGTCATGATGGCGGTCAATGGCGCTGACAGGAAGGATTGCCATGTTAGAAAAAGTATATTCGGCGCAATTGCCGGTGGGGGAAGATCTGGTCATTTATAAGAACAGGATTGCCTGCGAGAATCCTGTGGGAAGAATCGCCGTGGTATCAGGTACCCATGGAGATGAGCTGGAAGGGCAGTATGTCTGTTATGAGATGATCAGGAGACTGGAAGAACATCCGGAATATCTGCGGGGAACCGTGGATATTTATCCGCAGCTGAATCCACTGGGCATCGATATGGCCAGACGCAATGTGCCAAAGATGGAGATGGATATGAACCGGATTTTTCCGGGGAGCATGGATGGGACGGTGATGGAACGCGCGGCGGCCTCTGTAGTAAAAGATATCTCAGGGGCGGATGTCTGTATTGATGTCCATGCATCTGACATGTATGTCAGGGAAATTCCACAGGTGCGTGTGAGTGCGGAATTTGCCCAGAAACTTCTGCCTTTTGCGAAACTTCTGAATGCGGATATGATCTGGCTGAATGCCACAGCTACAGTGCATGAGTCTACGCTGGCTCATTCCATGAATATGCTGGGGGTTCCTACCCTGGTGATGGAGATGGGATTGGGGCTTCGGATTACCAGGATTTATGGAGATCAGGTTGTGGACGGCATTTTTTATCTGATGCGGGAGATGGGACTGTGGACCGGGTCGGTCAGTCCGGTGAGGGAGCCTGTGATATCCAGCGATGGGGAAGTGGAGTTTATCCGGGCGGAACACGCAGGCATTTTTCTGCCGAATATCGCGCATAGACATTACCTGCATCAGGGGGAAAAGATCGGAGAGATTGTGGATGTATTGACCGGTAAAGTCGTGCAGGAGATCGTGGCAAAGAAGGGCGGTGTGGTCTTCACCCTGCGGGAGTATCCTTTTGTTTATGAGGGATCTTTGATCGCACGGATACTGGAGCAGGATACGCAGGCATAAAAGAAAAGGGAATGGAGAACGGCATGTATATAGAGGAAATCTACCGGGTGGAAGCACCTTACAGGGAAGATATGGTGGTGAAGGGCTACCGCTTTGGCAAGGGGGATAAGGCGGCCTGCATTTTGGGACCCATGCGGGGCAGCGAGATACAGCAGCTTTATATCTGTTCCCAGCTGGTGCGGGTATTAAAGGAACTGGAGGGCAATGGCTGTATCAGTGCCGGCAAGGAGATCATGGTGATTCCGGTGGTCAATAACTATGCCATGAATGTGGGCAAACGTTACTGGGGTGTGGAAGATGTGGATATCAACCGCAAGTTCCCGGGAAGCAGTTACGGGGAGGCGGCGGCCAGGATTGCCGGCGGTATCTTTGAGGCTGTCAAAGACTACAGCTACGGGATTCAGCTGGCGAGTTTTTATATGACAGGAGAATTTGTGCCCCATGTGCGCATGATGGAGACGGGGTATCAGAATACTTCCCTGGCCAATCTTTTTGGCCTGCCTTATGTGGCGGTCAGGAAGCCGGCGCCCATCGATACGCGGACGCTCAATTATAACTGGCAGGATGAGATGACGGCAGCCTTTTCCCTGTATACGAATAAAAATACGGAGATAGATGAGGAAAGCGCCAGTCAGGCGGTGGCGGCGGTACTGCGGTTTTTGACCAGAATGGGGATCATCCGCTACGAGAGTCACAGCGGGTATATCAGTCATGTGATACTGGAAGAGGATCTGTCCAATATTCATGTGACCTGCGGCGGTATTTTCCGCAGTCTTGTGAAAACAGGGGCGGATGTGCGTTATGGCAATAAACTGGCGGAAGTGATCGACCCTTACGAGGGAAGCGTGAAAGAGACCGTGTATGCGCCGACAGATGGGATTGTGTTTTTCCAATATACGGAGCCCCTGATCATGCAGGGTGAGATGGCATATCGGCTGATTCACAGGCTGCATGCATAGAGATAGGGAATCCCACAGGATGCAGAGAGATTCCGAATCCGTGCATTGAAATATGCCGGATTATCTGGTAGGATAAAAAAGTAGCGGATTTTAGCTTTCACAAGGATAAGGAGAAAATTCATCATGGGCAACGTGAGACGTATTTATGTGGAGAAAAAGGAGCCTTTTGCGGTCAGGGCGAAGGAACTGAAGGAGGAGATTGAAAGTTTTCTGGGGATAAAGAGTGTGGAGAAGGTGCGCGTCTTTATCCGGTATGATGTGGAGAATATTTCAGACGAAGTCTTTGAGAGAGCCTGTAAGACGGTGTTTTCGGAACCGCCGGTGGATATCTTATATCAGGAACAGATTGAGATTCCGGGGGACGGCAGAGTGTTTTCCGTGGAGTATCTGCCGGGGCAGTTCGACCAGCGGGCGGATTCCGCAGTCCAGTGCGTACAGCTTTTGAAGGAGGATGAGAATCCGACCATCAGGACAGCGGTGACTTACTTGCTGACTGGATTGGTCAATGATGATGAATTTGAAAAGATAAAGGCGTATTGCATCAATCCGGTGGATTCCAGGCAGACGGATATGGTGAAGCCGGATACGCTTGCAATGGATTATGACGAGCCTGCGGACGTGACTGTGTTTGACGGTTTTAGTTCCATGCCGGAGGAGGAACTGCGCAAGCTGTATGATTCTCTGGGACTGGCCATGACTTTTAAGGACTTTTTGCATATCCAGCATTATTATAGCGGTGAGGAACACCGGGATCCCACGATGACAGAGATCCGGGTGCTGGATACTTACTGGTCAGATCATTGCCGTCATACCACTTTTTCTACGGAATTAAAGGATGTGGCTTTTGCGGAAGGGTACTACCAGAAGCCCATCAAGGAGACCTATGAGGATTATTTACAGGTGCGGGAAGAGATTTTCGCGGGCCGTGAAGATAAGTTTGTCTGTCTGATGGATCTGGCGCTGATGGCCATGCGCAAATTGAAGAAGGACGGGAAACTGAATGATATGGAGGAATCTGACGAGATCAATGCCTGCTCCGTGGTGGTGCCGGTGGAGATGGACTATGGCGATGGCCCGGTGCGTGAGGAGTGGCTGGTGTTTTTCAAAAATGAGACCCACAATCACCCGACAGAGATAGAGCCCTTCGGTGGGGCGGCTACCTGTCTGGGCGGCGCGATCCGTGATCCCCTTTCCGGAAGGGGCTATGTCTATCAGGCCATGCGCGTGACGGGTGCGGCGGATCCCACGGTGCCAGTGGCAGATACCCTGAAAGGCAAGCTGCCCCAGAAGAAGCTGGTGCGGGGTGCGGCGGACGGTTATTCTTCCTACGGTAATCAGATTGGTCTGGCGACCGGCCTGGTAAAAGAGATTTATCATCCCGACTATGTGGCGAAACGAATGGAAATCGGTGCGGTCATGGGGGCGGCGCCCAGAAAAAATGTGATCCGCGAAACCTCCGATCCTGACGATATCATCATTCTCTTAGGCGGCAGGACCGGCCGTGACGGCTGCGGCGGCGCTACCGGTTCCTCCAAGGTACACACGGAGAGTTCCATTGATACCTGCGGCGCGGAAGTGCAGAAGGGAAATGCGCCTACGGAGAGAAAGATTCAGCGGCTATTCCGCCGTGAGGAAGTGAGCCGCCTGATCAAGAAATGTAATGACTTCGGCGCGGGCGGTGTGTCCGTGGCCATCGGTGAACTGGCGGACGGCCTGGTGGTGGACTTAGATAAGGTGCCCAAGAAATATGCGGGTCTTGACGGCACGGAGCTTGCAATCTCCGAGTCCCAGGAGCGTATGGCAGTGGTGGTATCTCCCGCCGATGTGGATACTTTCCTGGCCTATGCATCAGAAGAAAATCTGGAGGCAGTGCCTGTGGCGGTAGTCACGAAGGAGCCCCGCCTGGTCTTGAAATGGCGCGGTAAGGAGATTGTGAACCTGTCCAGGGCATTTCTGGATACCAACGGCGCCCATCAGGAGACCAATGTGTCTGTGGACATGCCGGATGAGAAGGAGAATTACTTTAAGAAGATTGCAACGCCTGCTGTGGCGGAGGCGTTAGAGAAAGATGATGTGAAGGCGGCGTGGACAGCCCTGTTGAATGACCTGAACGTGTGCTCCCAGAAAGGTCTGGTAGAGATGTTTGACGCTTCGATTGGCGCGGGCAGCGTGTATATGCCCTATGGCGGTAAGTATCAGTTGACGGAGACCCAGGCCATGGTGGCCAAGCTTCCCGTATTGCAGGGCAAGACAGACACCGTGACCATGATGAGTTATGGGTTTGACCCCTATCTGTCCAGCTGGAGCCCGTATCACGGCGCAGTCTATGCGGTGACCGAGTCCATGGCCAAGATTGTGGCTAACGGCGGGGATTACAGAACCATCCGCTTCACGTTCCAGGAATATTTCAGACGTATGAGCGAGGAGGCATCCCGCTGGAGCCAGCCGTTTGCGGCGCTTCTGGGCGCTTATGACGCGCAGATGAAGTATGGCCTGCCTTCCATCGGCGGCAAGGACTCCATGTCCGGTACCTTCAATGATATCGATGTGCCGCCTACGTTGGTTTCTTTTGCGGTGGATGTGAGCAAGAGCGGCCACATCGTGACACCGGAACTGAAATGTCCGGGCGACAGACTGGTGCGGTTCCGTATCCCGAGAGACGAGTATGACCTGCCCGTCTATGACAAGGTGATGGCACTCTATGATCAGATTATGACACTGATGTCAGAAGAAACCGTAACCAGGACCCATGGGCATGTCACGGCGCAGTTTATGGAGAGAAAGATTGTGGCGGCTTATGCACTGGATGCCAGGGGCGTAGCGGCGGCGATCAGTAAGATGGCTTTCGGTAACGGCCTGGGTGTGGCGGTGGATTCTTCTTATAAGAAGGAAGCCCTCTTTGACAATGGTATCGGTGATATCGTGGCGGAAATGCCGGCGGAGGAAGTGCATAAGCTACAGGCGATGTATATTGACTTTGAAGAGATCGGTACGGTGACGGCTAACGGCGTCTTCAGTTACGGTTCCATGAAGCTGACCCAGGAAGAAGCGCTTGCGGCGTGGACTTCCAAACTGGATAAGGTATTCCCCTACACTGCCAGCAAGGATAAGAGTGCGGTGGAATCCAGGGTATATCACACAGATAAGGTTTATGTGTGCAGACATAAAGTGGCAAAACCTTCCGTCTTTATCCCGGTATTCCCGGGAACCAACTGCGAGTATGACAGCGCCAGGGCTTTTGAGGCGGCAGGTGCAGACGTGACGGTCAAAGTCTTCAAGAATTTGACGGCGCAGGATATCCGGGAGAGCGTGGAGGTCTTTGAGCAGGCCATCGGCCAGGCGCAGATCATTATGTTCCCGGGCGGCTTTTCCGCAGGCGATGAGCCGGACGGTTCCGCGAAATTCTTTGCCACAGCTTTCCAGAATGAAAAAATCAAAGAAGCTGTGATGAAGCTGATCAATGAGAGAGACGGTCTGGCGCTGGGCATCTGTAACGGTTTCCAGGCGCTGATCAAGCTGGGACTCGTGCCTTATGGAGAGATTGTGGGACAGAAAGAGGATTCTCCGACCTTGACGTTCAACACCGTAAACCGTCTTATCTCCAAGATGGCTTATTTGAAAGTGGTGTCTGATAAGTCTCCATGGCTTGCCGGAGCGGAAGCTGGACAGGTCTACGTGAATCCGGCATCTCACGGCGAGGGACGGTTCGTGGCGCCGAAGGAGTGGATTGAGAAATTGTTTGCAAACGGCCAGGTTGCTACCCAGTATGCGGATCCGGAAGGAAATGTGTCCATGGATGAAGAGTGGAATATTAACGGATCTTATGCGGCAATCGAGGGTATCACTTCCCCTGACGGGCGTATCTTTGGGAAGATGGTCCATGCGGAGAGACGGGGAGAAGGCGTGGCGATCAATATTTATGGGGAGCAGGATATGAAGATATTTGAAAGCGGGGTTAGGTATTTTCTGTGAGGTGAATAACTGAGGAAAACATATAGGGTGTTATAAGTAAAATAAAGGCGGCTTTGGAATGGAGTTAGACATTCCAGGGCCGCTTTTTGAGGGGTTCCTTAAGATATTCTATCCTGGACGGGCTGGTGTATTGGATATGCCTGCCATGGATGATTATGGGATTCTTCGGGCGACTATTTTGTTTGAGGCATGTAAGTGTTTGGGGACGCCGGGGTGCTCATCCTCGAAGACGTATGACTTAAACTGTAGGATTTCCCAATCGGCATATAATTCTTGTATTTCTCCGTCTTTTGCGAGGCCGATTGCGAAGGGGGCGATGTCGTCTGAGGCGGGTATTGTGTCGGTAAAGATCTGCATGATATGGATGCCGTTTATATTGGTATGTGCTTTGGCTTGGCGTATGAAGGTTTTCCAATCTGTCTTTGCTACGAAATGTAAGGTTCCGAAAGACATTACCATATCGTAATTTTTATTGAATTGATATGTGGTCAGGTCTGCGGTAAATGCATTTAAGTGGATGTTGCTTTTCTGACATCGCCGTTGCAGTTTCGCAATGCCGTGTTCTGAGAGGTCGAAGGCATCAACGTTACAATACCCCTGTTTTGCCAAATAGAAAGCATTTTGGCCTTCTCCGCACCCAACATCGATTATGTTTGACTGTCTGTCCAGTAAATGCTCAAATTCTTTCAGGGTCGTATTTGGTTCGGAAGAGAAGGCGGTACTATTTTCGTCCTGATATGCTTGTTCCCAAAAAGGTTTCAAATCTTTGTTCATTTGCGCCTCCTGTCAAGTATAACAACCTTATGTGTGATTAATTTTATACACGGTATCATAATTGTTTTTTCCTGTCAATGCTTTATTTGTTGATGAATAACCTGATGTATAACAATGACAAATAACAATTGTTATACATCAGACAACAATACGTATTTTAGGGTAAAACGATATGGATGCATTGTAATAATTTATAACAAGCAATGGCTTTGATTTTCTATTCTGTGTTGACCATAGTATAATTTTATATTATTATAAAATTATACTATGGTCATGTTTTTCAGATGAAAAGATATATAGATAGAAACGGAGGCAGAAGAATGTCTTTAGCGTTTGGCATTTTAGGATTTTTAAATTATAAGCCCATGAGCGGCTATGATCTGGTGAAAGCCTTTGACTCGTCTGTGGAGTTTTTCTGGCATGCCCAGAACAGTCATATTTATCTGGAATTAAAGAAGCTGGAGAAGCAGGGTTATATCAGCGGCGAGACTGTGATGCAGGAGGATCGTCCTAATAAAAGGATATATTCCATTACGGAAAGCGGCCGGGAAAAGTTTTTGGATTGGCTTGCCAAAGGCGAGGGGGAAGATGCTTTACATTTTAAAAGCGCCTTCCTGATGAAGGTATTTTTTAGCGGAAATATGCCGCCGGCGCAAAGCGCTGCCATGTTACGGCAGTTTAAGGTACAGTGCGAATCTTATCTTAGGAAGATGGAGGCGATACCGGAAAGTATCGATAGTTATGGTTCGGACAAAGAGGCTTACCAGACGATGTACTGGCAGTTCACGGCTGATTTTGGCCGCAGACTGATTGAGACCTTCATCGCCTGGGCAGGACAGTGCATTGAAACATTGGAAGCGATATCGTGAAGTAAGGTTAATTCCGAAGGAATTTACCTTTTTGACAAGGGAGAAAGAAAACAAATGTTATAAAAAGTCTGCAAGGAGGGAAGAACGACTGTTATGAAAAAGACGGAGAAAATTAAAAAAATCATATTGCCGGCTGTTTTATGGCTGCTTTTTGAGGGCATAGCGGTCACACTCTGGCTCACGAAGCAGAATCTGTTCTATCTGTTTAATTTCACCTATATCGGAACATCTCTGGCGATTGGGATTCTATTGTTGCAGTTTCGATACAGGCACGCCCGCAGGGTAGCACAGCTTCTGGTCGGTACATATATGCTTGTCTATCTGGGACTCATCTGTCATGAAAATATGCAGATAGAAGGATTCTGGTACTATCTGTTTACCGGGGTATTTGAGGCAGCGACCATCCATTATGCGGTGGCAAAGATATTCGGCCCCCTGGTGTTTGGCCGGGGCTGGTGCGGCTATGCCTGCTGGACGGCGATGATCCTGGATCTTTTGCCCTATAAGGTGCCGCAGCAGCCCCGGAAAAAGTGGGGATTTATCAGATATATCGTTTTTGTGTTATCGTTTGTTTTTGTCAGTGCCCTGTTCCTTGCCCGGGTAAATCATATGGAGCAGATTATGTTCTGGGCGTTTTTGATCGGGAACGTTTTGTATTATATCGTGGGAATTGTGCTTGCTTTTGCCCTGAAAGATAATCGGGCTTTTTGCAAATATATCTGTCCGGTTACTGTATTTCTGAAGCCCATGTCTTATTTTTCCCTGCTTCGTATCAGGTGTGATGAGAGTAAATGCATCTCCTGTGGCAAGTGCAAAAAGGTCTGTCCCATGAATGTGGATATGACGGATAATGCTAGGAAACGCGGGAACGGGACGGAATGTATCCTGTGTTATGAATGTACGAAGGCTTGTCCGAAAGAAGCTTTGAAATAAAATGAAATAAATTTCCAATTATCTATTGACAATCACTAAATCCCGTTCTATACTAATACCAACCTAATTGGTAGGTAATAACAAATTTACTTTTTTACTAAGGAAGGAAAAGGGATCATGCAGCATTATTTGGAAAAGCTTGTCAGGGAAAACTTTCGATTCGGACGAATGTGGCGATGTTGGTTTTAGTGTTACAATCGGAAACCCATACATCATCTGCAACATGGCCTGCAAATAAAAGGCAGGACTGATTGCGGAACATCGAAAGGAGAAAACATTATGTCTGATTATAAATTTGAAACATTACAACTTCATGTGGGACAGGAGAATCCGGATCCGGCAAGCGATGCCCGCGCTGTTCCCATTTATGCGACCACTTCCTATGTGTTCCGGGACTCCGCTCACGCGGCGGCACGTTTTGGACTGGCGGATGCCGGCAACATTTACGGCAGGCTGACCAATTCCACGCAGGATGTTCTGGAAAAGAGAGTGGCGGCTTTGGAGGGCGGTGTGGCGGCCCTGGCTCTGGCTTCCGGTGCGGCGGCCATTACATATACTTTGGAAGCCCTGGGGCTAAACGGCGGCCATTTTGTGGCCCAGAAGACAATTTATGGCGGAAGTTATAACCTGTTAGCGCACACCCTTCCGGCCTTCGGCATTACAGCCAGCTTTGTAAACATCCATGACCTGGCTGAGGTGGAGGCGGCGATTCAGGAGAACACCAGGGCCATCTATATCGAAACCCTTGGCAATCCGAACAGTGATATCCCGGATATTGATGCTTTGGCAAAGCTGGCACATAAACATGGACTGCCGCTGGTGGTGGATAATACCTTCGGTACACCGTATCTGATCCGTCCTATTGAACATGGCGCGGACATTGTCGTACATTCCGCCACGAAGTTCTTGGGCGGTCATGGGACAACGCTTGGCGGAGTCATCGTGGATTCGGGCAAGTTTGACTGGGCGGCATCCGGTAAATATCCGGCGATTGCCGAATCCAATCCCAGCTATCACGGGGTGTCCTTTGTCAAAGCGGCAGGCCCGGCGGCTTTTGTAACGTATATCCGTGCGATTTTACTGCGTGACACAGGGGCAACGATCTCGCCCTTTGCGGCATTCCTGCTTTTGCAGGGTATTGAGACATTGTCGCTTCGTCTGGAACGCCATGCGGCAAACACGAAGAAGGTGGTGGAGTTCCTGAATGGCCATCCGCAGGTGGAGAAGGTCAATCACCCGTCCCTGCCTGACCATCCTGATCATGCTTTGTATCAGAAATACTTTCCGAATGGCGGGGCATCTATCTTTACATTTGAGATTAAGGGCGGTGTGGAAGAAGCCCATAAATTTATCGACAACCTTAAGATTTTCTCACTGCTTGCCAATGTGGCCGATGTGAAGAGTCTGGTGATCCATCCGGCGACCACCACCCACAGTCAGCTGACAGAGGAAGAGTTGCTCGATCAGGGTATCGAGCCCAATACCATCCGGCTTTCCATCGGTACGGAACATATCGATGATATCATCGCTGATTTGCAAAATGGTTTTGATGCGGTAAAATAAGTCTAGATAAAAGGAAAACAGGTAGATGGGAGGTACTATCATGTCAAATATTTATACATCCGCCGATCAGCTGATCGGCAAAACGCCCCTTTTGGAACTGACTCATATTGAAAAGGCATATGACCTGAAAGCAAAGGTTCTTGCCAAACTGGAATACCTGAATCCGGCGGGGTCTGTCAAAGACCGCGTGGCAAAGGAAATGCTTGACGAGGCGGAGAGAAGCGGCAAATTGAAACCCAATTCCGTCATCATTGAGCCCACATCCGGAAATACGGGTATCGGCCTTGCGGCAGTGGCGGCGGCAAGAGGTTATAGAATCATCATCGTTATGCCTGAGACCATGTCAGTAGAACGCAGGCAGCTTATGAAAGCTTATGGCGCCGAACTGGTACTCAGCGATGGGGCCAAAGGCATGACAGGTGCTATTGAAAAGGCGGATGAACTGGCAAAGGAAATTCCGGACAGCTTTATACCGGGGCAGTTTGTCAATCCGGCGAACCCAAAGGCACACAGGGAGAGCACAGGCCCTGAGATTTATGAGGATACGGACGGTAAAGTGGATATTTTTGTGGCAGGCGTGGGCACAGGCGGAACCGTGACGGGAGTCGGTGAATATCTGAAAGCGCAGAATCCTTCCATAAAGGTGGTTGCGGTGGAGCCGGAATCCTCAGCGGTACTCTCCACCGGTGTGGCAGGATCCCATAAGATTCAGGGCATTGGGGCAGGGTTTGTGCCGGAGGTGTTGAATACGGATATCTATGATGAGATATTCCCGGTTTCCAATGAGGATGCCTTTGCGACCGGCAGACTGATCGGAAAGAGCGAAGGGGTTCTCGTAGGCATCTCCTCCGGTGCGGCGGCTTTTGCGGCCATAGAACTTGCCAAACGTCCGGAGAATGCGGGAAAGAGTATTGTGGTGCTTTTGCCTGATACGGGGGACAGGTATCTGTCTACACCGCTGTTTGCGGAATAATAGTGTGAAATTGAGATATCAAAAGCAATATTATGGAGGCGGAATGACAATATATTTAGATAATGCGGCAACCACCAAAATGCGTAAAACAGCAATTGCGGCCATGCTGCCGTATTTGGATACCATTTATGGCAACCCGTCCAGCCTTCATTCGGCCGGACAGGATGCGGCAGAGGCGCTGTTGCAGGCAAGGCAGAGAATCGCAGGCCGTATCGGCGCTTCGCCGGAGGAGATTATCTTTACCTCCGGCGGCAGTGAGGCGGATAACCAGGCCCTTATTTCAGCAGCGAGGATTGGGCATAAACAGGGCAAAAGACATATTATCTCCACCGCCTTTGAACATCACGCGGTACTGCATACTCTGGAAAAGCTGGCAAAAGAGGGCTTTGAGATTACGCTGTTGGACGTTCATGAGAACGGGATTGTTCTGCCACAGCAGGCAGCGGATGCCATTCGTGAAGATACCTGCCTTGTCAGTGTGATGTATGCCAATAATGAGATCGGAACCATTCAACCAATAGAGGAGATCGGGGCGATCTGCCGGGAAAGAAAAGTCCTTTTCCATACGGATGCGGTACAGGCGGCGGGGCATCTGCCTATTGATGTGAAAGAACAGAACATTGACATGCTTTCCCTCTCCGCGCATAAATTTCACGGGCCCAAGGGCATCGGTGTCCTTTATGTAAAAAAAGGAATACCTATAACAGCTGTTATTGAAGGCGGTGCACAGGAAAGGGGAAGAAGGGCAGGAACTGAGAATATATCGGCAATCATGGGAATGGCGGCGGCGCTTGATGAGGCCTGTACCCACATGGATGACTGTGCCGGAAGAGTGCGTATATTGCGTGATAAACTGATTGCCGGGCTCACACAGATACCACATGCAATTCTAAACGGAGATGCAGGGAGGAGGCTCCCCGGGAATGTGAATTTTTGCTTTGAAGGAATCGAGGGAGAGTCCCTTTTGCTGCTTTTAGATGACAGAGGAATCTGCGCCTCTTCCGGGTCTGCATGTACCTCCGGATCCCTGGAGCCCAGTCATGTACTGCTTGCGATTGGAAGGGCGCATGATATTGCCCATGGATCGCTTCGGCTGACGCTTTCAGAAGAAAATACGGAAGAGGAGATAGGATACACGATTCAGGCGGTCAAAGAGGTCGTAGCCTATCTGCGCAGTATTTCACCCATTTGGCGGGATCTTGTTGATGGGAAAAAGGATTTTATGATTAAATGAGGTTGATACAATGGCTTTGTACAGTGAAAAGGTGATGGATCATTTCCGGAATCCAAGAAATACAGGTGTTATTGAAAATGCTGATGGAGTCGGCGAAGTCGGCAATGCCAAATGCGGCGATATTATGAAAATCTATCTGAAAGTGGAAGAAGATATAATCGTAGATGCCAAATTTGAGACTTTTGGATGTGGTTCCGCCATAGCGTCAAGTTCCATGGCAACGGAACTGATCAAGGGGAAGCCGGTCTCAGAGGCTCTTGCGCTGACCAATCAGGCAGTGGTTGAGGCGCTGGACGGTCTTCCGCCTCATAAGGTGCATTGTTCGGTGCTTGCGGAAGAGGCGATCAGGAAAGCTTTGCAGGATTATTATGGGAAAAGGGATGCGAAAGATATCTGTGAGTAATATCTTTGCTGATAGGATAGGACGAGTGTCGGTAGAGGCAGGTGCAAGTTATGATGATTTCAACAAAAGGAAGATATGCGCTTAGGGTGATGATTGATCTGGCCGAGCATTATGGGAAGGGTTATGTTCCCATGAAAGAGGTGGCTGAGAGACAGAATATTTCTTTGAAATATCTGGAGCGGATTCTTCCGGTACTGACCAGGAACAAGATGATAGAAGGACTACAGGGAAAGGGCGGCGGATACCGTTTGACGGCTATGCCGTCTGAATACCGGGTGGGGGATATTCTGCGCCTCACAGAGGGAGATCTGGCGCCGGTGGCCTGTCTGGGCTGTGATGCCAACATATGTGAACGGGCCGAAACCTGTAAGACACTGCCTATGTGGACGGAGTTCTATAAAGTGACAAATGCATATTTTGATGGAATCAGTCTGGCGGAACTCGTAAAATAGGATTATAGTATCTATGATATCAAAGACAGCGAAAGCCAGAAAATTTGCAGAAGAGATGGTTGTCGGCGGGCAATTGATGTCCATTATGCCTCACCCATGATGGACAAGAACATAGAACTCCGGAATCAATATGACCTGCACATGAAAGTAGAACGGTATGTGTCTGATGAGGCCGGAGTTCCTGCGAAAGATGCGGCATTTATTAAAGAATAGGTGGTGTAGAGGTTGTTTTAAGAGAGTTGATTTGAGACGTGATTTATAATTAAAATTAAAAAAGCACCTTGACAGCAGTTTGTTCAGGTGGTATTCTATAGAAAATTTAACAAGTTAAACCGTTGAAGCGGAGATAACGGTGGTTATGCCTTTACAGAGAGCCTGTGATGCTGAGAGACAGGCAAGAAACAAGTCATCAAATGGACCGCTGAGGGTGCAGTCAAATGCGCGTAGCGCAAAGTATTCTGCAACGTGTGGGCATACGTCAGTTGCCGGGGATATGTTGGTATCCTGCTAAGTGCACGGAGCAATCCGTGAATCAAGGTGGCACCGCGGATAAAGTCTGTTATTCGTCCTTGACAAAACACAGTTTTTGTCAGGGGCGTTTTTTTGCGCGCATCAGCTTATGACGAGGGAAGACGAAGTCTTACGAGTCTGCTGATGCAGGCATGACAAAGTCAAGAGTCAGAAGGCGCCAGTCTGCGTGCTGGCACTTATGAAAGGAGCCAATTGATATGAAATTCTCACCATCTTATGAAGAAGTGCAAAAGATTGCATCCACCGGAGCATACAGGATACTCCCGGTCAGCTGTGAGATACTTTCGGATATTTGTACACCGATTGAGGCGCTTAAAATCCTCAAGCATGTATCTACGCACTGTTACATGCTGGAATCGGTGGCGGAGAAGGAAAAGTGGGGACGCTACACTTTCCTCGGCTTTGACCCCAAGATGGAGATAACCTGCCTGAACGGGGAAATGAAAGCGGGAAGCCTCACCTTTCAAACAGAGGATCCATCAGCCTATCTGCGGCAGATCCTTCAGGAATATAAAAGTCCGCGGTTTGACTATCTTCCGTCTTTTACCGGAGGGCTGGTAGGGTATTTTGCCTATGATTATCTGGGGTACAGGGAGCCTTCGATCAGAATGGGCGTGCAGGATACGGAGTCCTTCAAGGATGTGGATTTGATGCTTTTTGATAAGGTCATTGCGTTTGATAACTTCCGCCAGAAAATCATACTGATTGTGAATATGCAGCTTTCCGAGGCGGAAGCCGGTTATAACAAGGCAATACGGGAATTGCGGCAGCTTGCGGAGCTGCTGCGTACAGGTCAGAAGAAAGAGGAAGAGAAGGGGCGTCTGCTGGGAGCGGTAACGCCATTGTTTGACAAGGAAGCCTATTGCCGGATTGTGGAGCGGGCAAAACATCATATCCGGGAGGGAGATATTTTTCAAATCGTTCTTTCTAACAGGCTGGAAGCGCCCTTTGAAGGGAGTCTGTTAGACACGTATCGGATTCTGCGGACGATGAATCCGTCTCCCTATATGTTTTACTTTTCGGGTACGGATGTGGAAGTGGCGGGGGCTTCTCCGGAGACGCTTGTGAAGCTGGAAAACGGCGTACTTCATACGTTTCCGCTGGCAGGAACGCGGCCGCGGGGACGGACGGAAGCAGAAGACAGGAAGCTGGAGGAGGAACTGCTTACAGATGCGAAGGAACTGGCGGAGCATAATATGTTAGTGGATTTGGGCCGCAATGATCTGGGCAAAATCAGTAAATTTGGCACGGTGCAGGTGGAGAAGCTTCATTCCATCGAGCGTTACTCTCATGTGATGCATATTGGTTCCACGGTGCGGGGTGAGATTAGGGAAGAGTTCGATGCGCTTTCCGCCATTGAGGCGGTACTGCCGGCGGGAACACTGTCAGGAGCGCCGAAGATTCGAGCCTGTCAGCTGATCGGCGAACTGGAAAATAATAAGAGGGGAATTTACGGCGGAGCCATTGGTTATATTGACTTTACCGGTAATATGGACACCTGTATTGCCATCCGTATTGCTTATCAGAAAAACGGCAGGGTATTTGTCAGAAGCGGTGCGGGCATTGTAGCCGACTCTGAGCCGGAAAAGGAATATCAGGAGTGTATCAATAAGGCGAAAGCGGTGATCCGGGCCATGGAACTGGCACAGGAGGAAGAGGAGCGTGGTCAAAAATGATAGTACTGATTGATAATTACGACAGTTTTTCCTACAATCTCTATCAGTTAATAGGAGAGATAGAACCTGACATTCGTGTCATAAGAAATGATGAAATGACGGTACAGCAGGTCAGGGAACTTGCACCGCACCATATCATACTATCTCCGGGGCCGGGGCGATCGGAGAAGGCAGGAATTACCATGGAGGCGGCCAGGATATTGGGCAGGGAGATTCCCCTCCTGGGAGTATGTCTGGGACATCAGGCAATCTGTGCGGCGTATGGTGCCACAGTTACCTATGCAAAGGAATTGATGCACGGCAAACAGTCGGAAGTCACTTTTGACAAGACCTGTCCGCTGTTTAACGGATGTCCGGATAAGGCATATGTGGCAAGATATCATTCCCTTGCGGCGGATGAGGAGACGATACCGGCCTGTCTGCGGATTGTGGCGCGCACGGCGGACGGGGAAGTGATGGCCGTACAGCATCAGGAATATCCAATCTATGGGGTGCAGTTTCATCCGGAATCCATCATGACGCCGGACGGAAAGAAGATGTTGGAGAACTTTATAACAACAATCTGAATAAAAGGCAAAGAATGAATAATAGGCAAAGAAAGGAAGGACACAGACTATGATCAAAGAGGCAATTGTTAAAATCGTTAACAAAGGGGATCTCACTTATGATGAGGCCTACACTGTGATGAATGAGATTATGAGCGGGGAGACATCTCCCACCCAGAATGCTGCTTTCCTGGCGGCGCTTTCCACCAAGAGCGCCAGGGCGGAGACCACCGATGAGATAGCGGGCTGTGCGGCGGCCATGCGGGATCATGCCACAAAGGTACAGACGGATATGGAACTCTTTGAGATTGTCGGTACAGGCGGGGACAATGCCCACAGTTTTAATATTTCCACCACTTCTGCACTGGTGGCGGCGGCGGGAGGCATGAAGGTGGCCAAACACGGCAATCGTGCGGCTTCTTCCCAGTGCGGAACGGCGGATTGCCTGGAAGCTTTGGGCGTCAATATCGAACAGAGTCCTGCCCAGTGCGAGAAACTTTTACGGGAAGTGGGCATGTGTTTCTTCTTCGCACAAAAATACCATACTTCCATGAAATATGTGGGAGCCATCCGCAAGGAATTAGGATTCCGCACGGTGTTTAATATTCTGGGGCCGCTGACCAATCCCGGGAGTCCGAAGATGCAGCTTCTGGGCGTGTACGATGCGTATCTGGTGGAGCCTCTGGCACAGGTACTGATCAGTCTTGGCGTGGAGCGGGGCATGGTGGTATACGGGCAGGATAAGCTGGATGAGATATCCATGAGTGCTCCCACCACTGTCTGCGAGTTCAAGGACGGATGGTTTAAATCCTATACCATATGTCCCGAGGATTTCGGATTTGAGCGCTGTACCAGGGCGGATCTGACAGGTGGCACACCGGAAGAAAATGCAGAAATCACACGTGCTATTTTAAGGGGAGAAAAAGGACATAAAAGAAATGCAGTGCTGATGAATGCTGGCGCGGCTCTCTATATCGGAGGCAAGGCGGAGAGCATGAAGGATGGTGTGGCGCTGGCGGCGGAGTTGATTGATTCCGGGAAAGCGTTGGCAGCGTTGGAGAAATTTATTGAGGTGAGTAATCAGGGGTGATTGGAGTATCATGGACAGGACGCGGAAGGACGTCTTTTGAAACAGAGGGACAGAAAGATAGAAGGTTTATAACAGAGAGGAACATTATGAACATATTAGAGCAACTGGCGAACCATGCCGCATATCGTACCGAACAGGCAAAATCCCAGATTCCTTTAGAAGAAATAAAAGAACGCGCGCTATCAATTCCAAAAGGAGATTTTATCTTTGAAAAGGCACTCAGAAAGCCGGGCATTTCTTTTATCTGCGAATGTAAGAAGGCTTCCCCGTCCAAGGGTCTGATTGCGCCGGATTTCCCTTATTTGCAGATTGCCCGGGAATATGAGGAAGCTGGGGCGGACTGTATCTCGGTGCTGACAGAGCCTAAGTGGTTTCTGGGCAGTGACAGATACTTGCAGGAGATTGCAGAGACGGTAAAGATTCCCTGCCTGCGCAAGGATTTCACGGTGGATGAGTATATGATTTATGAGGCGAAAGTCCTCGGTGCATCGGCAGTGCTTTTGATCTGTGCCATCCTCGGTGAGGCTCAGATGAAAGAATATCTGACAATCTGCGAAATGCTTGGGATTTCTGCTCTGGTGGAGGCCCATGATGAGGCCGAAGTTGAGATGGCATTGTCTGCCGGGGCACGTATCATCGGGGTTAACAATCGGAATCTGAAAGACTTTACCGTGGATACAGATAACAGCCGCAGACTGCGGGCGTTGATTCCGGCGGATGTTCTGTTTGTCTCCGAGAGCGGAGTCCAGGGGCCGGCGGATGTGAAGCGGTCGGCAGAGATTGGCGTGGATGCGGTGCTGATTGGAGAAGCGTTGATGCGGGCGGCGGATAAGAAGGAAATGCTTGCGCGGCTGCGGGCAGCAGATTAGAGAAGAGATGCCTGTGACTGCGGGCAGCAGGTAAGGGAGAAATATGCGAGGAGGGCAACTGATTATGACCAGAATTAAACTCTGTGGCTTGACAAGGCCCTGCGATATAGAGACTGCCAATACACTCATACCGGAATATATCGGATTTGTATTTTATAAAAATAGCAGACGTTATGTGTCTGGCAGTCAGGCAAAGGCGCTTAAAAAGATGCTTCATCCTAATATCATGGCGGTAGGCGTATTTGTGGATGAAGCTATAGAAACTATCGGTGCTTTGCTGGAAGAAGGGATAATCGATGCAGTACAGCTGCATGGCAGGGAAGATGAAGCCTATATGAAAAGACTGCGGAAGATTACAGATAAGCCGCTTATAAAAGCCTTTCGCATCGATGGCAAAGAGGATATTGTCAAAGCGGAAGCGAGTACGGCGGACTATGTACTGCTGGATTCCGGCGGCGGCACCGGCGCTTCCTTTGAATGGAAGCTGTTATCGCAGATGACACGGCCTTATTTTTTGGCCGGCGGGCTGAACGCAGAGATCGTGCGGGAGGTGGTGGACAGATGGCATCCCTATGCGGTGGACGTCAGTTCCGGCATCGAAGCAGATGGATATAAGGATGCAGATAAGATGCGGGAATTTGTAAAGGCGGTGAGAAATCACGCTAAGTGTTGATCGTTTTCGTCTGAAGAATTGAAGTAGAAGAAAGTAAGATGGTGACTGTAATTAAATAAGGAGAAATCATTATGACAAATCAAAATGGACGTTTCGGAGTCCACGGGGGACAATATATCCCGGAAACTCTGATGAACGCAGTGATCGAATTAGAAGAGGCTTACAATCATTATAAGGAAGATGCGCAGTTTAACCGGGAATTGACGGACTTGTTTAATGACTATGCGGGCAGGCCTTCCAGATTATATTATGCGCGGAAGATGAGTGAGGATCTGGGCGGAGCGAAGATTTACTTAAAGAGAGAGGATTTGAACCATACCGGTTCCCATAAGATTAATAATGTATTGGGGCAGGCTCTTTTGGCGAAGAAGATGGGCAAGACCAGACTGATTGCGGAGACCGGCGCCGGACAGCACGGGGTGGCTACGGCCACGGCGGCGGCTCTGATGGGCATGGAGTGTGTGGTTTTTATGGGGGAGGAGGATACCATCCGGCAGGCGCTCAATGTCTATCGTATGCGTCTTCTGGGGGCGGAGGTGGTTCCGGTGAAGACAGGAACAGGCACCTTGAAGGATGCGGTGTCGGAAACCATGAGGGAGTGGACGTCACGGATTGCTGATACCCATTATTGCCTGGGTTCTGTGATGGGGCCTCATCCTTTTCCCACGATCGTCCGGGATTTTCAGGCGGTCATTTCCAGGGAGATGAAGGCACAGCTTATGGAGAAAGAGGGGCGGCTGCCGGATGCGGTGATTGCCTGTGTGGGCGGCGGCTCCAATGCCATGGGCAGTTTCTATCATTTTATAGAGGAGGAAAATGTCAGGCTGATCGGCTGTGAGGCTGCCGGGAGAGGGATAGACACCTTCGAGACGGCGGCTACCATCAGCACGGGACGGCTGGGGATTTTCCATGGGATGAAGTCGTATTTCTGTCAGGATGCATACGGACAGATCGCACCGGTCTATTCGATTTCGGCGGGCCTTGATTATCCGGGGATTGGGCCGGAGCATGCCTATCTGCATGATACCGGCAGGGCAGAGTATGTGCCCGTCACGGACGAGGAGGCTGTGGAGGCTTTTGAGTATCTGTCACGGACGGAGGGGATCATTCCGGCAATCGAGTCGGCTCATGCCATAGCATATGCCACAAAGATTGCACCTGTTATGGAAAAGGAGCAGATTATTGTCATCACCATATCGGGCAGAGGAGATAAAGATTGTGCCGCAATTGCGCGTTACAGAGGGGAGGATATTCATGACTAGGATACAAAGGGCTTTTGACAATCAAAAGGCATTCATTGCTTTTATTACCTGCGGCGATCCGGATTTGCAGACCACAGCCGCCTGTGTGCGGGCAGCCGTGGAGGGAGGAGCGGATTTGATCGAACTTGGGATTCCTTTTTCAGACCCTACCGCTGAAGGCCCTGTGATTCAGGGGGCGAACCTGCGGGCACTGACAGGCGGTGTGACAACCGATCAGATTTTTGATCTGGTAAGGAATCTGCGGCGGGATGTGGAGGTGCCGATGGTATTCATGACCTACGCCAATGTGGTGTTTTCCTACGGGGCGGAGCGTTTTATTGCGACTTGTAAGGAGATTGGAATGGATGGTATTATCCTGCCGGATCTGCCTTATGAGGAAAAGGAAGAGTTCCTGCCGCTTTGTCATACTTATGGGGTGGACTTGATCTCTCTGGTAGCGCCTACCTCTGAAAAACGGATTGCCATGATTGCCAGGGAAGCGGAGGGGTTTCTCTATATCGTTTCCAGCCTGGGCGTGACTGGCACCCGGAGTGAGATTAAGACGGACTTAGAGTCGATTGTGGAGGTGGTCAGGCAGAATACGGATATTCCATGTGCTATCGGATTCGGTATTTCCACGCCGGAGCAGGCGGCAAAAATGGCCGGCATAGCGGACGGCGCCATAGTAGGTTCGGCGATCGTGAAGTTGATTGAGAAGTACGGAAAAGAGGCGCCTGCGTATGTGAAGGCATATGTGAAGAGTATGAAAGATGCGATAACGGATGTTACGTGAAATGTTTACTAACAGAGAGATTCTGTAATCCGCACTGGAACAGTGTTGCCTTTTACCAACGTGTGAAAAGTAGCGGAACACTTTTTTGTAGATAAATCCCTCAATAATCTTCTTGTGACTCCTTGACCATATGAGATATACTGTAGGAAATCGATAGCAGGTACATAGAGATGGAATCAGTATGTGGTTCGTCAGGAAAATGTGCCATGGGACAATGAAGCGTAAGCGATGAAAAGCGGCGCAGAAATGGAGAGAACGATGAAGAGAGAATATCATGTAGCTGTCACGGGATGTGACAGGAACGAAGGAAGCGAAAAAGCGCCTTTCCGGACAATATCCAGGGCGGCGGCTCTTGCCATGCCGGGCGATACGGTGATTGTACATGGCGGAGAGTACCGCGAGTGGGTGAAACCGGAGAACGGCGGCAGCAGCGAGTTTGAGCGTATTGTATATCGAGCCGCAGAGGGCGAGAAAGTAGTCATTAAAGGCTCGGAGAAGATCACAGGCTGGGAGAATGTGGAAGGCACAGTCTGGAAAGTGGTCTTACCAAACAGTATGTTTGGGGATTATAACCCGTATAAAGAGATTCTGGGCGGGGACTGGTTCGTGGCGCCGGAAGGCGATCTGCTCCATCCGGGTGAGGTTTATCTGAATGGAAGATCATTTTATGAGGCAGAGACCCTGGAAGATGTGAAGCATCCGGTGATGCGCACAGAGGGCGTTAATCCACCCTGGACGAACCATGCGGAGCCATTGCTTCATCCGGAGGATTCCGTGTATCAGTGGTGCTGTGAGACGGATGAAGAGTCTACCACAATCTATGCCAATTTTCAGGGAGCGGATCCGAATCAGGAACTGGTGGAGATCAATGTGCGCAAGTGCTGTTTCTATCCCGTCAAGACAGGCAGGAACTATATTACGGTTTCCGGGTTTGAGATGGCGCAGGCGGCCTGTCCCTGGACGCCGCCAACGGCAGACCAGCCGGGACTTCTGGGCGTCAACTGGAGCAAGGGCTGGATTATTGAGAACAACATTATCCATGACGCCAAGTGCAGCGGTATCAGTATCGGCAAGGAGGAGTCCACAGGACATAATCTCTGCACGAGGACACACAGGAAGCCGGGGTATCAGTACCAGATGGAAGCTGTGTTCAGGGCCCGTCATATTGGTTGGAGCAAGGAGACCATCGGATCCCATATTATCAGGAACAATGTGATCTATGACTGCGGACAGAACGGTATCGTAGGGCATATGGGGTGTGTGTTCAGTCAGATTTACGGGAATCATATCTATAATATTGCGGTGAAGCATGAGTTTTTCGGATATGAGATTGCGGGTATCAAACTGCACGCGGCCATCGATGTGCAGATTCACCACAATAATATCCACAACAGTACGCTGGGGACATGGCTGGACTGGCAGGCCCAGGGCGCCCGTGTGAGCAGTAACCTGTATTACAACAATGACAGGGATCTGATGATCGAGGTGACCCACGGCCCTTATGTTGTGGATCATAATATCTTTGCCTCAGATTATAACTTTGATAACATTGCCCAGGGCGGCGCTTATGTTCATAACCTTTGCTGTGGCACGATGCGGCGGGAGCCGGTGCCCGACAGATCCACGCCTTATCATTATCCGCATACCACGGAAGTTGCGGGCAGTACGGTGGTGTATGGAGGCGATGACAGGCTGTACCGGAATATTTTCTTAGGGGGCGCCCAGACTTACACGGAGCAGTCCACCTACGGAACAGAAGGGTATCAGGGCAGTACGGTATCCCTGGAAGAATATATCGATGAGGTACTGGCACAGGGAAATGGCGACCTGGAGATGTATCTGCTGGTAAAACAGCCGGTGTACATCAACCAGAACTGCTATCTCAAGGGCGCGAAGAACTTTGAGCGGGAAGAGGAGTACCAGATGGCGGCGGATGACCCGCAGGTACAGATTCTGCAAGAGGAGGACGGCACCTGGTTGCAGATGATGGTGTCGGAGGCCATGTTAAAAGAATGGGACGAAGTACTTCACTCCGCAGATTTGGGGATGACCCGTATCACCGAGGGTGCGTATGAGACGCCGCTTGGGGAGGAGATTGTATTTGATACGGACTATCTGGGCAAGAAATGGAATGGGCATGTGCTGGCAGGGCCTTTGGCAGGGCTGACCCAGGGCGTGAATCGGATAAAAGTGTGGGGTTGATTCATAAAACCACAGACAGGAAGCAGGAGATGCGAATAGACGGATTTCCTGCTCCTTTTTATGTGATAGGAAAGTTCTGCCGCTAATCCGAGGCCGCGAAGCGGATCTCGTAATCGAACTCTGCTCGATTCAGGTAAGATTTTTATAGAATCGTGACAGATTATTAAATGGATTGGGAAAAGGTGGTTTGTTATCATAATCATATGAAGTGCAGAGACTCTTACAGAATGGAGAGCAACGATAAGAAAGGGAGAGAAAAGTATGAAAAAAAGAATGAAATCTTTTATGGCATTAGGGTTGTCAGTCTGCATGTGTCTTTCCATGGCAGGATGCGGTGGAAGCGGTGAGTCGGCGTCCGGTTCGGCTCCGGCGGATACGGGTGCGGAAGCCGATGGAGGCAGCGCAGCACAGGCAACGGACAGCAGTGCGGATTCCGGAGATAAGGTCATTACTTTCTGGAATGTAGGAACTGAGGGGGCGGATAAGGAGACTTATGAGATGGCAATCCGCCAGTTTGAGGAGAAATCCCAGAGCGGCTACACCATCGAGAATATCCCCACCCAGAATGACAAGTACAAGGAGAAACTGGTAATTGCCATGAGTTCGGGCGAATGTCCTGATATGTATACCACATGGTCTGGCGGCCCGATGAATGAATATATTGATTCTGGATATGCGCAGCCTCTGGATGATCTGTATGAAAAATATGGTTTGAAAGACCGATTCATGGAGGGTGCAATCGAACAGGCAAGCTATAATGGCAAGATTTATGCAATCCCGGTCAAAAACATTTCCATCGCAGGTATTTACTATAATAAAGACCTCTTTGCAAAGTGCGGTGTGAGTGTACCTACGACAGTGTCCGAACTGGAAGCGGCATGTGATACTTTCCTGGCAAATGGCATTATCCCATTTACACTGGCTAACGGCCCGAAGTGGACAGGTTCCATGTATTTCCAGTGCCTGGCGGCCAGAAAGGGCGGTCTGGAGCCGTTCCAGAAGGCATCTGCAGGAGATGGCACTTTTGAAGATGAATGTTTCGTATACGCAGGCGAGAAGATTCAGGAATGGGTCAACAAGGGTTATTTTCCGGAAGGGTTCAACTCTATGAGCGAGGATGACGGTCAGGCGAAGTCCTTCTTCTATACGGAGGAAGCGGCTATGTATCTGACAGGTTCCTGGAATACGGCAGCCTTTAAGACAGACAGCGAGGACGCGGGCAGTGACTTCTACAGCAAGGTTGACTGGTTCTCCTTCCCGGCAGTGGACGGATCCAGTGCAGATGCATCTATTCTCTGCGGTACCATGGGAGACCAGTTTGTATCCTTCAACTGCACAGGGGATAAGCTGGAGGCAGCTTTCGAGTTTGCAACCTGTCTTTCCAGTGACGAGACCATCGAGTACATGGTAGGTGCAAGTCTGATCCCGCCGGTAAAAGGGGTTGACGAACTGATCACGGATCCTGTTTCCAAGTCTATCATTGATGCGGCTAATAAGGCGTCCGCGGTACAGCTGTGGTATGACCAGTATCTGAATCCGACAGTAGCTAACGCGCATCTGGACGGTAATCAGGAAGTGTTTGGTCTGACAATGACCCCACAGGATGCGAATCAGAAGATGCAGCAGGCACAGACAGAATATCTCTCCGGCAAGTAAGAACGGACGGAGCATCATGAGAGGGGGAGACTTCCCCCTCTTTGTTTACCACGGTGTGGTAAGTTTGGAAAGGGGTATGGTAAATATGAAAGAACAGACAAATTCGCTGGGAAAGCGCAGGCAGAGAAGTACGAACATTGCGGCTTTTGTCTTCCTGATTCCGGTTGTCTTGATTTTAAGTGTCTTTATTTTTTATCCGATCGTGGATTCCTTTATCATCAGTACATACAGATGGAACGGCATTGCAGCCGAGAAAACCTTTGTGGGTGCTTCCAACTGGGTGAAACTGGCCAGTGACAGAGATTTCTGGTTTGCATTTCGCAACAATATCATCATTATGGTCATGTCCATCATCATCCAGATACCAATCGGACTGGCGGAAGCTACTTTTATCGAGTTTGCAGGCAAAAAGTCTACCGTGTGCAAGGTGTTATGGTTCATTCCCATGCTTATGTCCTCAGTGGCAATCGGTTTTCTCTTTAACTATGCGCTTGCGGCCAACGGCGGTATGATCAGTGCGGTTTCCCAGCTTTTTGGCGGTGGCAATATAGACCTGCTTGGTAATAAGAATACGGCCCTTATGACGGTAATTTTTGTAATCGCATGGCAGTTTATCCCTTTTTATATGGTATACTGTATGGCGGCGTACACAAATGTATCGGAGGATGTGTATGAGGCGTCCCTGATTGACGGGGCGACCAAGGGACAGTATTTCCGGCAGATTGCCCTGCCTCTTCTGATGCCCTCCATCAAGAGCGCTGCGATTCTTTCCATGGTAGGTTCTTTAAAATATTTTGATCTGATCTATGTCATGACAGGCGGTGGGCCTGGAACGGCTACGGAGTTGATGGCAACCTATATGTACAAGAATGCCTTTGCGCAGTTTAATATGGGTTACGGGTCCGCAGTTGCAGTGGGGATGTTTATATTGATTACGCTCCTCTCTCTGGTGACGATGCGCGCGATTAATGGCAGGAAAGAGGTAGAATAGGAGGGCATGCAGATGGAAAAACAATATGCGTACAGCAAAATCAAAAGCAGGATTAGTTGGATTGTGGCAATCTTACTGGCCGTAATCGTGACATTTATGGCAGTCATGCCTTTTATATTCATGGTATTTAATTCCTTTAAGGGGAAATTTGAGATGCTCACCAAAGGCGTGTTTTCGCCACCGGAAAAGCTGAATTTTTCGAATTATCAGGAGGTGCTGAATGGTGGATTTGTACGGTACTTCGGTAACAGTGTGTTTGTATTGTGCATTTCTTTGCTGTTAGTGCTGTTTATCGCGGCATGTGCAGCATATCCTCTGGCACGTTTTAAATTCCGAATGAACGGATTCATGTATGCGCTTATCGTGGCGTGTATGGCAATCCCGATTCACATCACTCTGATACCAGTGTTTCAGATGACCAAGAGTCTGAAGATTTATGATACCATCTGGGCGATGATCGGGCCCAATGTGGCTTTTGCCCTGCCGATTTCCGTGTTCATCCTCACCAGCTTCATGATGGGGATTCCGCGGGAGATAGAAGAGTCGGCGGAGATAGACGGCTGTAACAAGTACAGGATGTTCTTTACGATGATTCTGCCGCTTGCAAAGCCTGGGCTGTCCACACTGGCAATTTATAATGGCGTGAATATCTGGAATGAGTTCAGCTTTGCCTATACGCTGACACAGTCACCGAAGAACAGGACACTACCTTTGGCCGTATGGGATTTTCAGGGGCAGTATTCCATGAATACGCCGATGATCATGTCGGTATTGACCCTGACGGTGCTACCGATGATCATTCTGTTTATCTTTGCCCAGGATAAACTGGTAAAAGGCATGACGGCCGGGGCGGTCAAAGGATAGAACAGGAGTGTTGGCAATAAGACACATGAAGGCTGTAGATAACGATATTACACCGGGAGGAGTATGAGATGAACTTCTGGAAAAAGTGGAATAACGATTGGAATTTTGAAAAGAAGATGGATTACGTCATTATCTGGACAGTTACCGTGATCACAGTGGCGGCAATCGTGATTTCCACCTTTTCCTATATTGTGTCCATTACGGATCAGAACAGCCGCTATGTGGCAGAGCAGCTGATGATCCTGGCGGAGGATTATGAGGATAACCTGGAACAGTATAAGGCGCTGGCTACCTCTATTAATTTGGATTCCCATGTGCAGAAATTCAGCGAGAGCAAAATGGAGGAAGGAATTTATGAAGAGATGGGGAATGTTTACAGCACATTTCTAAATCTTCTTTACTTACAGCATAACGCGAATTTTATTGTCGTGACCAATGAAAAGCTGGGGCAGTTTGTCTATAATGGCAACAATGCGATGAGTGAGAGCGGCTTTGAGACCATGTATGCCAAAGATTATGAGGAAAGCATACAGGCAAAAACTAAGGGAACTCTGCGGGTTAGCTTTTCCGATAATTATTACCGGGGCAGGAAGTATACGCTGACCCTGTACTTTCCGGCATATTCTGTGACCAAATTGGAAACCAGTAACGGGATGATCATTGTCAATCTGGATGACGATTTGCTGCAGCGTTTTGGTCAGGGAGACTTGCAGTACAGTTCCAATCTGTATTTGACGGATGTGGACGGAAATATTGTGTCCACACAGTATGAGGAGACGATAGGAACACAGATTCCGTTCTGGGACAGGATAAAAGGCAGTCAGGGAATGTTCTGGCGAGACGGTAAACTGGTCAGCTACAGGAAGGTGGACGACTGGAATTTCTATATTATCAATGAAGTCCCGGCCTGGTCCTTGTACCAGAACTGCTTTGGCACAATACTTGTTCTGGTCATTGTGACACTTGTAGCTACGGGAGTCGCTCTCATGCTGGCAAGGAATATCACCAAAAGACTGTATCGGCCAATCAACAAGGTAGTTGCCAAGATGAACGATGTATCCAGAGGAGACCTGAGCACGCGTATTTATGTGGAAGATATGGATAGTGACGGGCGCAAGCTGGCGGATGGCTTCAATATTATGATGGATGAGATTGACGTCCTGATGGAACAGGTCAAGGAGGAACAGCGCCAGTACGATAAGATGCGCTTCGTGGCGCTGCAAGCACAGATACAGCCGCATTTTCTGTATAATACGCTGGAATGTATCCACTGGCAGGCGCTGGCGGGCGGCAATGAAGAGATATCCACGATGGTCAAAGCATTGGCGCAGTATTACCGCATCTGTCTAAGCGAGGGCAAGGAAATCATTCCGCTTACAATGGAACTGGAACATATCAGAAATTATCTGATCATACAGAATATGCGATATGGTAATATCATTTCATTTGAGGAAAATGTGCCGGAAAGTTATGCGTATGTGATGGTGCCGAAACTGACACTTCAGCCTCTTGTGGAAAATGCAATCTACCATGGCATCCGTGTCAAAGAAGGTGTAAAAGGGAAAATTGAAATAGTGGTATCGGAAAGAGAAGGCAATGTCTGCTTGACAGTGTCTGACAACGGGGTCGGTATGGAGCCGGATCGGATTGACTATATCAACAGCCATATATCAGAGACAGAGGGTAATATCGGATATGGGATTACGAATATTAACAAACGGATTGAACTTATGTATGGGGAACAGTATGGGCTGCATTTTCTGCCAAACGAAGGCGGCGGAATCTGTGTGGAGATATGGCTGCCGAAGGAAATTGAAAAGCACTGAAGCAGCGAGGCTCAGAAATGAGGGTTAAAATGAAGTATAAGATTCTAATTGTCGATGATGAGAAGATGATCCGTATGGGTATTAAGAATGCAATGCCTTGGGAAGAAATGTCCATCGGCGAAGTGTATACGGCATCGTCCGCCAAAGAGGCGGCACAGATGATTGAAGAGCATACGCCGCAAATCATGATAACGGATATCAGCATGGCGGAAATGTCGGGATTAGAGCTGGTGGGACAGATTCGGGAAATGCATCAGAATATGCGGATTATCGTATTGACAGGGTATGACCGTTTTGAATATGCAAGACAGGCATTGAAGCTACAGGTGCATGACTTTTTGCTCAAGCCAATTGATGAAACCGAACTTAAGAAGAGCATCCTTTCACAAGTAGACTGGCTGGAAGAGCGCAGGCTGGAAGAGAAGGAAAACCTGACCGTTAAACGGACGCAGGGCGTCAGGCAGCAGATGGAACTGGAAAGTTTCATGCGTGCACTGGTCATGGGCAGTGAGGAGGCGAAGGAGCGTGCAGGGGTGTTTCGTCAGGAGTTTCATTTTGAAGAAGGCCAGATGATGCGGATCGGTATTGTGATTCCGGGGATATCCAACGATGAGGATTCAGACAGTGAAGGGTTCCGTATGCAGACGGTGAAACAGATCTGTATCGGGATGATTGACGGACAGAAACGGGGAATTACCTTTTCCGATGAGAAGAGGCGGATTGTCATTGCCTTCTTTTGTGATGAAGGTCGAAAAGAAGATGAACTGGCGCAGCAGCTCATCGAGATTTTAAACGATGAATTGGAGACAAGGCCGAGGATCATTTGGGGCAGTGTGAAAAAAGGAATTGAAAACTTACGCATTTCATATAATGATGCGATCTTTGCTTTAGAACATGAGAGAGAAGAGTTTGAAAAACTCTGTGCGGTGGATTGGAGTCGGAAGGGCGAGGATATATTTCAGGATGTATTCCGGGAATTCCGTAATGCCTTGGTATATAATGTCAGTGACAAAGAGAAATTACTGCATATTTTTGACCGGTTCAGTGTGGCGGTACAGTCATATAATCTGTCTGCCAAGTATGCCAGAAGCTGCTGCTTTGAACTGGCCTCATCGGTATATTTTGCGCGGTTCAGCGATACGGGGAATAACAACAACGAGAAACTGAGTGCCTTGATGCAGGCATTGTCCGGTGCAGACCGGGATAGGGCCTGCCAGGTGACGGCAATGTTTATGGAAAATCTCTTTGATGGAGAGGACGGGGAGGTACATGAACTGATCGGCAAGGTGAAGCGCAGGATTCATGAGGATCTGGCGGATGATCTGACGGTTGCGAGCCTGGCGGAAGAATTCTATGTGACGCCCAATTATCTGTCCCGGCTTTTTAAGCGTGTGACAGGGGAAGGGTGCAATGAGTATATTGTCCGTAAGCGTATAGAACAGGCCAAGTCCCTGCTGGCCACTACCACCCTGAAAGTGGGGGAAATATCACTGATGGTGGGATATCGGGACATGAACTATTTTTCCCTGGCATTTAAGAAACATATGGGGGTGTCTCCGGTGAAATACAGGGAGCAGATACAGAAGAATCTGTGAAAGAGACTATGCAGGTTGGAATGGTGGAAAAGAGGATAGGGATGACGGGATTAAAAGGGATATTTGAGGCAGAAAAAGCTGTGTGGATCAGGAAGAGCCGGGCAGCAGTCTTGACAGGATGTCTGCTGTTGGCAGCGTGTGCATTCGGAGGATGTGGACAGAAAGTACAGGAAGCTATCACAGAAATACCGGAAATAGAAGAGAACAGCCTCGCCCAATGGAAAGCGTCCCTGGAAGAAGGTGAAATAGACGAATTGAGTGCAGAGAGTATCCGGGGTGTGTCTGTCGTGCGGGACGGGAAGCCTCTTTTTGCGGTATCCTATGAGCCGAGAACCTATAAGAATACCTTTGACTGCTGGGCGATTTCCGAACCTTACCAGTCGATGGTCGTGGTAGATACGGAGGCCATGTATGATTATTTCCATGTGCTGGCAGAGATGGAACTTACGCCGGCTGGGGATGTGACCAAAGAGCAGGCTGGTGTTACGGATTCTTCGAATACGATTTATGTGGCCTATTATAAAGATCAGACGCCGGAAGGCGGGCAGGCGGCGCCTGACCGCAGCATTTCTTATCGTTTCGGTGGACAAGACAGTGCGGGGGATTATTATGTGGAGGCGGATGGTGCGGTTTGGACTGTCAGTGCGGAGACGGTGGAGAAACTTTTTACGGTCAATCCTTATGACTGTATCCTGAAAATAGTCGGCGTGGTCGGCGTGGATACCATTTCGAAGGTGGAAGTCATGTTCGGGGACAAAACCCATGAGATGGAAATCAAGGAGGAAAAATTTAAGATTGATGGAAAGACCGTGGATGATACACGATTCAACGAACTTTATACGGAATTGATGAGCATTTTTATTGAAAAGGAGTTGCTGGAAGCTGTCGGCACAGATGGAGAGAGGGAACTTCTCATGACAGTGGTTTACCACCGGAATACATCACAGGCGCCCCGGATTATCCAGCGCTATTATGTGTATGATGAAAATTACGCATCGGTGCAGGTGAATGGTACAGAGTTTTTCTTGGTGAGCAGAGAGGCGGTGGAGAGACTGGGGGAGATGTTTGAAGGGTGAGGTTTGGGCCGGGTTCGTTGTGATACATATTTTATGATGTCTGTAAAGGGAAGTGAAGAATCGATAGGACATTATAATGTATATAAAACAACTTTGGTGGTTAGAAAGACACCAAAAGGTCTCTATTTATATGATGTTATAAATATAAAAAAAGAAGCAAGTAAGCCGCTTTAGCCCTAATAGACTGTACGGTAAAAAACTGCTCCTTTTGATAATATATTATAAAATGTACAAAGTTATGTCAAGAAAAAGATGAGCAAATTTGATGATAATATATTGCAGATAATCCCCTTGTTCGCAGATTTTTTAGTAAAAATATTGACTGAAAGATATGTGTGCTGGCAATGTGTACGGATATGCACATTTGAGATGAAATAAAATTGTTGACAACCAAAAGTATATATGATAGTATCCTAACAAAGCATAAATTCTTTGATGTCAAAACGTATTGCACGTATCTCATTATCTAAGAGTTATTTCAGGAAATCTATGCTTTTGAATCCAAATAATATGCAAAAGCAGGAGATTTACTGATAGTCCGGATTTGAAAATCGGATTTTATAAAGTATACCATTCTCCTGCGGGAGAAGTAGGTAAATATTATTTCGAGTTCGCGGAGCGAAACTCGAGGAGTTAATTCCATAGGAATTTACTCCGGGGGTAGAGAGAAGATGAATGAAAAGGTTGGAAGTGACTGCACAGTCAGGGATATCGAGGCGCTGCCGGCAGGACAGCGGGCAGAACTAATTGACGGGCAGATATATATGATGGCGAGCCCGGAACGTATACACCAGCAGATTCTTGGGAAATTATACAGAATCATTGCTGACTATATTGATGAAAAAGGTGGCGGCTGTGAAATAAACTTGGCGCCTCTGGCTGTGTATATCAATGATGATGAGCGTAATTACGTGGAGCCGGATATCTTTATCGTGTGTGACCAGAACAAATTGGATACAAAGGGCTGTCATGGCGCTCCTGACTGGATCATAGAGATTCTGTCACCGACCAGTGAGAAGATGGATCGGAAAATTAAGTTATTTAAATATCGGACAGCAGGTGTGCGGGAGTATTGGATTGTTGATCCGGGCCAGGGGATTGTCGAGGTATATGATTTTGAGAAAGGACTGGAAGAGAAGTATTCTTTCCGGGAACATGTGCCAGTGGGGATTTATGGAGGGCTTGAAATAGTTTTAGATGTCTGATCGGGAAGTGGCCGGGGTAGAAGATGTTTTAGGCTGATGTTTTACAAGATTTCCGGTTGAAGCCGTATTCTGCTTATGCTATAATTAATCGATTATGGAGTTGGGATATAAATTCCGGGGGAGTAAATTGCATCAGCAGAAGGGACAAGGTCATAAGATGAAAGCATTCTTGATTTTGGAAGACGGCACGGTGTTTGAAGGGATTCACATCGGGGCCAGGAAAGAAGTAATCAGTGAGATCGTTTTTAATACGTCCATGGCGGGTTATCTGGAAGTGCTGACGGATCCATCCTACGCCGGGCAGGCCGTGTGTATGACTTATCCGTTGATCGGCAATTACGGCATATGTATGGACGACATGGAATCGAAGCGGCCCTGGCCGGACGGTTTCATTGTGCGGGAACTAAGCAGGGTTCCCAGTAATTTCAGATGTGACATTACAATTCAACAATTTCTGGAGCAGAATGGTGTGCCGGGCATCGCCGGAATCGATACCAGGGCTCTTACAAGGATTCTTCGTGAAAAGGGTACCATGAACGGTATGATCACGACTAACGAGAACTATCATCTGGACGAAATCATTCCCAAGTTAAAATCATATACAACAGGCAAGGTGGTGGAGCGTGTCAGCTGTACAGAGAAGTATACGCTGTCAGGGACACAGGAACTGACGGAGAACGGGCCGCTTTCAGGAAGCAGTGTTTTTTGCAGGGAGGACTATGCGGCAGGGATCCGGGAGAAGAAGCCAAGTCTTGTGAGAGAATTAAACGGCAAAGGACTGCGGGTGGCGCTCTTAGACCTTGGCGCCAAGGATAATATCGCAAAGTCCCTGGCGGCCAGAGGCTGTGAGGTGACAGTCTATCCGGCATGGACTGCGGCGGCGGAAATCCTTGCGGATGAGCCGGATGGCATTATGCTCAGTAACGGGCCGGGAGATCCCAAGGAGTGTACTTCTATTATAGAAGAAATCCGTAAACTTTATGAGGCGGATGTACCGATTTTTGCCATCTGTCTGGGACATCAGCTGATGGCCTTAGCCACCGGGGCGGATACTTTTAAGATGAAATACGGGCACCGAGGCGGAAACCATCCGGTGAAAGATCTTCAGACCGGCAGAGTGTACATTTCCTCCCAGAACCACGGTTATGTGGTGGATATGGAGAAGCTGGATCCGAAGGTGGCGGTGCCTGCGTTTGTCAATGTCAATGACGGCACCAATGAGGGACTTTCCTACACCGGCAAGAATATCTTTACGGTGCAGTTCCATCCGGAGGCATGTCCGGGACCGCAGGATTCCTCGTATTTGTTTGACCGGTTTATAAAGATGATGCGGGAGGAGGAAGTGTGCCATGCCTAAGAATCCAAATGTAAAAAGAGTATTGGTGATTGGTTCCGGGCCGATTGTGATCGGGCAGGCGGCGGAGTTTGATTATGCGGGGACCCAGGCATGCCGGTCTTTGAAGGAAGAGGGCATGGAAGTTATTCTGGTGAACTCCAATCCGGCGACCATCATGACGGACGGCGATATCGCAGATAAAGTATATATTGAGCCTTTGACGGCCAAAGTGCTTGAACAGATTATTTTAAAAGAGAAACCGGATTCCCTGCTTCCGAATATGGGAGGGCAGGCCGGCCTTAATCTGGGGATGGAGTTGGATGAGTCCGGTTTCTTAAGAGAGCATGGAGTGACGCTTCTGGGCACTACAGCAGGGACGATCCGTAAGGCGGAGGATCGTCTGGAATTTAAGGAGACCATGGAAAAGATAGGGGAGCCCTGTGCGCCTTCCCTGGTGGTGGAGAATATCGAGGATGGTGTGGCTTTTGCCAGCAAGATTGGTTATCCGGTGGTGCTGCGTCCGGCTTATACCCTGGGCGGTTCCGGCGGCGGCATCGCGCATGATCAGGTGCAGCTGGAAGAAATCCTGGCCAACGGCCTGCGCCTTTCCCGAGTGGGACAGGTGCTGGTGGAGCGCTGTATTGCGGGCTGGAAAGAGATTGAGTATGAAGTGATGCGGGACGGAGCCGGCAACTGTATCACGGTCTGTAACATGGAAAACATCGATCCGGTGGGGGTGCATACCGGGGACAGTATTGTGGTGGCGCCTTCCCAGACGCTGGGGGATAAGGAATACCAGATGCTTCGAAGTTCTGCCCTCAATATCATCAATGAACTGGGGATTACCGGCGGCTGTAACGTGCAGTTTGCCCTGCATCCCACCAGTTTTGAATATTGTGTGATCGAGGTCAATCCCCGTGTGAGCCGTTCTTCTGCCCTGGCCAGCAAGGCTACCGGTTATCCGATTGCCAAGGTGGCGGCCAAGATTGCGCTGGGGTATACCCTGGATGAGATCAAGAACGCCATTACCGGCAAGACTTACGCCAGCTTTGAACCCACACTGGACTATTGTGTGGTGAAGATTCCGAGACTGCCTTTTGATAAATTTATCACGGCAAAACGTACCCTGACGACTCAGATGAAAGCCACCGGCGAGGTCATGAGTATCGGCAATAACTTTGAGGGGGCGCTGATGAAAGCCATCCGTTCCCTGGAACAGCATGTGGACTGCCTGCGCAGTTATGATTTCACGGAACTTTCCAAAGAAGAATTGCTGGAGCGTCTGGAGATTGTGGATGATCAGCGGATTTATATCATTGCCGAGGCCATCCGCAAGGGAATTGACTATGAGACCATCCATAAGATTACCATGGTAGATATTTGGTTTATCGATAAGATTGCCATTCTCACGGAGATGGAAGCGGCGCTGGAGCAGGGGCCGCTCACGGTGGAACTCTTAAAGGAGGCCAAGAGGCTGGAATTTCCTGACAATGTGATTGCAAGACTCACAGGGAAAGGTGAGGATGAGATCAAAAAGATGCGCTATGAGAATGGGATTGTGGCGGCCTTTAAGATGGTGGATACCTGTGCGGCGGAGTTCGCGGCTTCCACGCCTTACTATTACTCCGTATTCGGTTCCGAGACAGAGGTGGTGGAGTCCCATCCGAAGAAAAAAGTGCTGGTCTTGGGTTCCGGCCCCATCCGGATCGGACAGGGGATCGAGTTCGACTATTGTTCCGTACACGCCACCTGGGCCTTTGCCAAAGCGGGATATGAAACGATCATCATCAACAATAACCCTGAGACGGTCAGCACCGACTTCGATATTGCGGATAAGCTGTATTTTGAGCCTCTGACCCCGGAAGATGTGGAGAACATCGTCAATGTGGAGAAACCGGACGGTGCTGTGGTGCAGTTTGGCGGTCAGACAGCCATCAAGCTGACGGAGAGCCTGATGAAGATGGGCGTGCCGATCCTGGGTACCAGGGCGGAGGACGTGGATGCCGCAGAGGATCGGGAACTTTTTGATAAAATACTGGAAGAAACCGAGATACCGAGAGCGGCGGGCGGCACGGTCTACACTGCCGAACAGGCCAAGGAAGTGGCGAACAGACTGGGATATCCGGTACTGGTGCGGCCTTCTTATGTGTTGGGCGGCCAGGGGATGCAGATTGCCATTTCCGATGAGGAGATTGAAGAGTTTATGGCAGTCATCAACCGCTATGAGCAGGATCACCCGATTCTGGTAGATAAATATTTGCAGGGGAAGGAACTGGAAGTGGACGCGGTCTGTGACGGCACGGATATCCTGATTCCGGGCATTATGGAGCACATCGAGCGCACGGGCGTACATTCCGGCGACAGTATTTCCGTCTATCCTGCGCCCACAGTCAGCGAGAAGGTCAAGGAGACCATCGCGGAGTACTCCAGAAGACTGGCCAGAGCCCTGCATGTGATTGGTCTGATCAATATCCAGTTTATTGCGGTGGAGGATGAGGTGTATGTGATCGAGGTCAATCCCCGGTCTTCCCGTACCGTGCCCTATATCAGCAAGGTGACAGGAATCCCGATTGTGGATTTGGCAACGGATGTTATTATTGGAAAGAAAATCAGGGATTTGGGATACGAGCCCGGATTACAGCCTGCGGCGGATTATTATGCCATCAAGATGCCGGTATTTTCCTTTGAGAAAATCCGTGGTGCGGAGATCAGTTTAGGGCCGGAGATGAAGTCCACCGGAGAGTGTCTGGGGATTGCCAGAACCTTTAATGAGGCGCTTTATAAAGCGTTCCTTGGCGCAGGGGTCAATCTGCCGAAACACAAACAGATGATCATTACCGTCAAAGATGCCGATAAAGGGGAAGCCATAGAAGTGGCCAGACGCTTTGAAAAGCTGGGATATATCATATATGCCACCCGGAGTACGGCCAAAGCGCTGAACGATGCCGGCATAAAGGCCCGTAAGGTCAATAAGATCAGGCAGGAGTCACCCACGGTCATGGATCTGATCTTAGGACACCGGATCGATCTGGTCATCGATACCCCCACGCAGGGGCGGGATAAGAACAGGGATGGTTTCCTGATCAGGCGTACCGCCATTGAGACGGGTGTCAATTGTATCACGGCCATGGATACGGCAACGGCGCTGGTTACCAGTCTGGAGAATGCGGCATCCCAGGGGGAGATGACATTGATTGATGTAGCTACGATTGCGAGACGTGGAAGATAAGGTGAGGGAAAAGTATGGAAGAACAATGGACTTATAAAACAGATGATCAGATACATCCGCCCAAAGAGGTGCGGGGCAGTACGCCTGATTCCCGGGGAGTGGACTGGGAGGATGACAGCGGGGCGATACATTCTCGCAAATATACCTATAAGATAACGAAAGAGGACGGCTGGAAGGCCAATGCCTATTACAGAAGACTTCCGGTGGGGCAGAGAAGGAAAACCCCACAGATGATCAAGGGAACACAGGTCGGCATGGTTTACACGACAGACGATTACCGGGTGGTGGTTCCGGTTTTGATTGTGTTAGGGATTTTGATGACGGCTGTCTGTGTATTTTTGACGATTAAGGTTCCGCCGCTGGGAATTTTATTTGATGTTTTCTGGTTTGTGGTGCTTATCAGTAATCTCAGACCCAAGCATATCAGGAAGTGGCGTAATCAGGCAAAGCGCCATAAAGAGCAGAAGGAAAACGATATCTATAGACAGTGAGTGTGGTCAGGGGCGGATGAGGAGCACAGCAAAACCTGCAAAAAGAGTGGATTAAGAGGACATCTGTGTGAATGCGGTTAGAAATTATCAGAAAGAACTGGATAAGATCATAGAAAAGTTGGTGGCACGGCAAGCGGCAAACGAGACAGAGGGAGCGGGTGTGCAGATGCCGAGACTCCTTTTGCATGCCTGCTGTGCGCCCTGTAGCAGTTATTGTCTGGAATATTTGCGGGACTATTTTGATCTGACCGTGTTTTATTATAATCCAAATATCACGGAAGATGTGGAATACCGCAAACGGGTGGCGGAGGAGAAGCGGCTGATTGTGGCGCTGAATACGCAGAGGTGTGCCAGAATTAAAATGATTGAAGGAGATTACGATTCAGCCGATTTTTACGAGATTGCCAGAGGCTTGGAACAGTGTCCGGAAGGCGGTGAGCGGTGTTTTCGATGCTATGAACTGCGTCTTCGGGAGAGCGCGAGAGTGGCCAAAGAATTACAGTTTGATTACTTTACCACGACCCTCACCATCAGCCCCCTGAAAAATGCAGATAAACTTAACGAGATCGGAGAGCGGCTGGGAGAAGAATATGGTGTGGCGTTTCTTCCTTCTGATTTTAAGAAAAGAAACGGTTACAAGCGCTCTATTGAACTGTCTAAAGAATATCACCTGTATCGTCAGGATTATTGCGGGTGTGTATATTCCCGTATGGAGCGGGAGAGACAGAAGCAGAGTAAAATTGACGGTTTGAGTTGACTTTTAGTTGAAAAACGGTACAATGATAAAAGTAACAGGAAAGGTAACAAGACATGCAGAAAATATTAGACCAGATATCAGACAAAATGATGGCGGCCTTTGAGGCGGCAGGATATGACGCGGAACTGGGCAAAGTTACGCTGTCCAATCGCCCTGATCTTTGTGAATTTCAGTGCAACGGCGCTATGGCGGGGGCGAAGAGATATCACAAAGCGCCGCTCATGATTGCCCAGGATGTGGCGCAGAAATTGGAAAACAGTGAAGTCTTTAGTGAAGTGAGCGCCGTGGCGCCGGGATTTTTGAATCTTAAGATAAGGGAAGATTTCCTGAAGACATACTTGAATGAGATGGAACAGTCGGAGAAGTTTGGACTCACCATGCCTGAGAAGCCCCAGAAGATCATTCTGGACTATGGCGGACCCAATGTGGCCAAGCCCCTTCATGTGGGTCATCTGCGCTCGGCTATCATCGGGGAGAGTATTAAGAGAATCTGCCGCTATGCGGGCCATGATGTGACAGGAGATATTCATCTGGGCGACTGGGGGCTGCAGATGGGGCTGATCATTACCGAACTTCAGGCAAGAAAGCCGGATCTGGTCTATTTCGAGGAGGATTATACGGGAGAGTATCCGCAGGAGGCGCCCTTTACCATTTCGGAACTGGAAGAGATATACCCAACGGCCAGCGCCAAATCCAAAGAGGATGCGGCCTATAAGGCGGCGGCTATGGAGGCTACCTTTAAATTACAAAACGGCGTGCGCGGCTATCGGGCCCTTTGGCAGCAGATCATTAACGTTTCTGTGGCTGATTTAAAGAAAAATTACGATAACCTACAGGTATCTTTTGATCTCTGGAAAGGGGAATCTGACGTTCATGATATGATTCCTGCCATGGTGGATAAGATGAAACAGGACGGTTTCGCCTATGAGAGCGAGGGCGCCTGGGTGGTGGATGTGAAAGAAGAGACGGACACCAAGGAGATACCGCCCTGTATGATTTTAAAGTCTGACGGTGCGTCTTTATACAATACCACAGACTTGGCAACCATAAAAGACAGGGTGGCCAGTTACGATCCGGATAAGATGATTTATCTGACCGATAAGAGGCAGGATCTGTATTTTGAACAGGTGTTCCGCTGCGCGAGAAAAACGGGACTGGTGAAGCCTGAGACACAGCTTGTTCACATTGGCTTTGGCACCATGAACGGTAAGGACGGTAAACCGTTCAAGACCAGGGAAGGCGGCGTTATGCGCCTGGAGAATCTGATACGTGAGATTAATGAGGAGATGATCCGTAAGATTCACGACAATGCCCAGACAAAGGGGTATCAGGTGGATGACGGGGAAGCGCAGGAGACAGCCAGGGTTGTGGGACTTGCGGCGATCAAATACGGTGACCTCTCCAACCAGGCGTCCAAAGATTATATCTTTGATATGGATCGCTTTACTTCCTTTGAGGGCGATACGGGGCCATATATTCTCTACACGATTGTACGGATTAAGTCAATCTTAAGTAAGTATGAGGAACAGGGCAGAAAATTGACTGATGTGGTCATTAATGAAGCTCTGAATCCATCCGAAAAAGCCCTGATGCTGGAACTGACCAAGTTCCATGGAATGATGGAACTTTCCTTTGAGGAGATTGCGCCCCACAGGATATGTGCTTATATCTATGATCTGGCCAATGCCTTTAACAGGTTCTATCATGAGACGAAGATTTTGACAGAGACTGACGAGCAGAAAAAATCGGGCTGGATTGCTCTGTTGAAATTGACTAAGGAAGTCCTGGAAGTCTGTATTGACCTGCTTGGTTTCGAAGCACCTGACAGGATGTGAAAAATTTCCTACAAAACACTTGACAAGCAGTGGCAATAAATTGTATACTAGCAAAGCGGGTTGTGAAAATAACCCGCTGATATGGGGTCTTAGCTCAGCTGGGAGAGCATCTGCCTTACAAGCAGAGGGTCATAGGTTCGAGCCCTATAGGCCCCATTCAATATCATATATGGCGAGATAGCTCAGCTGGCTAGAGCATACGGTTCATACCCGTAGTGTCGAGGGTTCAAGTCCCCCTCTCGCTATTGCCTTTAAGAGTGCGGAAATGCTGATGGATGCGGCGTTTCCCCTTTTTTTGTCCAAATGTGGCTCCCATTGGAGACACTTCTGAGCGGATTCTTGTGAATATAGTTCTGCGTAGGGCGTGGATGCTTTATGCATGGGAGTTGGTTTTGTGATATAATTAGGAGATAAACCGGAATTTGGGAGATAATAGAATGATATTGTTGATTGTTGATACTCAAAATTTAATTATGACTAATGAATTATATGAATTTGAGATTTTTGTATATCGTATTAAAACACTAATCAAAGAGGCGCGCAATAATAGTATAGAAGTTATTTATGTTAGACATGATGATGGTGCTGGACAGAAATTAACGAAAGGTGCATTAGGCTATGAAATATACGAAGAATTTCAGCCAATGCCAAATGAGCGTGTTTTTGATAAAAATGTAAACAGTGCTTTCAAAGGTACGGGGTTGTTGGACTACCTACATGAAAAAAATGAAGATACAATTATTATTGTAGGGCTACAAACAGATTATTGCATAGATGCAACAGTGAAATGTGGTTTTGAGCATGGACTTAAAATGATTGTTCCAGCAAATACAAACAGTACGCTTGATAATGCGTATATGACAGCAGAAAAATCTTATAGATATTATAATGAGTTCATGTGGAATGGAAGATACGCAGAATGTATTTCATTTGAAAAAACTCTTGAATTGATGAATAGATAAATTCCAGTTTGGGAAGGAGGACTTACTGTGAAAGAGTTTCCGGATTTTATGAAGAATCAATTGAATCACATTGACAGCACCCAGCAAAATACGCCGGACATTGACGGGTATTACTACGAAGGTGCAGATGGAAGTCAAATTTGCTTTTGGACATACTATTCTGATAGAGATTCCAAAGAGAATGTCCATGAATTTGATGAATATGTATTTTGTGTTTCCGGGGAGTATGTAGAGATATTTGATGAAAAAGAACATATATTACATTCCGGAGATGAACTTCTGATACCAAAGGGGATTCCTCATCATGGCAGAGTTACCCAAGGAACGAGAACAATTCACGCTTTTGGTGGGAAGAGAATAGTATAGTTATTTTATTGATTTGATGAAGTTTACTGTGCGGTAAAATTCAAATTTGCGAGGAAAAATCTATGATTAGAATAAGACCATATAAAGCTTCGGATGCAGATACAATATTATCGTGGTGTCAAGATGAAAAACTATTTTATCAATGGACAGCAGGTATACTCGGTAATTATCCGATAACACAAAAGGAATTTTGTTTTGTTGAATCTCTAATGCCGTTTACTGCATTTGATGAAACAGGAATCGTTGGCTTTTTTACATTAAGGAACCCTGATGAATCATTGGATGAATTACGTTTTGGATTTGTAATTGTAAATCCTCACAAGAGAGGAAAAGGCTATGGAAAGGCTATGCTCCGGCTGGGTTTAAAATTTGTATTTGAAATATATGGGGCAAAAAAAGCATCATTGGGCGTTTTCGAGAATAATCTTCCAGCTTATTATTGTTATAAAGCTGTTGGTTTTAGCGATACAGTTCTTGATGTGATAGAGACATATTGTATTCTGGGTGAAGAATGGAAGTGCCAAGAATTGATTATGGAAAATGGATAAATCCCAGCTTGCAAGGAAACTGTAGGAAGAGAGGAACTTTTGCTTTTGATTATAATTAACACAATAAGCTTCCATAATATAGTTCAAAAATTTCTGATTACCAGGTAGGAGAATGATGGGATGATAAATAAATTACATTTTGAAATGATAATGTTATATAGTGGGGACGCAAAAAGAATACAGCATTTTTGTAAGGTTCATAGCTATGCAAAACTGATTGCTGAACTGGAGAATGTTGATGCAGATACCCTGTTCATTCTGGAGGCTGCGGCTTTAACGCATGATATTGGGATTCATTATTGTGAAGAAAAATATGGCGAATGTAATGGCAAACTTCAGGAAAAGGAGGGCCCTGCCATTGCCAAAAGGCTCCTGGCAAAGCTGCAATTTGAAGACCGGGTGTCTGAGAGGGTCCAATATCTCATCGCCCATCATCATACATATGATGCGATAGATGGTATTGACTATCAAATCCTCGTGGAAGCAGATTTCCTTGTAAATCTATACGAAGACCGATTATCAGAGCAGGCGATAGAACATGCATATAGGGAAATCTTCAAAACAGATTCCGGTAAGCGTATATGTCGGGAAATGTATCATTTCTAGAATTGCATGATACTGTTTACGGGTACACATAACTTGGTCGTTTTTAAATGTATCCGTTTTATGATTGCATAAAAATGCAATATATTATAAAATATTTATAAAAAGCAGATGCGATTAACTGTTTGTGCCTAAATCTTTAATTGGGGAATGGAGGAAAAAATGGACAATGATTACAACCAGCAGACGAATGTAAATTCCGATCAGCAGGGGAATTTTTCACAGCAGGGTAATGCTTATCCGCAAGGAAATTTTTATCAACAGGGTAATGGCTATCAACAGGGCAATACCTACCAACAGGGGAATAGCTATCAACAGGGGAACGCATACCAGCAGGGAAATGGCTATCAACAGGGGAACGC
>CAMNXA010000018.1 GCA_946566685.1 uncultured Lachnospiraceae bacterium
CTATCGGCGGTGAGATGGTTCGTAGAATGATCAAGAGCCAGGAAGAGCAGATGAAGTAAGCTATTATGACTTAGAAGGACAACCCGTTTGCCACAGGGCAGGCGGGTTGTCTTTCTGTCTAAAGAAACCTGTAATAACTAAAATGGTAGATAATTTGTACCATGTGTGCTAAAATATTCACAAATAAACAGTTTGGCGATGGATGGCAAATTGGATGTGTCATGAGTGAGGGGGAATGAGATGTTTCATTATGTGTTGTACAGCATGAAAAAAAGAAAGATTGCAAATCTGGTCACGGTGGGAATCAGCATTATGCTGGTACTGCTCTTGCATCTGTATTTTGGGAATATCCGCAGTTACCAGGATCAGCTTGCGGATCTGGCGGAGAATGTGCCCATATACTGTCAGATTTCCAATCTGAGCGGGACTTTGGTGAACGGGCTGTTTACACCAAAACGGATCGTGGACGCCCTGGAACAGTCCGATCAGGTAAAAGACTTGTCCTACATGACGGTGATGATGGCGGGTGAAGGCGATTTTAAAGAGGCGGAATATTCCAAGTATCTGCAACTGTATGTTGTGGGGGCCAACAATGCGAAGGCTGTGGGGGAACTGACCAATGATATGATCAGTATGGAGCCAGAACTGGTGGATGATTTTTTTGCCTCCGACAGGATGGAGTGCATTGTCAATGAAAAGGTGCTTCGTAAACGCGGCTGGGAGGTTGGAGATCAGATTGTATTAAAATGTTATTACTATGATGCCTCCAGTGAATTCCACAAATTGGAGATACATCCCATGGGAGGGACTGTGGAAGTCGAGATTGTGGGAACCATGGAGGATATTGCAGGCAAAACGAATGCAATCGATACGGATGTGGTGCTGCCGGCTAAGACCGCGCAGAATATTTTCGCGCAGTTTGAACTTCCTTTCTTTGCAGATACGGTGTCATTTTATGTGAAGGATCCACTGAATCTGGGGACTTTTAAAGAAGAGATGCAGGAGATCGGATTGCTGGAAATATCATCGGAAGCGATGGAATCCTATCCGGGATGTGCCCTGATGGTCCGGGATGCCAATTTCATTGAAAGCGCTACCAACTTAAGAAGGGTCATAGAATTGCTGCAATCCTTTTTTCCGGTGGTGTGCGTCCTGGTGCTGATGATCGGTTATGTGGTCAGTTACCTTTCCGGCAACAGCAGGAGGGATGAATTTGCCCTGCTGAGATTACAGGGGGTAGGAAAGGGCAAGGCGTCACTGTTGTTTCTGACGGAGCAGATGTTGTTAGTTCTTTTAGGAAATCTTGTGGGAAATCTGGTAATCGTGCTGACGGCGCGGGATTTGGTGATGGCCCTGTCAGCACCGGCGGTTTCCATGATGGCGGCAGTGAACGGTGTGATTGTGACTGCGTATCTGATCGGGGCAGCGGCGGCATATGGACGGATGAGCAGGGAGAGCGTGGTGTATCTTCTGTCCACGCAGCATTGAGCGGGCAGTTGTCAGAGAGTGGCTGCAAAGGCGGCTGGACGGACAAGTATAGATATAGAAATGGGGGAAAATATGAGTAAAATAATAGAAGCAGAAAAAGTAGGGTATATTTATCAGTCTAAATATCAGAAAACAAAGGCGCTCACGGAGGTAAGCTGTTCTTTTGAACAGGGCAGAGTGTATGCGATTACCGGCAAGTCCGGCAGTGGAAAGAGTACGTTTCTTTCCCTTCTGGCGGGATTGGATGTGCCTACGGAGGGAAATCTGTACATAGATGGCAAGGATATCCGGGAGATCGACAGGGACAGCTATCGGATGAACCGGGCTTCCGTGATCTATCAGGCATTCCATCTCTTCCCGCTTCTGACGGTGTTGGAAAACGTGATGTTTCCCATGCAGTTACAGCATGTGTCTAAGAAAGAGGCAAAAGAACGGGCCCAGGAATTTCTTGGCAAGGTGGGACTGCCGGACAGTCTGTACGGGAAAATGCCCAATATGATCAGCGGCGGAGAGCAGCAGAGGGTGGCAATCGCCAGGGCCATGGCCTCCGGCGGACAGATCCTCTTAGCGGATGAGCCCACCGGTAATCTGGACAGCCAGAATGAAAAAGTGATCGTGGACCTGCTCTGTAAGCTGGCTCATGAAGAGAATTATGCGGTGATCGTAGTCACCCACAATGAAAAGGTAGCCGAGGCGGCGGATGTGGTCTATGGCATGTTAGATGGTGCATTGGAGGTGGTGTGCGAATGAAAAACAGCTTGAAACAGATGATGCGCACACCGGTGCGGACGGCGCTTTTTCTGGTTTTAATGGTCGTTGCGGCGCTTCTTCTGACGCTGGGCACCTGTATCTGGCTGAAAGGGAACAGGACCATGACACAGTATGAGGATCGCTTCATGACCATCGGGACGGTGCGGCAGATTCCGGACTCTTTTGAGCAGACATTGGAATGGAATGCGGAGACCAAGGACTATGATGTGAGAAAATATGCGCAGTATAGTTCCTACTATACGCCGGAGAATATGCTCTTTAAGGAGGCGGAGTATATTGCGGGGCCGGAACAGAGGGCTTTCTATATTTCTTACGGGCCGGAGTACCTGATGTACAATGTGAGCTTGAATCCGTCTGCATTGTCAAAAGGTGCTCTGATAGCGGAATTTAAGCCCATGGAGGATTGTATGCCTGATGAATCGGTGAAGATTCAGATCACAAAGGTGATTGGCGGGGACCAGAGGATGGAAGGTGTGGTGGATAACTTTTGTGATCACATGAATCCGAATCCCAAGATGCTGTATAAGGACAAGACCTATGTTGCGATACTGAACTCTTATTTGTACATACATGGCAGTATGTATGATGAATTGATGAAATCAAAGAATGAAGTACACATTGGCCTGGAATATATACCGGGTTCTCTGGGAACAGGCCTGCGTATGCCCGATGGAAGTCTGCCAGAGGATGCATTCCGGGGCGGACAGGAAATCTTTGAAGTTACTGATGGTTTTTATGAGACGGATGCAGGACAAAGGCTTCTGAATCTTGCGCAATCAGAGGGAATCTGGAGGCAGTGCCAGCCAGTGACCGGAACCAATAAGACCTGTCTGCTGATGCCCTTTTATAATGGGCAGGCTTATATCAGTGAGGGACGGGACATCAGTGAGGAGGAGTATGCTTCCGGCAGTAAGGTATGTCTGGCGCCCAGAAAATTTATGGAGAATAACGGGCTGTCTCTCGGCGATCGGGTGAAGGTGCAGCTTCTTTATACGGATGCCCGCGTCAATGCAGGAAGAAAATTCTGGCTGGACGGATCGATTGGCTTTTACAGTGGTCTGGTGGATACGGAGGGAGAACCGCTCCAGGTATTTGAGACGTCTGAATATGAAGTGGTGGGCATCTATGATGTGACGATCAGCTATGAGGACAGTATTTTTGATCCGGGTGCGGACGAGTTGATCGTGCCCATGGAATCCATCGAGGCACGGGATGGGAAAAACCTCCTGGCAAGCGGGCCGATGACAGACGCGACTTCCTCCTTCCAGATTCCCAATGGCAGTATTGACGAATTCTTAAGAGGCTGGGCGGGGTACGGGACGGATAAGCTGGAGATTACTTTTTATGATATGGGATATTCCCAGTTGAAGGCGGGCATTGATAATATGAAGAAGATTTCCCTGTGCCTGTTTGCGGCGGGTGTGGTATTGACAGTGCTTTTGCTGTTTTTCTTCAGTCATCTGTTTATTACGAAACAGGCCCAGCGGACGGCGATTGAGCGGTCTCTTGGCATGCGGGCGGCCAGGTGCCGGTGGTCCATGATATCAGGATTTGCCCTGCTGGTGCTGATCGGAGCCATCCTGGGTTCTGTGGCGGGCGTGAAGATTGCAGACCGGGTTTCTGTGATTCATGCCGGAGAGTGCTATTATGAGACAACTTATACGGTTGGATTGACCAACACGGACAATGAGATTTTGGTAGAAGAAGCGGCGGATGCTCAGATGCCGGCTGTCTGGAACACCCTGTTTATTGTGGCGGCAGGTGTGGGGATCGCCTGGGTGAAGATGAACAGGAGCCTGAAGCGGGAGCCGATGCAGTTGTTGTCGGAGAGACAGGAGGAGTGACGCCTGAACAGATAGAAAATTCTTCGTCAGCACACTTGCGTTCCTTTCATAGCGCAACGGACACTAAGCTCGTTGAGTTGCGTAGCAACTCATGACCTCGCTAAGTGCCGGCGCTATTCCAGAGCTTCCTTAAGAATTTGCTATCCGTTCAGGCTGGTATCTTGGCGAAAGTGTGAAAAGTAACCAGCAGGCAGGGTACAGAAATACAAATATAAAAAAAGCTAGTATTTTCCACGGCTATATGCTATAATATCTCGATGACTGTGGCTGGAAACGTCATGTGCCGTGAGAGGGTACGGGAATAGACGTTTTAATTAAGAAGATATATGTTGCAGAGGAATTGAAGGAGGAACTTACTGGAATGAGTTTACAGGTGGAGAAACTGGAAAAGAACATGGCGAAACTTACCATTGAAGCGGGCGCGGATGAACTGGAAAAAGCGATTGAGAAGGCTTATCAGAAGCAGAAGAATAAGATCAGCATCCCGGGATTCAGAAAGGGTAAGGTTCCCCGCCAGATGGTGGAGAAAATGTACGGCAAAGAGGTGTTTTATGAGGATGCGGCCAATGAGCTGATCCCGGACGCTTACGATAAGGCGCTGGATGAGTGCGAGGAGGATATTGTGTCTTCTCCGAAGATTGAGGTGGTACAGATTGAGGCAGGCAAGCCTTTTATCTTTACAGCAACCGTTGCCCTGAAGCCAGAAGTAAAACTGGGCAAGTATAAGGGCGTGAAAGTCGATAAGATTGACACGGAAGTGACGGATGAGGAGATTGATGAGGAGATCAACAGAGAGCGCGAGAACAATGCCAGAACGATCGCGGTAGAAGACCGCCCGGTAAAAGATGGTGATATGACCAAGCTGGACTTTGAGGGATTCGTGGATGGAGAGGCATTTGAAGGCGGCAAGGGTGAGGACTATCCGCTGACCATTGGCTCCGGTGCTTTCATTCCGGGATTCGAGGAACAGCTTGTGGGTGCCGAGATCGGTAAGGAAGTGGAAGTGAAGGTAACTTTCCCGGAGGATTATCAGGCGGAAAACTTGCAGGGTAAAGAAGCGGTCTTTAAGTGCACGGTCAAGGAGATCAAAGAGAAGGAACTTCCTGAACTGGATGACGAGTTTGCCAGCGAAGTGTCTGAGTTTGAGACCATGGCCGAGTACCGTGAGGATTTGAAGAAGAACCTGACGGAGAAGAAAGAGAAAGACGCGAAGAATGCTAAGGAAGATGCGGCCATCAAGGCGGTGGTGGAGGAGTCCGAGATGGATATTCCTGAGCCGATGTTAGAAAGCCAGCAGAGACAGATGGTGGATGAGTTCGCACAGCGTATCACCATGCAGGGACTTTCCATGGAGCAGTATTTCCAGTTTACGGGTACCAACTACCAGAAGATGGTAGAGCAGGTAAAACCGCAGGCTTTGGAGAGAATCAAATCCAGACTGGTGCTCGAGGCAGTAGTGAAGGCTGAGAACATTGAAGTGACAGGGGAAGATTACGAAAAAGAACTCGAGACCATGGCAGAGGTATACCAGATGGAGGTTGCCAAGGTGAAAGATCTCATGGGCGAGCGCGAGAAGAAAAATATCATGCAGGATCTGGCGGTCAGAAAAGCGGCTGAGTTTATTACGGATAATGCGAAGGAAAGCAAGGCAAAATAAAATTTAAGGTGGTATAATCTGATGCAATAAGATTTACCACCTTATACTGAATGGAGGAGAAATTATGGCTTTAATACCTTATGTCATTGAACAGACATCTAAAGGAGAACGCTCTTACGATATTTATTCAAGGCTCTTAAAAGAGAGGATTATCTTTCTGGGCGAGGAAGTGAATGATGCCAGTGCCAGTGTGATCGTGGCACAGCTTCTGTTCCTGGAGTCAGAGGATCCGGAGAAGGATATCAGCCTGTATATCAACAGTCCCGGCGGTGTGATCACAGCCGGTATGGCGATTTATGATACCATGCAGTTTATCAAGTGTGATGTGTCAACCGTATGTATCGGTATGGCAGCCAGCATGGGAGCTTTCCTGCTTGCGGGCGGTACCAAAGGTAAGAGAATGGCGCTTCCCAATGCGGAGATTATGATTCATCAGCCGGCAGGCGGTGCCCAGGGGCAGGCCACGGAAATTGAGATTACAGCCAAACACATTCTGGCTACCAAGGAAAAAATGGCAAGGATCATGGCGCAGAATACGGGGCAGGACTTTGAAGTGATTATGGCAGATACAGAGAGAGACAACTGGAAGAGCGCCGAGGAGGCTCTTTCCTATGGTCTGATTGACCGCATCATCACCAGTCATGCCAGCACCGAGAATAAAGAGTAATTGATTTCAGTATAAGTAGAAAGGCATGGACAACTAAAATGGCGGGAAAGAATTCTGATGACAGAGTGAGATGTTCTTTTTGCAATAAGACGCAGGATCAGGTCAGAAAGATGATTGCTGGTCCGGCGGGTGTATATATCTGTGATGAATGTGTGGACATCTGCGCTGACATCATTGAGGAGGAATATGAGGAAGAACCGGAAGTGGAAGAGATGGAGATCAATCTCTTGAAGCCGGCACAGATCAAGAAATTCCTCGATGATTATGTGATCGGACAGGAGGAGGCCAAGAAAGTGATGGCCGTGTCCGTTTATAATCATTATAAAAGAGTTATGGCGCCCAAAGACGATGATGAGGTGGAACTGCAAAAGAGTAATATCATCATGGTAGGCCCCACCGGTTCCGGTAAGACCTATCTGGCGCAGACATTGGCGAAGATCATCAATGTGCCCTTTGCGATTGCGGATGCCACCACCCTGACAGAGGCCGGGTATGTGGGCGAGGATGTGGAAAATATCCTCTTAAAGCTGATTCAGGCGGCGGATTATGATATTGACCGGGCACAGTATGGGATCATCTACATTGACGAGATTGACAAGATTACCAAGAAGAGCGAGAATGTTTCCATCACCAGGGATGTATCCGGTGAGGGCGTACAGCAGGCGCTTTTAAAGATCATTGAAGGGACCACGGCCAATGTGCCGCCCCAGGGAGGCAGGAAGCATCCCCATCAGGAGATGCTGCAAATAGATACTTCCAATATTCTCTTTATCTGCGGCGGGGCATTTGACGGTTTGGAGAAAATCGTGGAGGAGCGTCTTGACAGACATTCCATCGGTTTCAATGCCCAGATCACAGAGAAGAGCAGCAAGGAGATTGGGGCCATCCTGAAGGAAGTGGTGCCGCAGGATCTGATGAAATTTGGCCTGATTCCGGAGTTCATCGGTCGTGTGCCGGTGACAGTGGCGTTGGAAGGTTTGGATCAGGCGGCTTTGATTCAGATTTTGAAAGAGCCCAAGAACGCATTGATCAAACAGTATAAAAAATTGTTTGAGTTTGATGAGGTGAAGTTGAGCGTGGAAGAGGATGCGGTGGAAGAGATTGCCCGCCTGGCTTACGAGAGAAAGACTGGCGCCAGAGGCCTTCGTTCCATTATGGAAAAAGTCATGATGGATGTCATGTATGAGATTCCATCGAATGATAATATCGCGGAGTGTATTCTGACAAAGGAATCGGTGGACGGCACACAGAAGCCCCGTGTAACTTACCGGGACAGGTTGTTGCAGGCCGAATAAAAAATCGAGCGGAGCTCGATTGCGAGATCTGCTTCGCAGACTCGGATAAGCGGAAGGAACTTTGCGAGGTTCGCTTCGCGAACTCGGAAAAGCGGTAAGTAAGATTGCGAGATCTGCTTCGCAGACTCGGATGAGCGGAAGGAACTTTGCCAGATATTTTTATATTACAAACGCCGCCAGAATATGGGCGGCGTTTGTAATAGGGTGAAACTATGAACATATGAAGGAATGTGTATGAATAACTTGGATCAGACAAATAGCAGGGAACTATATAATGAGGCATTGCCAATCCCTGGGGATCTTGGGCTTCCGGCTGTGGCGCTGCGGGGTCTTACGATCCTGCCGGGTATGGTAATTCATTTTGATTTGAGCAGAAATCATTCTATAGAGTCTGTGGAACGGGCTATGATCGGGGATCAGAGGCTGCTGGTGGTGACACAGAAGGATGCTGCCCAGGAGAATCCCGGGTTTGAGGATATCTTTGATGTGGGCACGGTTACATTGATCAAACAGGTCAGTAAGCTGCCGGGCCATGTCCTGCGGGTGCTGGTGGAGGGTGTCTCCAGGGCCAGGATTTACAGTTTTATTGAGATAGAAGGTTATCATGTGGCACAGTTGTCATGTGAAAAGGATGAGGTGTCAGATATTGACGAGGCCTCAAATGAGGCAATGACCAGAACAGTCAAGGAGGTTCTGGCGGCCTATGGGGCATGTTTTCCCAAGGTTGGCAAGGCTGTGGAGGATCAGATTGAAGATTCCATGAGTTTGGGAGAACTGCTGGATGCCATCACGATCAATCTGCCCCTTTCTGCGGCGAACAAACAGACGGTTTTGAGCGCCATATCGGTGCGGGAACGGTACGAGGCGCTGACAGCCATGATGATGCGGGAAGTAGAAGTAATCCGTATCAAGAATGAACTGGCCAAGGATATCAGACAGCGTATCGATAAGAACCAGAGGGATTATATCCTGCGGGAACAGATGCAGTATATTCGGGAGGAACTGGGCGAGAACAACACGGATTCTGATGTGGACCAGTTCCTGACAGCAGTAGAGAAACTGAAGGCGGGCAAAGAAGTCAAAGAGAAGATACGCAAGGAGATTGCGAGGTATAAGAATGTATCCGGCAGCAGTTCCGAGAGCGCAGTAGAACGGGCTTATATTGAGACCATGTTGGAACTGCCCTGGGATAAGACGTCTAAAGACAGCAATGACATGGCGCTGGCGGAGAAGATTTTGAATGAACAGCATTATGGGCTGGATAAGGTGAAGGAACGCATGCTGGAATTTCTGGCGGTGCGGGCACTGGCAGGGATGTCAAAGAATAAGATACAAAGCCAGATCATCTGTTTGCTGGGACCGCCGGGTACCGGCAAGACTTCCATCGCCAAAAGTGTGGCGGAAGCACTTCACAAGAAGTATGTACGCATCTGTCTGGGCGGCGTGCGGGATGAGGCAGAGATTCGCGGGCACCGCAAGACCTATGTGGGGGCCATGCCGGGACGCATTGCCAATGCACTGAAGCAGGCGGGGGTCAAGAATCCTTTGATCTTGCTGGATGAGGTGGATAAACTGGGCAATGATTATAAGGGGGATCCTTCTTCCGCCCTTTTGGAGGTGTTGGACGGGGAGCAGAATCATGCGTTTCGGGATCATTATGTGGAGATTCCCCTGGATTTGTCGGAAGTGCTCTTTATTGCCACGGCCAACAGCAGGGAGGGAATTCCCAGGCCGCTCTTAGACCGGATGGAGATTATTGAGATCAACAGTTACACGGCCAATGAAAAGTTCCATATCGCCAGGGAGCATCTGGTGGCGAAAGAACTGGTGAAGAACGGTATCACAGAGGAAGAATTGTCATTCAGTGATGAGGCGCTTGTAGATATCGTGCGGTTTTATACCAGGGAGGCAGGGGTACGTGGGCTGGAACGCCAGATAGGAGCAGTCTGCCGCAAGGAGGCACGGGAGATTCTGAATCGCAGGCAGCGAAAGGTGACTGAAATGGTCAACGTAACACCTGACAACCTGGAACACTATCTTGGTAAACCTAAGTACAGGCAGGATACAATCAATGAGAAACCGGAGATTGGTATTGTCAGAGGTCTGGCCTGGACCAGCGTGGGCGGGGATACACTACAGATAGAAGTCAATATCATGCCGGGTGAAGGAAAGATTGACTTAACTGGTCAAATGGGTGATGTGATGAAGGAATCGGCACGGACGGCACTCAGTTATGTGCGGTCTGTCAGTGACAAACATCATATTTCCGCCCAGTTTTATAAAGAGACGGATTTTCATATTCATATTCCGGAGGGGGCTGTGCCGAAGGACGGCCCTTCTGCGGGGATTACCATGGCGACAGCGCTTTTGTCAGCTGTGACCAAGAAACCTGTGCGGGCCGATCTGGCCATGACAGGAGAGATTACCCTGCGGGGCAGAGTGCTTCCCATCGGCGGTCTCAAGGAGAAGATGCTGGCAGCCAAAATGGCGCAGGTAAAGACAGTCCTTGTACCGAAGGAAAATGAAAAGGATGTGGCGGAAATCGATGCGGAGATCCAGGAGGGGCTTGAGATTATTCTGGTAGAGTCCATGGAGGATGTGGCGGGTTACGCCTTTGTGTAACAATTTTGCAGTGTAAATATCCGGAATGAGGATTATTATGGTTATTAAGAATGTAAATTTAGAGATGGTATGCGGCATTACCAGCAAACTGCCGGAGAATAAACTGCCGGAGGTTGCTTTTGCGGGCAAGAGCAATGTGGGAAAGTCATCCCTGATCAACGGCCTGATGAACCGCAAGGCGCTGGCGCGCACCAGTTCTTCGCCCGGCAAGACACAGACCATCAATTATTATAATATCAATGGGCAGATGTATTTTGTGGATCTGCCGGGATATGGTTATGCCACTGCCAACGAGAAGGTGAAAGCGCAGTGGGGTAAGATGATCGAAGATTACCTTCATCAGTCTGGAAAAATCAGTATGATCTTTTTACTGGTGGATATCCGGCATACGCCTTCTGAGAATGACAGGATCATGTATGACTGGATCCGGAGCAGGGGATATAAACCGATCATTATTGCCACCAAACTGGATAAAATTAAGAGAAGCCAGGTCGCAAAGCAGACGAAACTGATTTGTGACACACTTGACGTAGCAGATGACACAACTGTCATACCCTATTCTGCGCTTACCAAACAGGGCAGAGAAGAGATTTATGATCTGTTGGATGCCATTATAGAGGAGGAGACAGTGTGAGACAATCTATTAAAACATACCTCAAAGTAATCTTGAATCTGGCGACTGCGCTGGTGGTTCTGCTCTTTTGCATCTTTTTACTGCCCAAATGCATCTGGTTTTTTATGCCGTTTATCGTGGGATGGATTATATCCCTGATTGCTTCCCCGGTGGTGCGGTTTTGTGAAGAAAAATTGAAAGTCAGGCGCAAGGCAGTATCAGCGATTGTGATCGTGGCAGTTTTGGCAGTGGTATTCTTATTGGTGTATCTGCTGATTGCCAAGTTGGTGAAGGAGGGAATCAGTTTTATCAATGAGCTGCCCGATATCTGGAACAGTATTCTGGCGGAATTTTATGAGGTGGGGGATAATTTGCAGGGGCTCTATGACAAGATGCCCGTAGACATGCAGAGAACCCTGGACAATATCGGCCAGGAGATGGGAGATTATTTTGGAAATATCATGTCGAATATCGAACTGCCTTCCTTTGAAGCGGTGGGAAATGTGGCGAAGCAGATTCCGGATATCTTTTTGAATATCATAATCTGCCTGCTGTCTGCCTATTTCTTTGTGGCGGATAAAAGTTATATGGCCAATGTGGTGGAGAAATATGTACCGAAATCGATCAGGTACCGGCTCGACCTGATCCGCCGGAGTTTCAGCAAGGCTATCGGTGGTTATTTTAAAGCACAGTTTAAGATAGAGTGCTGGGTATATATCCTTCTGGTGATCGGACTGATGATCCTGGATGTCAATTATGCGTTCCTGGTGGCTCTGGGTATTGCCTTTCTGGACTTTTTGCCGGTGTTTGGCACAGGAACAGTGATGCTGCCCTGGGCTGTGATAGAGTTTCTGAGCAAAGATTATAAGATGATGTTTGGCCTGCTTGTAATCTGGTTGGTCGGACAGCTGGTAAGGCAGGTGATCCAACCCAAAATTGTGGGGGATTCCATTGGAGTGGATGCCATACCCACGCTGTTTTTGCTGTATATTGGATACAGGATGGCGGGGATGATCGGCATGATCCTGGCTGTGCCGATCGGGATTATTCTGGTCAACCTGTACGAGGAGGGGGTTTTTGACACCACCAGGCAGAGTTTGCAGATACTGGTAGCGGGATTCAACAGATTCCGCAAGATACGCGCCGCTGATATGGCCATTGTGGCGGACTATGAGAGAGAGGCCAGGAATACTTATCAGATGGAATTACAGCATGAAAAGGAATTGGAGGAGGAGCGGCAGGAGGCTTCTCAGCTAAAGATTGAGGAACCGCCAATCCTGAAGAAGATTATCGCCAGAAAGGCGGAACAGGATAAAGGTAAGGGCGAAAAGCCAAGGCAATGACAGATGGTGAAAGGAACAGTCTGATAGGCAGCAGGAAGATAAGATGATACATAAGGAATAGAGAGATAAAGAAAGAAGGTATATTGACCATGCAAGTCACTGTATATAATTGCAGACCTTTTGATGAAAAGGATTTGTTCATAGAATATGCGAAAGAAATAGGGATCGAACTGGTGCTTTGCGGGGATGCGCCTGATCTTGAAAATGTTTCGCTGTGCAGAGGGAGCCGCTGTGTTGATGTTATTACTTCTAAGATTGACGAGCCATTGATCAGAGCTTTTCATGAGAATGGCATAGAGTATATCAGTACCAGAACGATAGGGTATGATCATATTGATATCAACGCGGCTAAAGCCTGCGGCATCAAGGTGGGCAATGCGCCTTACGGGCCGGCCGGCGTGGCTGACTATACGGTGATGCTGATACTTATGTCCATCCGTAAAATGGGCGCGATTCTGGGACGCACCGGATTGCAGGATTATACCCTGGCGGGACTAAACGGCAGGGAACTCAAGGATTTGACCGTAGGAGTCATTGGAACGGGAAGGATAGGCACCACAGTGATCAAGGATCTTTCCGGTTTTGGCTGCCGGATCTTGGCCCATGACCTTTATGAAAAAGAGGAAGTCAGGCAATTTGCCGAATATGTTCCCCTTGCGCAGATCTGGCGGGAGGCGGATGTGATCACATTGCATACACCGCTCACGCAGGATAATTTCCATCTCATTGATAAGGAGTCTATTGCACAGATGAAAGACGGGGTGGTGATTGTCAATACGGCCAGAGGCGCCCTGATTGACTCGGATGCCTTGATAGAGGCCATTGAAGATGACAAAATCGGTGCGGCCGGACTGGATGTGGTGGAAAATGAGTTCGGACTATACTATTATGACCACAAAGCGGATATATTAAAGAATAGGGAACTTGCCATGCTGCGAAGCTTTCCCAACGTGACAGTGTCGCATCATATGGCGTTCTACACCAGAAATTATGTGGAGACGGTGGTCAAAGATTCTCTCATGAGTTGTAAGTGTTTTATGGAGGGAAAAGAGAATCCATGGGAAGTAACTCGTGCCGGGGAAAGAGGCTGAAACTTTTATTTATTGCCTATATTTTATTGGTCATTAAGGTTATTGTATTGAAATACCCTTATGAAGAACTGCGTGCAATCGCGGCCACCTGGCGTAAAGATGTGATTTTGGAAGGCCTTGGCACGGCGAATTTCATGCCGTTTAAGACAATTAAAATGTATATAGACTATGCCTATAAACTGAACAGCGTGGAGAATCTGGCAGGAAATGTCCTGGTATTCGTTCCTTTTGGATTTCTTTTTCCATTCGTTGCCGGAGAGGGAGAAAAGTTCCATGTGATGTTTCTCAATGCTTTCATTTTCATTCTGGGCATTGAAACGTTTCAGCTTTTCAGTGCATTTGGGGCTTTTGATGTGGATGATATTCTTTTGAATTGTCTGGGTGCGGTGCTTGGTTATGGCATTTACAGGTTGTTCATGGTCTGGCGGAGAAGAGATAGGGGTGCTGTTGATGGAAAAAATACTGAAGAAGTTTAAGACCAATGTGGTGGTTTCTTCCCTTTTGTGTGTAGCATTGGGATTGGTGCTGGTGCTCTGGCCGGGGTTATCCATACAGATTGTCTGTACGGCTGTGGGTGCGGTGCTGATTGTGAGCGGAGTGATACGGATTGCCAGCTATTTTACGGCCAGGGACGGCAGTATATTCTTTCAGGTTAATCTGATCTTTGGCATTATCTTTGCCGTGGTGGGTGTATGGATTGTAATAAAGCCTGATAAAGTGTTGGCGATCATTCCGATTATTGTTGGCATTGTGATAGCCCTACATGGTTTACATAACTTACAACAGGCGATAGAATTGTGCAAAGATAAGTATGATAAATGGTGGATAGCCCTGATCTTAGGAATCCTCACGGTGGGATTCGGCGTATTGCTGATTTGCAGACCATTTGCAGCAATCGATACGGTAGTGATGCTGATCGGTATCTTCCTGATATATGACGGCCTCTCCAATATCTGGATTGTGTCCAGAGTGTATAAGAATGCTAAGATATTAAAGCAGGAGATGGAGGCAGTGGAAGTGGAGTCCAGGGAGATAGAGGAATAAAATACCTGCCGGTTTTTTGAATTGGGTCTTGTATATTTAGGAAAGAAGTTTTATGATAAATACGTAGAAAAGATGTTTCAGAGTGGTGTCGCTGCGGTAAACCGTTTTGACAATTCACAAGTTGAGGCTCTGACATGGAGGTAAGCATGACGATCGGTGCAATTAGTTTTCAACCTTATGTATATAACGTAAATAGTATCAGCCCGGCCAGCATGAACCGGCTTTCCAAAATTTCAGATGATGTGCTGGATAAAAAGATTGATTATGGCGGGCTTGCCAAAGCGGAGAATGAGAATCCGTTGAAAAAGGGACAGACACTTGATTTCCAGGGGATGCTGGAGATGCAGATGCAGCGCGGCAGATATCATGCCTCCAGGATTATGCAGCCGGCGGAGAAGATGGTTCAGGATAGCGATGTAGAGCAGTCCGCAGAAGCAGTGGCGGCGCAGACGGATGCTTTTGCGCAGGCTCAGGCAACAGTGCCAGCGGCGGATGTTCAGACGGCGGCGATGGATATGGGAGGCAGCAATACAGGAAGTGATTTCACGAATTTCCGTATGCAGCAGGCCATCAGTGCTTACGAGATGTTTATGACAGCGTAATGTATTCCGGATGCTGTCTTTAGAGTTTAGTTGATGTTTGTTAATGGAATAGGAAAAGGAAACCTCATCTGTTTTAGGCAGATGGGGTTTTGTGTGTATCAGGAGATATTGGTTACTTTTCACACCCATGCCAAGATATAGCCTAAACAGATTGAAAATTCTTAAGGAAGCCCTAGAACATGTTTAAATCCTTCGGATTAAAACGACCAGCACTTAGCGAGGTTTCCCACGAGCTTAGTGTCTGCTGTGCTGTGAAAGGAGCGAAAGCGAGCTGACGCAGAATTTCCAATCTGTTTAGGCGTCACTTTTGGCTAACGCGTGAAAAGTAACAGATATTGTTTGTAAAAAAAAATGAACGTAAAATGTACTTGCATTTTCGGGGCGTTATGATTATAATAAATTCACATCGGCAGATTTCCTATCTGCCTTTCAGATTCTTTCCGGTTGTCGGAAATAATCCCGGAACTGTTGTGATTGACTGGATTTAAAGATTCTTTGTTGCTATCTGTTTTTTAGGGTTTGTCTTGTATCTGTTCTTATCTGCTATTCATAGGATGATATTCCCGGACTTTTAATTGATACCTTCAAGATTTCCTTGTATTCAGTCACAGAAAACTGTATAATGGAGGAAAATCTATGACAAAGCGAAATTTAATGAAGTGGTACAGGCATGGAAACTGGTGGAGAAGGCTCTGGTTTAACCGTAAGTATAAGGATGTGCTCTTCAGGCGTCTTTTCCGGGAAAAACGGGATCTGTTAAGCCTTTACAATGCCCTGAACGGCAGTACCTATGAAGACCCGGACGACCTGGAAGTGGTCACCATGGAGGACGTGATCTTCATGAAGATGAAAAACGATCTGTCCTTCATCATCGGCAGCCAGCTCAATCTCTATGAGCACCAGAGTACCTGGAATCCCAATATGCCCCTGCGGGGACTGCTGTACTTTGCCCAGCAGTTTGAGGGGCTGGTAAACGTCCGCGGGGAAGATATTTATGGGAGCGGGCGGATAGGACTGCCCACACCGGAGTACATTGTGTTCTATAACGGGAGCGGAATGGACACGGACAGCCAGATGCTCTATCTGTCGGATGCCTATTCGGCAGGACATGGGAAGGGATGCCTGGAATGCAGATGCAGAGTGATCAATATCAACCGGGGACATAATCCGGAATTGATGGAGAGATGCCACCGGCTGTGGGAGTATGCGGAATTATCGGCAGAGGTGGAAGAGAATATCCGGCAGGGGATGAGACGGGAGGAAGCGGTACATACGGCTATCGATACCTGTATCGAGAGAGGCATCCTCACGGATATCCTGTTGGCGGAGAAAGGGATGGTGCAGCATATGCTCTTAACGGAATATGATGAGAAGAAACATTTGAAACATACCTTTGAGGAGGGCAGGCAGGAAGGCCGTGAGGAAGGAATAGAAAAGGGCCTGAGAGAGGGCCTGGCGAGAGGCCGTGAGGAAAAATTGAGGGAGCAGGTACAAAAGAAACGTGCCAAAGGTATTTCCATAGCGCAAATCGCGGAAGAACTGGAGGAAGAGATATTTGTCATAGAGCAGATGGTAGAAAGGTGAGACAGATGCGAGAGACACTGGAGCCATACATAACGGAAAACACATATTCGTTCCTTCTGTCCCATTATCATTTTCAGGAAAAGGACAAAGCCTTGTTGCATTCTCTGACAAAACAGCTTGCCCAAAAGATAGATTCTGCGGTATACTTTGCGCCCAAAAGCCCGCAGGAGGAGTCCAGGCTGGCGGTTTTGGTGACGCTGGGAGCAGGGGTGGATGATTTACAGGAAGAATATACCACAGCAGGGCATCTGTCAGGAGCATACATGATCGAATGCATTGCCATGGAACTTCTGAAAAACGCCTATGAACAGGCCGCAGAGAAAATCTATCATTATTACGGATTGTGGATGAATGGTTTCGAGTTTTTGGGAGACCGTGCGCCTCTCGAAGACATGGAAGAGATGTTTGATATATTAGAACCGGCAGAAATCTCTTATAATCAGGCCTATATGCTTACGCCCAGGAAAACGGCAGCCTTCTATACAACACTGACAGACAGCAGGAAAGCGGCCTTTTGTAATCTGTGCGGTACGTGCAGTCACACGAGATGTATCCATAGAAAAGGAAATTTTACATACGGTTATCAGAGGATATTTGGATAAAGAGGTGGGGAAATATGTACGAATATATTTTGTTTGATTTAGATGGCACACTGACGGATCCTAAATTCGGTATTACCAGGTGTGTACAACATGCCCTGCACAAAATGGGGATTGAGGAGCCGGATCTTGATAAACTGGAGCCGTTTATCGGCCCGCCTCTTTTGGACAGTTTTCATGAATTTTATGGATTTGATGAAGAACAGGGACAGAGGGCGATTGGCTATTATAGGGAGCGCTTCAGTACGGTGGGTATTTTTGAGAACGAAGTTTATCCGGGAGTGGAGAAGCTTTTGGCGGATTTGAAAGCTTCCGGAAAGAAGCTGGCCGTGGCATCCAGCAAGCCGGAGATTTTTGTGGAGCGGATTCTGGAACATTTTGGTTTACGGATGTACTTTGATGTGATAGTTGGCAGCGGCCTGGACGGAACCCGCACGAAGAAGGAAGAAGTGGTGGAGGAAGCGCTCAGATACCTTCTGCCAGAAACATTATTTCAGGATATAATGGACAGGAAGACAGAAAGGCAGACGGGGGAAGAATATGCCGGGGAATATTATGATACAGTTGTCATGGTAGGAGACCGCCGATTTGATGTGGAAGGTGCCAGGGAGTACCATATTGCTTCTATAGGGGTGTCCTATGGGTATGCACTGCCAGAAGAATTGACCAAAGCGGGTGCGGATGTGATCGTAGAGACAGTGGAAGAACTGGGGCAAACATTGCAGCAGGGCAGCTGTATATGACAATCATGGGAGCATAAACTTAAAGAGGAACATGCCAGGATCGGTAAGGAGGGTATTATGAAAACAAAGAATGTAGAAAACGGTACAGAAGGCCAGAATTCCCTCCAAAAGGCATGGGAAGTATTGCTCCCATATCTATTGTATTATCTGGCCTACAGCGCGGCGTATATTATCCTTACTTTTTTGCAGGAAGCGCTGCTTAATAGTAAGAATGAGGCATACCGGAGTTTTATGACGGAGCAGGCTGCTACTGTGGCCGGTGTGACGGGAGGACTCGGCATGATGCTTGGCATTTTGCCGATACTTCCGATGTTAAAAAAGGAACTTGGGCTGCGTAGCAGCATGAATGATCAGGAAAAGAGCGGGCAAAGTCTGGTCAAAGAAATACTGTTTACTGTGATTGTTGCATTTGCGTCTTCTCTGGGACTTAATATCCTACTGACACTGACGGGATTGGCAGACAGTTCCCAGACATATCAGGAGGTGGCTGACAGACAGTATGGGGTAGTTTTTGTGGTGGGGCTGATACTTTATGGTCTGGTTTCTCCCCTGGCGGAGGAGGTGGTCTTTCGCGGTGTGATTTTCAATCGGATGAGACGTCTTTACGGCCCGTTTCTTGCAATCCTGGCATCCGGCCTTTTCTTTGGCGCTTTCCACGGCAATATGGTGCAGGGTGTTTATGGCGGATGCATGGGAATCCTGATGGCCTATCTGTATGAGAGAAGCGGCCGGTTTGCCGTGCCTTTCTGCTTTCATATGACGGCTAATCTGGCTGTATATATAACGGCGTATACAGAATATTTACAGGAAATGTTATTTACGCCGGCGGTGTGTGTGATTTTGCTTGCAGTTGCAGTTGGTTGTATCGTCTTAGACTGGCGGAACCGGAAGGTGGTCTGATGTGGATCGGAAATTTGAGGGTTGCCAGGGAGGGAGAGAAATGAACATAACAGATAAGAATGTAGACGGCGGCAGAGCGTTTGACTGGGGCAGGACTTCGGCTGATTATGCCAGATTCCGAGATGTTTATCCTCAGGAGTTTTACGATAAGATCATCGGACGGGATCTGTGCAGGGACGGACAGAATGTTTTGGATATCGGCACAGGAACCGGGGTGCTTCCACGAAATCTGTATCGGTATGGAGCAAGCTGGACGGGGACGGATATTTCCGGGGAACAGATTGAACAGGCGAAAAAACTTTCGAAGGACATGGAAATCACTTATTTTGTGACAGCTGCGGAGGAGGTGGATTTTCCGGAGAACACATTTGATGTGGTTACGGCCTGTCAGTGTTTCTTTTATTTTAATCCTGAAAAGACTGCGCCTGTGCTTTATCGCATATTAAAGCCGGATGGGAGGCTGCTTCTGTTATACATGGCGTGGCTGCCTTTTGAGGACAGGATAGCAGATGCGAGTGAGCAGCTTGTCCTGCAATATAATCCAGTCTGGAGTGGTGCGGGTGAGACCATCCATCCGATTGCCATACCGGAGCAATATCAGGAAAAGTTTGAACTGGTTTACAGGGAAGAAACGTCCATAAAGGTTCATTTTACCAGAGAGGGATGGCATGGCAGAATGAAGGCATGCCGGGGCATCGGGGCGTCCCTTGAGGCGGCAGAGATTGCAGCATGGGAACAGGAACATCTGAAATTACTTGCCCAAATAGCGCCAGAGGAATTTGATATAGTGCATTACATGGCGATTGCGGAATTGCGGGTTGTGAAATAAGGGGTTGGGAAGAGGCAGTTGAATATATAAAACATATCTTTAGGGAAGGAGCCCCCACAATGAAAAAACGAAATCAGGAAATGGAACGAATCATGACGGAACGTTTCGGAAAAGATACCATCCTGGCGCTTGCGACAGTAGAAAACGGCATACCTTACGTGCGCAATGTAAATGCCTATTATGAAGGCGGCGCTTTTTACATAATTACATATGCGCTTTCCAACAAGATGAGGCAGATTGCAGATAACCCTACAGTGGCGATCGCCGGTGAGTGGTTTACGGCACATGGTAAAGCCGTGAATTTAGGATACTTTGGGAAAGCAGACAACCAGGCAATCGCTGATAAGTTAAAAAAAGCCTTTGCGGCATGGATAGACAACGGGCATAATAATTTTGAGGATGAAAATACCATTATCCTGCGGGTTGAATTGACAGACGGCCTATTGCTTTCCCAGGGGACGGCCTATACGTTTTAGTTATTTCTCATTTGATTTGTAAGGTGTAGGCAGATACTATTGTAAGGCAGAAAAAAGGAGAGACTATATGACTGAGAGAGAAAAGATGCTGGCGGGACAGCTTTACGACTGTGGTGACAAAGAACTACTGACACAATGGCACAAGGCAAAAGATCTGGTGAGAGATTACAATCATACGGATTCTGCCGATGCGGAGCGAAAAGAACAGATCCTGCGGGAACTGTTGGGCGGCAAGGGTGATAATCTCTGGATAACGGCGCCGTTTTTTGCTGACTATGGCAATAACATTTATTTTGGCAATAACTGTGAAGTAAATATGAATTGTACATTTTTAGATGACAATGTTATCCGCATTGGAGACAATGCGCTCATTGCACCGAATGTGCAGATTTATACGGCGTTTCATCCGACCAATGCGCTGGAGCGGTTTGGAGAACCGAAAGAAGATGGTTCTTTTGAATTCTGTAAAACACAGACAGCGCCGGTTATCATTGGCAACAATGTGTGGATTGGCGGCGGTGTGATCATCATGCCGGGTGTTACGATAGGAGATAATGTGGTGATTGGGGCGGGAAGTGTTGTCACTAAGGATATTCCGGACAATACCATAGCCTATGGCAATCCCTGTCGGGTTGTGAGAGAGAACAAATAATTAAGGCAGGTAAAACGGAGAGGATGGTAGTTATGAGTTTTGTCGTGATAGGTTTGGGTGGCGCAGTGGGTGCAATGGGGCGATACGCAATCAGTCTCATTCCTGTAAAAACAAGTTTCCCGATACTGACGTTATTAACGAATATCATGGGTGCCGTGCTGATCGGTTTTATTGTGGGCATTGTCAATTCGCGTAAAGATGTGAGCCCAAACACAGTTTTGTTTTGGAAAACGGGAGTCTGCGGCGGGTTTACCACCTTTTCCACCTTTTCCCTTGAAGCGTGTACGCTGTTTGAAAACAGATCCTATTGTATGGGTGGGATTTATATCGCGTTGAGTGTTTGTTTCTGTGTATTGGGAGTTGTGTGTGGAAGAAAGTTAACCATGTTGTTTCAGTGAGATGAGGGGAAAATGCGGGTAATAGAATATTTTGATTGTGATTGTAAAGAGTATTGGTTAGCACAGATCCAGAAATGTGATTGGGGTGCGGGGGCATTTTTATATGAACTGCTCAGTGAAAATAAGTTCGGAGAGGTTGTGGGCGAAACATCCAAAGTGCTGATGCTCACGGAAGGGGAGGAACTTATTTCATTCTGCACCTATGCGGAAAAAGATGATATACAGCCCACCGAGTTGACGCCCTGGATCGGGTTTGCTTATACGTTTCCGCAGTATAGGGGGCATCGTTATCTGGGAAAATTGTTTGCAGAAATTGAAAAGCTTGCCAGGGCCGACAAAGTAAAAGAAATCTATATATCAACCAATCATACCGGTTTATATGAAAAGTACGGATGTGAATTTTACCAGATGATGAATGATATAGGCGGTGAGTCGTCCAGAGTTTATAAGAAGGATATAGAATGAAGAGGATTAGGATGCTGACATGGACGAGAAAATGACGGTAAACGGAAAATTTACAATTGGCAGATAAAAACATCAAAGGAGAGGGATGACGATGGGAATATTTGATAAACTGAAAAAGAAAACAGAAAACAAGGCAGAAGCACAGAAAGAGGAAATCCAGGCAGTTGGCTGGGATGCGATAACAGCCGCATGTGAAACCGTATATCCAACACAAAAGGATCCCAAACACTATGGGACGTTGATAAGCTGGCAATTTGGAGGAAATGATCCCTTAGAGGGCATCAGCATCTATGATGGGGGAGAATTCTGGCATTTTGTTACATATGGTCTGTCGGAACTGTACCAGAAGGAATCGGATAATCAAGAGATTAGTGGTTATGGTATGGAATTTACTTTTAAATTAAAGAAAGATGATTATGAGGATGAAGAGGCAGAAATAAAGTGTGTGTGCGGTATTTTGCAGGCGATTGCAAGGATGACTTTTACAAGGGGCGAAATATTCAGCCCCTATGAATATCTGTACACAGGACAGACACAGGGAATTGATACGAAAATGCAGTCAGCGATTACGGGATTTATCACGATCACGGATCAGGAACTGAAATCGATAGTTACACCGAATGGCAAAGTCGATTTTGTTGCCTTTATCGGAGCAACAGATGCCGAATTAGTTGCTATCAGAAACCATGAGATAACAGTTGCTGATTTATATGAAAAAATTGGTTCTGATGTAACAGATTATAAGAGAGAAACGGTTATCTGAATAGGGAAAGAGGAAGGGATAGGGCAGATGAAACTAAAGAATATTTTGATTGTTGTGAAGGATATCCAAAAATCAAAGCAGTTTTATCATGACCTGTTTGGTCTCGAGACAGTGCTGGATTATGAGGGCAACATGATTTTGACAGAAGGTCTGGTATTGCAGGATGAAAAAATCTGGAAGGGATTTTTGGGAAAGGATATTGTTCCAAAGAGCAATTCCTGCGAGTTATATTTTGAAGAGCGTGAGATAGAGGCGTTTGTTCAGAAACTGGAAGAACTGTATCCGGCTGTTCAATATGTTACGAAACTGATGACCCATAGTTGGGGACAGAAGGTCATCCGCTTTTATGATCCGGATGGAAACCTGATTGAAGTGGGTACGCCAATGCGGTAGCGAAAGTGGAGAGAGAATAGAAGAAGGGTGCCGTAAAAAAATTACGGAAAGCTATTGTGAAAAGTTGCAAAATGGTTATACTTTAATTATAGATTTATGTGAGAATAATCTGTATGAAAGGATGGCGGAACAGTGTTAAAGAAATTTACATTGAGGAATTACAAAAATTTTAAAGATGAAATATCAATAGATTTTGAAAATACTGCCGGGTATCAGTTTAGTACAGATTGTATCACTGATGGGATTATCAGCAAAATGTTGATTTATGGTAGAAATGCGACAGGAAAAACAAATTTGGGAAAGGCGATTATTGATATTTATATAACAATGTTTGGCAGGCGGCACTATTTTGATACAGGAATATTTCTTAATGCGGATTCAATAGATGAAACAGCGGCTTTTTCATATGAGTTTAAGTTTGAAAATAATGAATTAGTGTATCGCTATGCTCGATTTTCTAATCAAGAAATCAGAGATGAAGAATTGATCATTGACGGTAAAACTATCTTTCGTTGTGATTTTGAAAATAATAGATTTGATTTTGAGAATCTTGCATATATCAATGCGGAAACAGCCAGTACAGATAGATATTTGCAATCAGTAGATATCGGTGATGAAGAAGAACTTCAAGAGCCTAAGTTACCATTTTTGAGATGGTTGATAGGTAATGTTGCATTGGGCAATGATTCTATTGTAATCAAATTAGCTAATTATGCAAGAAGAATGCTTATGATCTCAGCCGGAAATGGGATGCTGAGAATTCCCAAAATAAATGACAGTTTTTATGAGTTGTTGGAGGATTCAAATAGATTAGAAGATTTAGAATATTTTCTTAACGATATGGGCATAGAGTGTAAATTAGCATTAAAGAAATTACCAGATGGTCAGAGAGAGTTATACTTCAAGCATGAGAAATTAGTGCCATTTTATCAAACTGCATCCAGTGGGACTTTAGCGCTAGTTGATTTGTATAGGAGATTGATTCCCAGAAATGGGGATCCAACTTTTATATATTTAGATGAATTTGATGCATTTTATCATTATGAAATGGCAGAGAGGGTGATAAATTTTTTTAAGAAAAGATATCCCAGATGCCAGATTATTATGACTTCTCATAATACTAATTTAATGACAAATCGACTGATGCGACCAGACTGTTTACTTATTTTATCAAGAGCGGGTACTTTGACTGCGCTTTGTAATGCTACACAAAGAGAGTTGCGAGAAGGTCACAATCTTGAAAAGATGTACATTAGTGGGGAGTTTGACAGATATGAGTAGTTATCGAGGCGGGGAAAGAAAACGAAGCCAGAACTTGCTGATTGTAGAAGGGCATCATGAAAAGAATAAGCTATTTTGGTTGGTTTTTAAATGCTTTCCCGAACTCAATATCAATATGGATGAAATTTGGATTTATGGAACAAATATCTATCAGTTATATAACGATATTGTGAAGGAGTATGGTGAGGAGTGGGCAGAGGAAAATGAAGATATTGATCTGCCCTTTGTTATCAGTAAAAAACAATATCCGGACAAACTTCGGTATAAAGAAGATTTCACTAATATTGTTTTAGTATTTGATTATGAGCGACATGATGCAAATTTTTCAGAAGAAAAGATTTTACAAATGCAAAGATGTTTTGCTGATGCTGCTGATATGGGAAGGTTATATATTAATTATCCCATGATAGAGTCATATAGGCATTTGTGTCAGTTGCCGGATGAAGATTTTGCCGAACGGAAGATTCCGGTATCGTTGCAGCCGGGAAAGGAATATAAGGCATTAGTAGACCAAGAAACGATACTAGGTCCCAAGGTTGATTTCCCGCATAGAATAGATGATTTGCTTGAAAAACATTTTGGGGTAAGTGATGCAGAAAAGAGGAAAAAGTGTTGTGATGAAATTTTAAACATTTCTTCAGCAAGTGGCATGGAAAATGTGATTGAGAATGCTTTACAAGAAGTGGTAGCGGAGCATATTTTACCGACAGCGAAACATCAGTTGGTAGATTGGGTTACAAAACAGGGATATGTACATACGAATCTAACATATTGGAAGTATATAAGAGGTGTATTTAAACAGGTTATATATCACAATATTTCTAAAGCGAATAGAATTCAATACGGACAATATCAGATTCCGGAGAACAAATATAAAGAGTATTTTGAAAGACTGGATTTAATTGAAATATTAAAAGTGCAGAATTTGGTAAGTAAAGATAGCATAACGGGATTTATTTGGGTGCTAAATACTTGTATTTATTTTATTGCCGAATATAATTTTGGGCTGGTAGTGGACTAAGAGGAATCTCACATCTTGTTCCAGATGATACAGGAGAAACAACATGGACAAACCAGAATTAACAGCAGAGCAGAAAAAGACAGAGATGGATTTATGGGTGATAGCATTTGTTACTTTGGCTGTATTCTTTTGCTATGCATTAAAGGGCAATCAGTTAAGGACTTTTGTCACCAATGCGGAAGTTTCTGTCATTCCCCGGCTGTTAGTCAGCGCAGGAGTGCAATTTGGCATAGCCGGACTTGGGATTACGGTCGTTTGCATGTTGAGAAAAGAAAAATTTACGGCATATGGATTGAGAAAGAGCAATACGGTTAAGGCTGTCGCAGGGACTGTCTTAGCCTTTGTTCCCTATATCTGTTACCTGATTATTTCGGGTCAGGTGAACGGCTATCGTCCATTCAGTATTTTAGTCACTGATGATGTGATCGCGGGCGGGATTCCTCTTGCCATATTAGGGATGGCGCTTATTGCTCTCGTGTGGGGATTTTTTGAGGGATTCAATTATGCTGTAATCGGCGAGAAAATCAATAAGAGGTACCCGCCCCAAAACATCTGGTTAGATTACGGGGCCATTACCTGTGCAGTCTTTTGCGTACTGTTTCATGCGATCAACATATCTTTCTGGGGCATGGTTGAGATCATTACGACCTTTTTGGCGATTTATGGCATGCTTCTTGTGAAAAGGCAGACCGGGAACGCCTGGGGCTGCGTCTTTGCCTTTTGTTTTATTTGGAATGCCCTGTAATTTGTGGGAGTGTTCGGGGAAAAACGGATATATTATGGCAGGGGGATTTTATAATATTTTTAAAAGAGGGAATAAACGATGAGTAAATATGATCCTTTATGGGAATATGTGCGGAAGGATGAAAGGGAATCTTTCAAACTGACATTTGAAGAAATACAGGGTATTGCAGGAATCCCGATAGATCATTCTTTTCTGAAATATAAAAAGGAACTTACCGAATACGGATATGAGGTGGGGAAAATATCCATGAAAGAGCAGACGGTTGTCTTTCATAAGATGGATTAAAGATTTTGGGATTACGAAAAAAATTTATAATTGAGTATATGAATGGGGATTTATAGAGGTGTAAATAGATGGGTCAACACATAACAGTAACAGATTATAATCCACTATGGATAAAAAAATTTGATGAAGAGTCTTTATTGATCAAGGACGTTATTGCAGATAATTGTATTGCAATCTATCATATCGGAAGTACATCTGTGCCGGGATTGGCGGCGAAACCTATTATTGATATCATGGTCGTAGTGAGAAGCCTTGAAAAGGTAGATGATATTGCAGAAGACTTTTCTGAAATAGGTTATGAGTATCTTGGTGAGTTTGGGATAATAGGTAGACGCTATCTTCGTAAAGGTGGAGATGAACGAACCCATCAAATGCATATCTTCCAAGCAGACGATTGGAACAATATTGGGAGACACCTTGCATTTCGTGACTATATGCGTACCCACGAAAAAGAGAGGGATGAATACGCAAAGATAAAAACAGCCCTTGCACAGAAATTTCCTTACGATATTGATGGATATTGTGACGGAAAAGAAAATTTTGTGCGGGAGATGGAAGGATTTGCTCTTTCTCAATTCGATGGGACATGGGATAAATTGTATATTGCGGCAAGGAAAGCGCAGTATGAAAGGGAGATTTCTCCATTGATTGAAGCGGGGTGTGTATCCGCAGCACTTCTTACGCAAAAGGGAAATATTTATGTTGGTGTTTGTATTGATACGGCTTGTTCTCTGGGAATGTGTGCAGAAAGAAATGCGATTGCAAATATGATTACAAATGGAGAAAGTCAAATAGCAAAAATGGTCGTTGTCATGCCGGATGGAAAAGCAGGTATGCCATGTGGAGCCTGCCGGGAATTTATGATGCAGTTAGATGAAGGGGCAGGAGAAATGGAAGTTCTATGTGATTACGAAACCAAAAAGATAGTGAAACTAAAAGCGTTAATTCCTGATTGGTGGCTGCTCTATTCAAGGAGATCGCAATTATGAATCATGTAAATCAAAAAATAATAGATGCCGTGATAGAAAAAGCTGAGAAAGTATGTCCTGATTCGTTGGCTCTTATAGGAATATACGGTTCGGTTGTTACAGGAGATGTGTATGAAAAATCAGATCTGGATCTGCTCATATTGATTCAGGACGATGAGGGCTGGCAGCTTGGTACGGGTTTTATCTTGGATGACAGTAAAGTTGGCTATGACATATATTGTACAAACTGGGAGGGGCTTAGATACGATGCCGCATGCCATCATGCCCAGATTTCCAAATTGATGGATTCCCAAATCGTGTATACTAAAAACCAGAAAGCTTATGATGAACTGTGTAAATTAAGAGAACAGACAAAACGATTTCTGGCATCTGAGGAACGGTTCCAAAGCGTGAATGAATTGGTGGACAAGGCAAAGATATCCTATGCCAATGCCTGTTTACATGAGGAATTAGGGCAGGTACGTTTGGATGTATTTGGAGTAATGTGTTTCCTTATGGATGCGATGATGCTTTTTCATGGAAGATATTTTAAACGCAGCACCAAAAGAATGCTGGAGGAATTAGCAGCCTTACCGATTGAAGCGGTCTTTGTTGATCATTTGAAGCGCGCAGCTTCCAGTAAAGATGTTTTGGAGTTAAGAGCCTTATCAAAGAGCCTTCTTTTATATGCGGCGGGGTATTTGAAACGGGAGAAAGATAAGGAAGAGCCTTCCCCAAGCCTATCCGGTACTTATGAAGAAATGTATTCCAACTGGAGAAACAAGGTAGAAGAAGCGGCTGCACAAAATAATGTTTTTACATCTTTCATGAATATGTGCAGTTTGCAGTATATGTTTGCAGAAATTTCAGCTGAGGCTGCCATAGGAACTTACAATATTATGGAAGAATATGACCCGGATTGTTTAGAGAATAACATCCGTCTATTTGATGCGTGTTTACAAAAATACGAGGCAGTATATAAGACGGCTGGCATCGCAGTGAAGCATTTCCCGGATGTGGATGCGTTTGTTGCGGATTATTCAGGGCGGCGGGACAATTTGGTCATCTGACGATGAAGCGAAAATATCAGAAGGGAGAAATACGTGATGAGTGATATGATGGAATTTGCCAACAGGGAAGAATTCAGACAGTGGCTTTCTGCGAATTGTCAGTCAAATGACGGTATCTGGCTTTTGTTTGGCAAGGCCGGCGGGCCGAAAACAATAAAAGCAGGGGAAGCCCTGGAGGAAGCGCTCTGTTTTGGATGGATTGACGGGCAGATGCAAAGTATTGATGATACAACGTATAAAAAGTATTTTTCCATGCGCAGGGAGAAGAGCAAATGGTCGGAGAAAAACAAGGCTTTGGTCCAGAAGCTGGAAGAACAGGGGATTATGACCGATTTTGGCAGGAAGAAAATAGAAGAAGCCAAGGAAAACGGACAGTGGGATGCCCCAAAATCCCTACCGGTCACGGAGGAACAGATTGCCAGTGTAGCGGCACTGTTAGAAGGATATGAGCCAGCCTGCACAAACTTTGGGGCCATGTCTTTATCGGTAAAGAAAACTTATACGCGGGCGTACCTGGATGCCAAAACGGATGCCGGGCGGGAGAAACGGCTTGCCTGGATGGTGGACAGACTTAACAGGAATTTGAAACCGATGTGACGGAGGAGAGAGATAAGGATGGCATTTCAGATCATGGCGGTTTTTATTCTGGCAGCATTTTACGGATGCTATTTTACGAAAATGATAAGCCAGCGCCATAAAGGGATACAAACTGACCAAATCGGCAAAGGAAAGGCCGGTATGGCAAAACATATTGAACTCACCATGAAGATTGCTACCTGCATAGTTCCGATGGTGGAGGTTGTAAGCATTGTTAGGAATACGGCCTTCTTTTCTGTACCGGTGAAGGGGATTGGCGCGGGTATTGCTGCCATTGGTGTGGCTGTGTTTATCATTTCGGTGATAACGATGCAGGACAGCTGGCGGGCAGGCGTATCCAGAACAGATAAGACGGAATTTGTGACAAGGGGCATTTATCAGATCAGCCGTAATCCTGCGTTTCTGGGTTTTGATCTGGTGTATATTGGAATGTTGTTCATGTTTTTTAACTGGCTGCTCTTATTTGTTTCAGTCTGGACGATGGTTATGTTTCATTTGCAGATTCGGTTTGTGGAAGAAGTGTTTTTGCTGGAAACATTTGGGGAAGCGTATCTGAATTATAAGGATAAGGTTTGTCGTTATCTTGGGAGAAGACGGTAAAATATGAATACAAAAATATACAATCCTATCCGCCAGGTAGTCAGTGCGGTTGTATTATCCGGTGTAATTTTGATTATCATAGGTTCTTATTATTGTATGGTCAAGGCAGGAATCCCCTATCAGGATCCGCCGTTGGAACTACAGATACAATATATTATTGACATGAGAATTGGAGAAACATTACTGAAAGACGGTTTGTTTATGACCATATGCGGTGGCGTAGTCCGCTTGGTTCTAAGAAGGAGAAAATGACTATGGAATTTATAAGAACTGATGGTAAGAATGAGGATTTCGTAGAAAATTGCCGGCTTCTTGACCTTGACCTGGACAGACGTGTGGGGAGGCAGATTAAGAGAGAAAAATATCAGAAGTATAACCAGCTGGATGAGATACAGGAAGCGATAGTCGTTTATGACGGGCATAGGGCAGTCGGCGGCGGTGCGATCAGAAGATATGACGATGAGACAGTAGAATTAAAACGAGTGTTTGTACATAATGAATATCAGGGGCAGGGAATAGGAAGCAGGCTGGTTATACTGCTGATAGAATGGGCGGTGGAACTGGGCTATCAGAGAATGATCCTGGAAACAGGGGAACTGTTGGTGGAGTCCTGCGCTTTATATAGGAAGCTTGGATTTAAAGTGATTCCCAATTATGGGCCATATGTGGATATGCCGGAGTCGTTGTGTATGGCGAGGAATTTGAGGAAAGACGCCTTTTGAGACAAATCTGTGCAAGCCGGGACAGGATTATGCAGGCATGGACAGCTATAATCGATATAGGCAAGGAGGATGGAACAAATGTCGATACAGCTTATGCAGCAGGCAATATGCTATATGGAAGAACATATCTGCGATGACATAAGTTATGCTGAGGTTGCCAAAAGTGTGCATATGTCGAGTTATAATTTTCATCGGACGTTCAGTTTTGTTACAGGCATGACGGCTAACGAATATATCAGGAAAAGACGTCTTACACTGGCGGCCAGAGAATTGCAGACAACGGATATCTCGGTGATTGACGTTGCGTATAAGTATGGTTATGAATCGCCGGAAAGTTTTTCCAAGGCGTTTTCAAGGTTTCATGGGGCAACGCCCAGACAGGCAAAACAAAAAGGCACAAAACTTCATTTGTTTAATCCGCTTGCCATCAAAATCATACTGGAAGGTGGTAGCGTTATGGATTACAGAATTGAGCACAGAGAGAGTCAGAAATTTATCGCCATGGTCAGGGCATTTCCGAATGAGATCATCAATGATGACGAGAATCACAGCATCCCCGATTTCTGGACGGAATGTTATGAAAAAGATCTGATCGAGCCTATGAAAATGCTGCGTGGGGAAGGGAAAAGGGATCTGTTCGGCCTCTGTCATCCGCTGAAAGATGGGGAGACGCATTTCAATTATGGAATCGGTGTCAGGATTGATCAGGATACGGATCTGGAAAAACTGGAACAGTTTCTTAAGAACGGTTATTCCATTTGGGAGACAGAGCCCGTTGATTATGCGGTGTTTAAATGCTTCGGCGCAGACGGTGATTGTCTGGGTGAAACCTGGAGTAAGTTTTTTAAGGAGTTTGTTCCGCAGACAGGTTATACGCAGACAGAGGATACCGATTATGAAATTTATTATGAAAATGCGGAAAGCGGTCTGTTCTGTGAATTGTGGGTGCCTGTGAAACGGGTCTGATTCAGGAACGTACAGCAGATGGAATGGAGATTACAACAATCATGAAAAACCTTTCAAAGGAATCAGTTTTTGCTATCAGTGTTATTGCAGCGGCGTTCCCTTTTGTGTTTATGGTATTGTCACTTTTTGAGAACGCCGAGCCATATAATGATATTGTTTTTGGAACCTATCTCATGGAGGGAGCGCTGGTTGGCAGTGTTTTTGGCATAATTGCACTGATCTGCAACCGCAGGATAAGAAGCATAAAAATATATCTTCTGTCACTGGTGCCTGTTTTTGCGCTGCTGGTGTCCCTCATAGGAGATTATTTCATTTCTTGTAATATGCCTTAGTCCGCCTGGTCTATTTCATTGTATGCAAGCACGGCATCCGTATATTTTCGCTGCATGTCGTGCCTTTTTTTTCTGTTTTCCACGGTCTCAAAGAGGATGGAAAAATCATAGTCTTCCGGGTAAAGTTCTGTTGCCGCCACATGCAGCTTTACCCGTTTATGATTGATCCAGATTTTTTTGCCCGGCAGTTGTACTCTTAATACGCCTTTTTCATTGATTGGTGCGCATACGATTCCTATCTTTTTTTCAGGATATACCATGACGCTGTCGCCAATTTTGTATCTGTCACTGAGTGTCACATGATGATTCCCCTTTTTTGTTTTGGAAAGTTTGGCGCCGGTTTTCCTGGTGAGACTGTTTTCGGGTGTCTGGAACTGATATGACGCGGCGGCTTCTTCGCCATATGCGGCGCGGATTGCGGCTCTTAACATTTCATTTGGCATGCCCAGTCTGTCTGCGATATAAAAGGCACAGCTTTCACCGGCTTCACCGATCACCATCTGATAGGTGGGACTGAGTGTTTTTTTATCAAAGGTCATTCTTGCGTTGATGATATGCTCTGTCCGGGCGGCATATTCTTTTACTTCCGGATAATGGGTGGTGGCCAGAAATAAGGCGCCGCTTTTTCGAAGTTCTTCCAATATGGCGATGGCGATTCCCATACCTTCTGTGGGATCTGTCCCGGAGCCCAGTTCATCTATGATGACCAGACTATCCTGATTGGCTTCCCGCAGGACTTCCAGCACATTGGTTATGTGTGCGGAAAAAGTAGACAGATTTTCAGCGAGGTTCTGTCCATCACCGATATCGCATAAATAGGAACTGTTCATGCAGATATCGGCCTGTTTACAAGTGACATGCAGGCCGCATTGCACCATGATACAAGTTAACATAACTGTCTTGATGGCCACAGTCTTGCCGCCTGTGTTAGGGCCGGTGATGACAATACCCTGTACTTTTTCTCCCATGGAAAATTGGAGCGGTACTGCCAGTGTCTGATCCATCAGCGGATGCCGCGCCTCTGTCAGGGTAATCTTTCGTTCCGTGTTGACTGCTGGCTCGACAGCCCCCATGTCCAGGCTCAATTTGCCTTTGGAAAAGATGAAATCCAGCTTCTCTATCATGGCCAGATCTTCATGCAGGACAGGGGCTGAAGCGGATACGAAAGCGGATAAGGTGTATAAAATACGATGGACTTCATTTTCTTCCTCTATTTTTAAAAGCTGCATTTCCTCATAATATTTTGCAACACCGGCCGGTTCGATAAAGAGTGTACTGCCGGTAGAGGATTTGTCGATAACGCTGCCGGCAATCTTTAGTTTGTATTCCCTTTTTACGGGAAGACATATCCGCCCGTTTCTGTAAGTGCAATAGCTGTCTGTCATGCAGTCCTTATGAGAGCGCAGGAGTTGTTCCGCCTTCTGTTTCATCTGTTCCTCGCACCTGATAAGCTGGTTCCGCAGCTGCCCCAATTCTTTGGAGGCATAGTCATCGACAGCGCCATTTCTGATTTTACTGCATATTTCTTCGTGTAATTCTGGGATATCATCCAGGTTTTCATCGTAATAAGCCAGGGAATTGGGATACATCTTCCCTTTTCTTAAATACTCTTTCAGCCGTCTGATCACGACTAAGATGATTTCCACCCGCTCTAACTGATAGGGGGTCAGGCAGTCTCCCTTTTGGGCAGCAATCAAGATATCATTCATTTCAGTGATGTTTTGCAGGGGCGGTGTTCCCAGCTTCTCTATCAGGACTCTGGCGTCTGTGGTATCCTTTAAGTGTTTCCTTAACTCAGTTTCGGAAAGGCATACGGAAACTTTGCGGATCCTGTCTTTGGCCTGGTCTGTGACGGCAAATGTGCTCCATAGGTCTTTCAGTTTGTCAAATTCAATCTGGTTCTCGATATTCCTTTCAAGGTTCATTGCATGATATTCCTTTCTTTTTTCTTCTTTATCAGTTCTTTTATGCCTGCAAAAAGACCATAGATACCTTAAGCGCATTAAGATACTATGGTCTTGTAATCGTTGTATGGATTATTTTTTACGATATATTTATGCCATGAGGATATTAAAAATCGAGCAGAACTCGATTGCGAGATCTGCTTTGCAGCCTCGTAAATCCGGAGCAATCCTACACCATAAAAATAGCATGACCATACAGCCATGCCAATATCATCCCTGGAAATGGATACCATAATATTAAGCAAATGTAAGGTGAAAATGTTGGCAGCATCGGCGGCCAGCAAATGGGCAGACTTTTAGAGTAAACCAAAAATCACCCACGCAATATTTATTTTGCAATTTTCTCCATTACACTTAACATACAGATTCTCCTGAAACTTTTTCTCTATCGTATCCTATATTGTGTGATTGGTCAAGAGGGAGATTTTTGAAGAAATCAGAAAATTCAATGAAATATCAAAAATAATCAAATAATCTGACAATTTATAAAAAAGTCTTTATTTACAATTCCTGAAAGCGGGTGTATTATTGTATACATGTAGAACGCAAAGGAGCGCTAGATGCCTTCTTTGCGTTCTTTTTGCGCGAATAAGCAGAGTCAGAAGGCGGTATAGACAGGACGCATGCTTGCATGCAGGACTGTCTATGACGACTTATGACGAGCAACGCGAACGAGAAATGCGAGCATTTCGAGTCTCTGCTTATTCTCAATATATAACATTCATCAAAAACTGCTCTGACAAGGAGGTAGCATATGTTTGATGTAAAGACAACCATCCCCCAGTCCCCGCTCTACCAGGCGGAATTTGAACATGATAACTGCGGTATCGGTGCCTGTGTCAATATCAAGGGCAAGAAGAGCCGCGCCATCGTGGAAAATGCGCTGAAGATTGTGGAGAATCTGGAGCACAGGGCCGGGAAGGATGCAGAGGGAGAGACCGGTGACGGTGTGGGGATTCTTACTCAGATGCCCCATAAGTTCATGTTAAAAGTAACGAAAGGTCTGGGCTTTGACATTGGCGGAGAGAGAGAGTATGGCGTGGGAACCTTCTTTTTCCCGCAGGATGAGTTACAGCGTAACCAGGCCAAGAAGATGTTTGAGATCATTGCGGAAAAAGAGGGCCTGCAATTTTTGGGCTGGCGGGATGTGCCTACGGTGCCGTCTGTGCTGGGTCATAAGGCGGTAGAGTGTATGCCCTGTATCATGCAGGCATTTATTAAGAAGCCGGCGGGTGTGGAGAAGGGGCTTGATTTTGACCGGAAACTGTACATATTAAGGCGTACCTTTGAGCAGTCAACGGATGTGACTTATGTAGTCAGTCTGTCCAGCAGGACGATTGTGTATAAGGGGATGTTCCTGGTGGGACAGCTGCGCACGTTCTTTGCGGACTTGCAGGATAAAGAGTATGAGTCCGCCATCGCCGTAGTGCACTCCCGGTTTTCCACCAATACCAATCCCAGCTGGGAGCGGGCGCATCCGAACCGGTTTATCGTTCATAACGGGGAAATCAATACCATACGGGGGAATGCGGATAAGATGCAGGCCAGGGAAGAGAATATGGAATCCGAGCATTTGCAGGGGCAGATGCATAAGATTCTGCCGGCCATCAACGCTTCCGGTTCTGATTCGGCCATGCTGGATAATACGCTGGAATTTCTGGTGATGAGCGGGATGCCGCTGCCGCTGGCGGTGATGATCACCATTCCGGAGCCCTGGGAGAACAATAAGACCATGTCCCAGAAGAAAAAGGACTTCTACCAGTATTATGCGACCATGATGGAGCCCTGGGACGGGCCGGCCTCTATTCTGTTCTGTGACGGGGATATCATGGGAGCGGTGCTTGACCGGAACGGTCTACGGCCTTCCCGCTATATGATCACGGACGATGACACTCTGATCCTCTCTTCGGAGGTGGGCGTGCTGGATATCGACCCCTCTAGGATTGTGATGAAGGAGAGGCTGCACCCCGGCAAGATGCTGCTGGTGGATACGGTGCAGGGCCGGGTCATCGATGATGATGAGTTAAAAGAGAAATATGCGTCCGCCCAGCCCTACGGCGAGTGGCTGGACAGTAAGCTGGTGACCTTAAAAGAATTGAAGATTCCCAATCAGCGCGTGCCGGAATTTACTTATGAAGAGAGGCAGCGCATGCAGAAGGCCTTCGGTTATACCTATGAGGATTTGAAGACCAGTATCCTGCCGATGGCAAGAAACGGCGCGGAGGCAATCGCGGCCATGGGTGTGGATACTCCGATTCCGGTGCTTTCCAGGGCTCATCATCCGCTGTTCCATTACTTCAAGCAGCTGTTTGCCCAGGTGACGAATCCGCCCATTGATGCCATCCGGGAGGAGGTGGTTACTTCCACCACCGTCTATCTGGGGCAGGACGGTAACCTGTTGGAGGAGATGCCGGAGAACTGCAACATGCTCCGGGTACATAATCCCATCCTCACCAGCACCGATCTTCTGAAGATTAAGACCATGAAGGCGGAGGGGTTCAAGGTAGAGGTGGTTCCCATCACATACTATAAGAACACCAGGCTGGAAAAGGCCATCGACAGGCTTTTTGTGGAGGTGGACAGGGCTTATCGTGACGGGGTAAATATCATCATCCTCTCCGACAGAGGGGTGGATGAAAACCGGGTGGCGATTCCGTCCCTTTTGGCGGTATCAGCCTTACAGCAGCATCTGGTCAGCACCAAGAAGAGAACCAGTGTGGATATTATCCTGGAGTCGGCGGAACCCAGGGAAGTGCATCATTTTGCGACTCTGCTCGGTTTTGGCGCTTCGGCGATCAATCCCTATTTGGCCCAGGAGAGCATCAAGGAGTTGATTGACAATCATATGCTGGATAAGGATTATTATGCGGCTGTCAATGATTACAATAGTGCGATTCTGCATGGTATCGTGAAGATTGCTTCCAAGATGGGCATCTCTACGATTCAGTCTTACCAGGGTTCCAAGATTTTTGAAGCCATTGGGATTGATAAGGATGTGATCAATAAATATTTCACCAATACGGTGTGCCGCGTGGGTGGTATTACCCTGAAAGATATTGAGGAAGAGGTGGATACCCTGCACTCCATGGCTTTTGACCCACTCGGTCTATCCACAGATACCACACTGGACAGCATTGGACATCACCAGATGAGAAGCGGTGCGGATGAACATCTCTATAACCCGGAGACCATCCATTTACTGCAAGAGTCAACCAGACGCGGTGATTATGAATTATTTAAACAATATACCAAAGCGGTCAATAATGAGGACAGCATCAAGAACCTGCGCGGGCTGATGGATTTTAATTATCCGAAGAAACCCGTGCCAATAGAGGAAGTGGAGAGTGTTGACACGATTGTCACAAGATTTAAGACCGGCGCCATGTCCTATGGATCCATCTCGAAAGAAGCCCATGAGACCATGGCCATTGCCATGAACCGTCTGCATGGGAAATCCAACTCCGGCGAGGGCGGAGAGGATAAGGATAGATTGACGGTGGGGGCTGATGGTTTGAACCGTTGTTCGGCTATCAAACAGGTGGCCAGTGGACGGTTCGGCGTCACCAGCGAATATTTGAACAGCGCCCAGGAGATTCAGATTAAGATGGCGCAGGGAGCGAAACCCGGCGAGGGCGGTCACCTTCCCGGCGGCAAGGTATATCCCTGGATTGCCAGAACCAGACACTCCACACCGGGTGTGGGGCTGATTTCCCCGCCGCCGCACCATGATATTTATTCCATCGAGGATCTGGCGCAGTTGATCTATGACTTGAAAAATGCCAATACCAAGGCCAGGATTTCGGTGAAACTGGTGTCCGAGGCCGGTGTGGGTACGGTGGCGGCCGGTGTGGCCAAGGCAGGCGCTCAGGTCATCCTGGTATCCGGCTATGACGGCGGCACGGGCGCGGCGCCCCGCAACTCCATCCACAACGCAGGCCTGCCCTGGGAACTGGGACTGGTGGAGACCCATCAGACCCTGATTCAGAACGGCCTGCGGAACAAAGTCCGCATCGAGACGGACGGTAAGCTGATGAGCGGCCGGGACGTGGCCATTGCGGCAATCCTGGGAGCGGAAGAGTTTGGCTTCGCCACAGCGCCCCTGGTGACCATGGGCTGTCTGATGATGCGGGTCTGCAACCTAGATACCTGTCCGGTGGGTGTGGCCACCCAGAACCCGGAACTGCGCAAACGCTTTACGGGAAAGCCGGAGTATGTGGAGAACTTTATGCGGTTTATTGCCCAGGAACTGCGGGAATATATGGCGAAACTGGGGGTGCGCAAGGTAGATGAACTGGTGGGCCGGACAGAACTTCTGAAAGTGAAGGAGAACCTGACAGACCGCCAGCGCAAGGTAGATTTGAGTCTGATCCTCAGCAACCCTTATGAGGGGAGCAAGGAGAAATGCATTTTTGATCCGAAACAGGTGTACGACTTCCATCTGGAAAAGACGCTGGATGAGAAAGTGCTCTTAAAACAGATGTCCAAGGCTCTGGAGGCTGGACAGAAGCGCAGCCTGGAGGTGGACGTTTCCAATACGGATCGTACCTTCGGCACCATTTTCGGCTCCGAGATTACCAGAAGATTCGGCGATACGCTGGAGGAGGATACCTACCATATCTTATGTAAAGGATCCGGCGGCCAGAGCTTTGGCGCTTTTATTCCTAAAGGACTGACCCTGGAACTGGTGGGCGATTCCAATGACTACTTTGGCAAAGGGTTGTCCGGCGGTAAGCTGGTGGTCTATCCCCCCAAGGGCTCGGCTTTCCGGCAGGACGAAAATATCATTATCGGCAACGTGTCACTCTATGGTGCCACTTCCGGCAAGGCCTTTATCAACGGTGTGGCGGGCGAGCGGTTCTGCGTGCGCAACTCCGGCGCCATCGCGGTGGTGGAAGGCGTGGGCGACCACGGCTGTGAGTACATGACCGGCGGCCGCGTGGTGGTGATCGGTTCCGTGGGCAAGAACTTTGCGGCCGGCATGAGCGGCGGCATCGCCTATGTGCTGGATGAGAATAACGACCTGTATACCAAGACCAACAAGGAAATGGTTTCCTCTTATGAGATCACCTCGAAATATGATGTTCTGGAACTGAAAGAGATGATCAAGGAACACGTGGCTTATACCAATTCCGTCAAGGGCAAAGAGATTCTGGACAATTTCGGCGAATATCTGCCGAAGTTCAAGAAGATCATCCCCCACGATTATGAGATCATGTTAAAACTGATCGTGCAGATGGAAGAGAAGGGTTTAAGTGCGGAACAGGCGCAGATAGAGGCTTTCTATAAAAAAGATAAGGAAACTGTCTGATAGGAGAGGAAGGCGGAGCGAAAATGCTTCGGAATGGAGGAAATCATGGGAAAACCAACAGGATTTATGGAATATGAGCGCAGGGTGTCCAGGGATGTGAGCCCCAGAAAGCGCATTCAGAATTTTAACGAATTTCATGAGCATCTGACCATGGAGGAACAGCAGGAGCAGGGTGCGCGCTGTATGGACTGCGGCGTACCGTTCTGCCAGTCCGGGATGACCCTCTGCGGGATGACTTCCGGCTGTCCTTTGCACAATCTGGTACCGGAGTGGAACGACTTGGTCTATACCGGCAACTGGAAACAGGCCTATAATCGGCTGCACAAGACCAATAATTTCCCGGAATTTACATCTAGGGTCTGCCCGGCGCTGTGCGAGGCGGCCTGTACCTGCGGCCTGAACGGAGACCCGGTCTCCACCAGGGAGAATGAGTATGCCATTATCGAAAATGCCTATGAGAAAGGCTATGCGGCGCCCAAGCCGCCCAAGGTGCGTACCGGTAAAAAAGTAGCAGTGGTGGGCAGCGGCCCTTCTGGCCTTGCCGTGGCCGACCAGCTCAACAGGCGGGGCCATCTGGTGACGGTGTTTGAGCGTTCCGATAGAATTGGCGGTCTGCTGATGTACGGGATTCCGAACATGAAACTGGAAAAACACATCATAGACCGTAAGATTAAAGTCATGGAAGAAGAGGGCGTGACCTTTGTCACAAACAGCAATATCGGGCAGGATATCAAGGCGGATAAGCTGTTAAAGGAGTTTGACCGGGTGGTATTGTGCTGTGGTTCTTCTCACCCCAGAGATATCAGCGCGCCCGGCAGGGACGCCAAAGGAATCTACTTTGCGGTGGATTTCCTCACAGCCAACACCAGGAGCCTGTTAGATTCTGATTTTCAGGATAAGAAATATGTGGACACCAAAGATAAAAATGTGGTCATCATCGGCGGCGGCGATACCGGGAACGACTGCGTGGGCACAGCCATCCGTCACGGTGCCAAATCCGTGACCCAGATTGAGATGATGCCCAAGGCACCCGATACCAGGGCGGACAACAATCCCTGGCCCGAATGGCCCAAGGTCTGCAAGACAGATTACGGCCAGCAGGAAGCCATCGAAGTCTACGGCCATGATCCCCGGATCTATGAGTCCACGGTGAAAGAGTTTGTGAAAGATAAAAACGGGAACCTGAAAGCAGTAAAAATTGTTTCACTCACCTGGGAGAAAGACCCGCAGACGGGCCGCATGGACATGAAGGAAGTGGAAGGCTCTGAAAAGACACTGGAAGCGGAGATTGTGCTGATTGCGGCGGGATTTCTGGGCAGTCAGAAGTATGTGACGGACGCATTCAAGGTGGAACTGGACGGCAGGACTAATGTAAAGACGGAAACGGGAAGATTTCTGACCAGTGTGGACAGAGTCTTTACGGCAGGCGACATGCATACGGGGCAGTCGCTGGTGGTGAAGGCCATCCGCCAGGGCAGGGAATGTGCCAGGGAAGTGGATGAGAGTCTGATGGGATATACGAATCTGTATGTACAGTAGTAAATAGTGAAAGGAAAGTCAATGGGAGAAAAGCGTGGGATTCTGCGCTTTTCTCTTTTAATATGATAAAAAATTGAATTTCCCCGGAAAATGGATTACATGTTGCACGCAGAAAGAAAACCCCATATAATGATATTACGGCTTTGAAAGACTAAGGGAAAGGAAAACGGGGTGAATGAGATTACAGTCAAGACATCGGGGAAAGGCAGAACAAAAGAATGTAATTTCGAATAAAAAACGGCCACTGATCATCTTGTCAGCGTCTGCGGCGGTGGCGTTTCTTATATTGCTTGTCGTTTATATCGTGGGGCTTGGCCGCTATCAGAGCTGCTTCTTGAACGGTACGCTGATTGACGAGGTGGATGTGTCGGGCATGACAATCCCGGAACTGGAGGAACGGATTGGGCAGTATTCTCTGCGGGTGATAGAGCGTCAGGCTGACGGGACGGTTCTGGAGGAGGAGATATTGGGCAGCGACATTGGCATCGCCTATAGTTCCACGGAGCCTCTGGAAGCCGTGTTGCAAAAGCAGAGCCCTGTCCTGTGGTTCATGAAGCAGGAATCGGTATATGAGACCGATGCGGCGCTGTTTTATGAAGAGACAGTATTAGAAGAGAAGATAGACGCACTGCGCGGCTTCCAAAAGGATTTTATAAAGGAGCCGGCGGACGCTTACATAGGAGAGTATGTTTCGGGAAGCGGTTTTGCACTGGTGGCCGAGGATCGGGGAAACCGTCTGAACCGGGCAAAGACCATAGAGGCGGTCAGGGAAGCGATTGAGGGCTTACAGGAGCAGGTGGATTTGGAAGCGGCCGGCTGTTATGAACAACCGCGGATTACTTTGGAGGATGCAGGTTTGCAGGGCACTTATGCAAAGCTTCAGAATTATGTGAACACTGCCGTCACTTATTCATTCGGGTCAGAGCGGGAGGTTCTGGATGCAGATACGGTAGCGGGCTGGATTGTGCGCAAAGGGAATCAGGCGGAACTTGACCCGGAACTGGTCAAGGAATATGTGAATTCCCTGCGTAGAAAACACGACACTGTTTTTCATAAGAGGAAATTCATGACCAGCTATGGGGAAGAAGTGACGATCGAACAGGGAGATTATGGCTGGTGGATGGATGTAGGGCAGGAGACGGAAGAGCTGATTGGGGTTTTGGAGCGGGGAGAGAGCGGAGAACGGATTCCCGTCTACAGACAGACGGCAGCTTCCTATGAAATGCCGGATTATGGCGATTCTTATGTGGAGATTAATCTGACAGCCCAGCACTTATTTCTATATCAGGACGGGGAATGTGTCCTGGAATCTGATTTTGTGTCCGGCAATCCCGCCAGGGGAAATGAAACGCCGGATGGGATTTATGGGATTACTTATAAAGAACGGGATGCGACCCTGACGGGGGAGACATACAGGACGCCGGTTTCTTTTTGGATGCCTTTTAATAATAATGTGGGGATGCATGACGCTACGTGGCGAAGTGAGTTTGGCAGGGATATTTATAAAACCAACGGTTCCCATGGCTGTATCAATCTGCCTTATTCTGTCGCGGAGGAAATCTATGGGTATGTGGAGAAGAATACGCCGGTCATCTGTTATCACCTGCCAGGGACGGAACCGGAGCCGCTTCCGGAGATTCCGCTGGAACTGGAGCCGGGGACAGAACCCGGCACAGAGCCTGTCATTGGCCCCGGTGCAGAGACGGGGGTAAATTCGGCGGCAGAACCCGCGCCGGAGCAGCAAGCGCCACTTCCGCAACCGCCGGCAGAGGGGCAGTAGGGGGGAAGCTAGTCTTCCTCACGAAACCGCTCCATCAAATATGCGAAATTATCGCTGTCTTTTGCGATTTTAGCCAGTTTCTTTTCGGCAGAGTACAGATAGATACAGCCGTCCCGTTCTTCCATCCGGGTAATCTCGCGCAGTGCATAGGTTCTGGTTATGCCGAGGAAATTCCGGATGGCTATATTTTGATAATCAACAGTGACTTTCCACAGCAGTACATGAAGCATATCGCACAGGAATACCAGTGTCATGACGATCAGGATGATGAGGTAAGGCAGTTCCAGTTCGACATGCATCCATAGGGCGAGCACGGAGAGTATGGCGAATAGCAGAAAGATAAAAACGCTGCGCAGGACGTCACTTTTCGGGCAGGTCACTGCAAATTCCTCTTTGACCGGAATCCGTTCCAGTTTTCCATTTTCTTTTAAAATATCATATAAGAGAGGGAAGCCCTTGGTGTTTCCCTCAATAAAAAAGATTCTTTTGTGTCTGCGGTATCCGACCAATGCTTTTTCATTCGGGGCATGCAAGAGGGTTTCGTTATCTATGTATTTTACCAAGGTGATTTCATGAAATTTTATTTCCTTAGGAGGAAGAAGCGGGATATAAAAAGTCAGGGAATCTGCCTTAATGACACATCTCCAGAATAATATGTAAACACAAGAATAGATTGTTCCGAGCATAAAAAGATAGAACATTAGAAACAAGATAATCCAGAGGTCTATTTCTTCTATGATCCAATTTGCGGCAAATGCCATCCCTCCATAAAACAGGACAGCGAGGATTAACCAAAATAGATATCTGTGCGCCAGATCCATGATATAGATTACATTATTGGGGACCGGCGGCAGATATTTACGGCGCCACAAATGGGAAGCGAGCAGAAGAAGCAGTATCAATACGATTGCGATACTATAAAAGATGGCCTGTGTCATTCGTCAATCACCTCCTGGAAGGTTCCGGAATATCGTCTTATCTTGAGTATATCATTTCTGTGAATGCAAAAAAAGGGGCTGCTCTTACCGTTACTTTGCATTTTTCATCCTATCTTATATTTTTCCCATTTTTTTATCAGATGGAACCCGTATAATAAAAGGGGAGGGTGCGCCATGCGGGAGATTAGTTTTGACAGAAAAAGTATCAGGACACGGCTGATCATGGCCTTTGTTGTAACATCATTTCTACCGATTGTCCTGGTGAATATCGTGTCTTATTATAATACGGCCAGGCTGGCCAGACAGAATGTGGAGAGTATGACCAATGCCAATCTGGAGCAGACCAGGGTGAGCCTGGATGTGTGGCTGGATTCCTATGAGGACATTCTGTTTCAGGTATATACGGACGATGATATCGTAGAACTGGTGGATAAGATCAATGCCGGGGAGGATTTGGCCAATAACAGGCAGATGCTTCGAAAGACCCTGAGAGGGTTGTTCTATACCAAAGATTATGTGAAATCCATTTCCGTTATTACAGACAGCGGGGAACTGGTATTTTATGACCAGCTGACGGCTTCCACCACACGGACTTCATGGATGGACAGTATCTCCATGTCCCAGGCGGAACTTTATCATGAGATCAGCAGTGACAACAAGACACATCTGATCCCTACTGGCAATGAAGTGGTGTTCGGGAGCAATTCCTGTTATTTATTTCATATCGGCCATCGGATCATTGATTACCGGGATGTGGACAAGCAGTGTGGAGTCGTTCTGGTCAGCATTGACGAGGAACTGTTGGAGGAGATCTGTTCTACCACGGAAAATGGGCTGAATTTTATTGTGGACAGGGAAGGACAGCTGGTCTCCTGTGTCGGTTCTGCTAAAATAGGGCAGGCTATTCATGGGAAAGATGCAGGGGAGGCGGAAAAAAGGGCAGCGTATCAGCAGATTGCCATGGAGACAGAATTATTGGGCGAAACGCAGCTTTCTATCTATTCTGTGCATGATGAGGAGACGGGGTGGGAGATTATCCGCGCCACGAATCAGGAAGAACTGATTCAGGCACTCAGGCAGCAGCAACAACTTTTGGTATTTATCATTGTGTTGTCTTTGTGTGCGGTAGTAATCGTTATGTTTGACCAGGTGTCCAGAATGACCGGATCGATCAAGAAGGTGGTGGAGACCATGCGCAAAGCCGGCAGGGGAGATCTGACAATCCGGGTGACTGCGGATAAGACGAGACCCACGGAGATTGAAGTGATCGCGGAAGAGTTCAATTCCATGATGGATAAAATGAAAAAGTCTGTGGAGACGCAGAAAAATGCGGAGATTGCCGCACTGGAAGCGCAGATTAACCCTCATTTTCTCTACAATACATTGGATACGATCAACTGGATGGCGATAGACAAGGACGAATATGAGATCAGTAATATGATCGCAACGCTCGCCGGCATTCTGCGGTATGGTATCTCCGACAGCAACGGTATAGTGAAGATTAAGGATGAGGTAGAGTGGCTCAAACAGTACATATTTCTGCAACAGACTAAATTAAAAAATTCTTTTGACTGCCATATCAATGTGGAACCGGAGATTATGGGGCTGTCTATCCATAAACTGCTTTTGCAGCCCTTTATAGAGAATGCCATTCTGCATGGCTTTGAGGGTGTGGACAGGACTCATATATTACAGATGGATATGGGAAGGGATGAAAACCGGATTGTCATACGGATTCGGGACAATGGCTGCGGTATACCCGAGGAGACGGTGCGGGAAATGAATGCGGGGATTTTCCGGAAGACCGATAACAAGAATCATATCGGGATGGAAAATGCCATCACAAGGATACACATGTACTATGGTGAGAACGCAGAGGTTAAGATAGAAAGCTGTCTGGAACAGGGAACATTGATAAAGATTTCCATTCCTGTGGACAGTGGGATGGCGTAATCATGCAAAACAGCAGATATTATGGGATATATAGCCTGGGATATGGTATAGGGGGAGCGGGTTCATGAGAGCAGTAGTGGTAGAAGATGAAATTTTGATCAGGGAAGGCCTGTGCAAGCTGATGAACAAGATGTTTCCGGATATTGTCATAGAGGGGGTTGCCGGGAACGGACAGGAAGGACTTCGATATATAGAAGAGTATCAGCCGGATCTGGTCATCACGGATATCAAGATGCCGGTCATGGACGGGCTTGAAATGCTTGGGAAGGTACAGGAAGCCGGGCTGTTTCCGAAAGTGATTGTTTTGACGGCCTACTCGGAATTTGAGTACGCCAAGCAGGCCGTGAAACTGGGAGTCTGTGATTACATCATCAAACCGGTGGTGGTGCCGGAGTTTGTCCAGACCATCAGGAAGATACAGAATCTGTATGAGCAGGAACAAAAAAGGACGCCGGAGACCATGGGCAGTCTGGAACATATCGTGTCCGGCCTGTTATATGGAGTATCTGGGCTGGATGCAAAGATGCAGGATTTTCTTTGTAAAAAGTACGGCATCGTAGAGCAGACGCCGCTGATTGAACTTTTGATTTATATGGGGGACAGTTTTGAGACCGGGCGGGAGAAGAAAAGGCAGGAAATGAAAAAAATCCTGGAACAGAAAGATGTTCGGTACTGCCTGGTGGATATGGAGTATGACAGGACGATCCTTGCCCTGTTTTATGGCTATGCCTCCAGACAGGAGATAGAACGCTGGTATCAGCATCAGATCTTGTTTCAGAAGCGGGACGAGCGGGAGCGGCATATCAGTTACGGGATGGTGGAGATTATCGGAGCACAGGCGGTCAGGGAGGGATACCAGACCCTGCTTCCCTATATGGACTGGAATATTGTGCTGGGGGATGATGTGCTCATATCTTATCCCAGAATTGGGGATGTGCAGACAGAGATCTGTATCTATCCGGTGGAACTGGAAAATCAGATCAAGGCGGCAATCTGTACCGGGGAAGAGGGGAGAATCCGGGAGACCACGAAACGGTTTCAGGCATACTTTCTGAATGGAAGGATGTATTCGCCCAGGGAGATCAAAGGCTCTTATGTACGTTTCCAGTGGGCGATTCTCAATATTGCCAAGGAAGTAGGATGCATCGACTATCAGCAGGTTGACCAGAAGAATCTTCTGGATCATATCATGGGAGCAAAGACCAGGGAGGAACTGCAAAAATGTCTGGAAGAACTGCTCAGTCATGTGCGGGTTTCCGGAAAAGGGACGGAGGCTGTGAGTCTTGCGGTGAAAAAGACGAAGAGCATGATTCATGAATTTTATGCGGACGGCATTACTTTAAGTGAAATTGCGGACAGGCTGAATCTGACGCAGGAGTATCTGGGAAGCCAGTTTCATAAGGAAGTGGGGGAGAATTTCAGCACGTACATACGCAATTACCGCCTGTCTAAGGCCAAGGAGTTACTGATCGGCACCCAGCTGAAACAATATGAGATTGCAGAGAAAGTAGGATATGCGGATGCCAAGTATTTTGCGAGAGTGTTTAAAGAATGTGTGGGAATGTCGCCTGCGGAGTACAGAAAATCGCACAGATAGAAATCGGTTTAGATTTTTTATCCTTTTTCATTTTTCTCCCGTTTGAAGAGGATATAAAAGGCAGTATGATAAATCCAACAAAAAGAAAAACCGGAAACGTGAAGGCGGAGACAGGGCGAGGAAACAAGATGCTTTGGCCGTAGCGTTTCGGAATGGAGGAAAGTATGAAGAAGAGAAAGATAACAGCTTTACTGACAGCACTTACCATGACAGCCGGTATCCTGGCAGGCTGCGGGGGGACAGGGAATGACGCGGCGGCACCGGCTGCTCCGGCAGCAGACAATGCACCGGCGGCCCAGGAGAGCAGCAAAGAGGAGAGCGGTGGAGAGGCTGCTTCCGGCGGCGAGGCACAGGCGATCACCATCTGGTATTACTGGGAGACCGAAGGCCATCAGGTGGCTCTGGATCAAGTCATTCAGGAATACAACGGCTCCCAGAGCCAGTATGAAGTAACGGCCAAATATGTTCCTTTTGCAGACTTTAAGAAACAGCTGTCCATCGGCGCTTCCGCAGATGAACTTCCCGATATCGCTATCCTGGATTCCCCGGACCATGCATCTTATGTGGAGATGGGAATCTTCGAGGATCTGACAGGTAAGTTTGATGTGAGTAACTATTACGAGGGAACCGTAAACTCCTGTACGGTGGATGGGAAATTATATGGGGTACCGTTTGGCGCCAACTGTCTGGCCCTCTACTATAATGAAGATATGCTGACAGCGGCCGGATGCAGTGTGCCCACTACCTGGGATGAACTGAAGGAGACGGCTAAGGCATTGACCACGGATTCCGTTACCGGGCTGGCGCTTTGCAGCGTACAGAATGAAGAGGGAACCTTCAATTTTGTTCCCTGGCTCTGGTCCACAGGTGCGACTTCCTATGATATCAATAATGAGAACGGCATCCGTGCCCTTACCTTTATCCAGGATCTGATCAATGAGGGTGTTATGAGCAAGGAGTGCATCAACTGGACACAGGGCGATGTCATGAACCAGTTTATCTCCGGCAACGTGGCAATGATGGAGAACGGCCCCTGGCAGATTCCTACCATGCAGTCTGAGGCGCCTGATCTGAACTGGAAAGTGACACTGATCCCCAAGGATGCGGAATATGCATCAGTACTTGGCGGTGAGAATTATGCGGTCATCAATGGCGGCAATGTGGACGGCGCACTGGATTTCCTGACCTATGCCACCAGCGAGGAGAAAGTGAAATTCCTGATGGATAAGTTCGGCTATATCTCTGCGGATAAGAACATTGCAGGAAGCCAATTTGCGGCAGATTCACCCTATCAGCCTTTTGTAGAGGAATTGAACTATGCAATGCCCAGAGGGCCGTTAGCCGAGTGGCCCAGCGTATCCGATGCCATTTCCCTGGCATTTAACCAGGTCATTACGGGGACTGCTACCCCTGAAGATGCGGCAGCAGACGCACAGGCAACGATTGATGGTATTGTGAAATAAACGAACCTTTCGGCAGGTGTTTCGATTTGCCTTGCTGCCGGCAGGAATCAATGTCAAGTCGCGGCCACACAGAATGTTATAGGAGTAGAATCTGTGTGGCTGCGATTTTTATGCCCAATCAGAGCGACAAAGGAGCAAAAGGAGAGCATTTTGGATGCGGTTTTGCGAGTTGGCTCAGAGGGTAAAAATATAGAAAGGAGGCTTTCCTGTGGCCAAGTTAAAAAAGTTTTTCCGGTATGAAAACGTGGGATTATTGTTTGTTCTTCCGGCGTTTCTGTATATGTTGGTTTTCGTAGGCTATCCGATCATCCGCAATATTATCTTAAGTTTTCAGGATGTCAATGCGGGTAATCTGGTACGGGGAACCAAGAATTTCATTCTGTTTGATAACTATCTGGAACTTTTTAAGGACAGTGTCTTTACGACATCTCTTTGGAATACATTGCGCTATACGGTATTGTGCCTGGTATTTCAGTTTGTGATCGGTTTTGCCCTGGCGCTCTTTTTCAGCCAGCGGTTTGCGCTTGCCAAACCGGTGAGGGGCATCCTGTTAGTGCCGTGGATGATACCGGTCACTGTGACGGCATTGATGTTTAAGCTGTTGTTTGCCACAGATATCGGCGTTATCAATTTCATTTTAAGAAGTCTGCATTTGATCGATCAAAACATTGAGTGGCTGACGACACCGGGAACAGCCATGTTCGCCCTGATCTGTGCCAATGTGTGGATTGGAATACCTTTTAACATGATATTGATCTCCACCGGTTTGACTACTATTCCCAAGGAATTGTACGAGAGTGCATCGATCGATGGTGCGGGTAAGGTACAGACATTCTGGAAGATTACACTGCCGTTGTTGAAGCCTACGATCGAGTCTGTGCTGATCCTTGGTTTTATCTATACTTTTAAGGTGTATGATCTGGTCTATGTCATGACAAGCGGCGGCCCGGTGAACTCCACGCACATGCTGTCCACCTATTCCTATAAGCTGTCGTTCGAGATGTTTAAGTACAGCAAAGGATCTGCTGTAGCCAATGTGCTCCTGGTAATACTGCTGATCGTGGGTGTTTTCTATATTAAGGCAACAACAGAGGGGGAGGAAGAATGATGGATGAGGAAAAGAGACTTTCCAGCAAAAAGAATATCCTGTTTAGTATCGTTTCGGTAGCGTTTCTGTGTATTCTGCTGTTTCCGCTTTATTGGGCGTTGATCACCTCGCTTAAGACGGAGCAGGAAATCTTTCAGAATCCGCCTACTTTTTATCCCCATGTGGTAAACACGAAATCCTATGCGGCACAGGTGGAGACCGGGGACTTCAATATGTTCCGTTCCTTCGGTAACAGCTTTTTAATCTCAGTGGGCGCTACGGTCATTGCGGTTCTCCTGGCGGTGCCGGCTTCTTACGGGATTGCCAAATATCATTTCAAAGCCAGAAAGGTGATGCTGTTGTCCTTCCTGGTGACGCAGATGCTCCCGGTATCAGTACTCCTGACCCCCATGTTCATCATGTTTAAAAACATGCATGTGTATAATACCTGGGTGGCGGCAGTGCTGGCGGATGCCACCATCGGTATCCCCTTTTCCGTATTGATACTTAAAAATTACTTTGCATCCATCCCCAAAGATCTGGAAGAAGCAGCCTATCTGGACGGGTGTAATAAGTTCAGCGCCTTTGTGAGAATTCTGATTCCCATTGCCAAGCCGGGTGTCATGGTATGCGCCATCTTCTCTTTCCTCTATGCATGGGGAGACCTGGCATACGGGATGACCTTTATCCTGGATCAGGAAAAGCGGCCGATCACCGCGGGCATCTTTAACTTTATGGGGCAGTATGGGACGAAGTGGAGTTATCTGACGGCATTTGCGGTCGTGACGATTATACCGGTTGCGCTGATCTTTATCTTTATGCAAAAATATATTGTGAGCGGTATGACGAGCGGGGCGGTGAAAGGGTAGTACGAGAAAGTAAAAGGAATTTAGGAAGAAAGGTGGAAAAAGATGCTGGATATCAGGGAGAATAAGTTAGTTTACCACTATGACGCGGAAGCGGTATGGATTGAGCCCTGGGGGCCTAATGCCCTGCGGGTGCGGGCCACGAAGGAAGCCCGGATGCCGGAGGAAGACTGGGCTTTATGTCATAGGGACGAGGCGAAGGCGGAGATTACCTGCACCGAAGAGGGTGCCAGGATTGTCAATGGTAAGATTCGCGCAGAGATTACGAAGCTTGGTAAGATTATGATGTATCATGCGGACGGTCGTCTTCTTCTGGAGGAATATTGCAGGAACAGAAGGGATGTGCTGGATCGAAAGTGCAGTGCGATTGAGGTGGAAGCCAGAGAGTTTAAGCCCATCCAGGGCGGGGATTACCACCTGACCATGCGGTTTGAATCGGTGGACAAAGATGAGAAGATATACGGTATGGGGCAGTATCAACAGCCGTATCTGGATTTAAAGGGACTTGACCTGGAGCTGGCCCATCGCAATTCCCAGGCCAGTGTGCCCTTTGCAGTCTCTTCTCTGGGATACGGTTTCCTGTGGAATAATCCCGGGGTGGGGCGCGCTGTGCTCGGCAAGAATATCATGAGTTTTGAGGCCTATTCCACCAAAGCGCTGGATTATTGGGTGACGGCAGGTGATACCCCGGCGGAGATTGAGGAAGCCTATGCTGCCGTGACCGGGACGGTGCCCATGATGCCGGAGTACGGGTTGGGGTTCTGGCAGTGCAAGCTGCGTTACCAGACCCAGGAGGAACTGCTTACCGTGGCCAGGGAATATAAGCGCAGGAACCTGCCCATTGACCTGATCGTCATTGACTTCTTTCACTGGCCCAAACAGGGAGAGTGGAAGTTTGATCCGGTGTACTGGCCCGACCCGCAGGCCATGGTACGGGAATTGAAGGAGATGGGAATAGAACTGATGGTATCTATCTGGCCTACCGTGGATAAGACCTGTGAGAATTATGAGGAGATGCTGGAAAAAGGGTTTCTGATCCGCACTGAGAGAGGTTTCCGCGTGGGACTGGATTTCCAGGGGGCAACGATTCACTATGATGCTACGAATCCCGGGGCCCGGGAATATGTGTGGAACAAGGCGAAGAAGAACTATTATGATATGGGGATCAAGGTGTTCTGGCTGGATGAGGCGGAACCGGAATATACCGTCTATGACTTTGACAACTATCGCTATCATCGAGGCACGAACCTACAGATTGGCAATACCTATCCGGTGGATTATGCCAGAACTTTCTATGAGGGCATGGAGCGGGAAGGACAGACCAATATTGTGAATCTTCTGCGCTGTGCCTGGGCAGGGAGCCAGAAATACGGCGCTCTGGTGTGGTCGGGAGACATTGCGTCCAGTTTTGAGAGTATGCGCAATCAGCTGGCAGCAGGGTTGAACATGGGACTTGCAGGGATTCCCTGGTGGACCACGGACATCGGCGGGTTCCACGGCGGCAATCCGGATGATCCGAAGTTCCGGGAACTTTTTGCCAGATGGTTTGCCTGGGGGACGTTCTGTCCGGTGATGCGTCTGCATGGCGACAGGGAGCCAAGACAGCCCCAGTATGGCACCACCGGCGGGGCGACCTGTTGCTCCGGGGCGGCGAATGAAGTGTGGAGTTATGGGGAAGAAGTTTATGAGATCTGTAAGAAGTATATGGAATACAGGGAACAGATGCGTCCCTATACGAGAAAGCTGATGGAGGAAGCCCATGAGAAGGGAACACCGGTGATGAGGACGCTCTTCTATATGTATCCTCAGGATATGTCATGCTGGGATGTGGAAGATGAGTATATGTACGGGCCTGATGTACTGGTGGCACCGGTTCTGTATGCCGGGCAGGACAAGCGCAGGGTCTACCTCCCGAAGGGAGAGGACTGGACGGAGAGTTTTACCGGAAAGGAATATGCGGGAGGCCAGTGGGTGGAGGCGGATGCACCGCTTGCTGTGATTCCGGTGTTTGTGCGGAAAAAGTGAAAAATATAATAATACTTGGAAAAACCTGTGGGGATTTTGATGCCTGCAGGTTTTTCAGCATATTCACTGTATGGTTCAAAAAAGTATTCCATTAAGGAATTTGACAAAATAATTGAAAAAGAAACAGGATTAGACTATAATAATCATATTAATATTGAGGGAGGGATTTATGGAAGAAGTATCTAGGAATTTTCCACAATTGAATATGATTGCAGATAGTATTGAATACGGAATATTAAGCGATGAGAGTAGCGTAATTGAGTATTGTGATAAAATTCCGTATATTAACATACAAATATTTTCGAGCATATGTAAATTATATGGGTATCCAATTACTGTGATATGTCAATTGCAATATACCGATAAAATGTATCGGGATGCATATTATATTTACTTATCGCATTTGCATTTTGATGTTGAGAGACATTGCCAAAGGGTGGCGTTGTTTAAAGGTAAAATAGCACTTGAACATTTTTTTGATTCCGATTGTCATATGGATTTGCAGGAAAGCTTTTTGGGAACAATAGTAATAAGGCCATCGTACAACCATTCGACAGAATATACACTTGGTCGAACACTTTTAAATCCCTATAAATTAGAAAATCCCTTTCGCTATCTTCGTACAGCGCAGTATAACGTGACCATTTTGGGGCAAACATATACGATAGATGCATTTCCTTTTAGCAATCAGCATGGAGATATTCTAAGGTGTGCAGAAACCAGTGTCTGGTCGCTTATGGAGTATTATGGTACTCGTTATGAAAATTATAGGGTGGTTTTACCAAGTACGATATCTAACTGGGCTTCTAAAGAACTTCCGGAACGTTCTTTGCCTTCCGATGGACTAACTTATAGTCAGATTTCAGGTCTTCTAAAAACGTTTAATTTTGAACCGCGTATCTATGAGAGAGTGGCATATAGGAACAATACTAAAATGTCGAAAGAAGAGTTATTGGAGAGAGTGTTAGCTGGCAAAGAATTATATAAGCTATTTGAGTTGGAGACTGAGGAAGAACAGGAGCAAGTTCAGGTTTCCAAAAGTCATTTGCACAGGACAGAATTTGTAACTCGGGTTGAAATTGATGCAGAAGAGTTTGCACAGAAGATTGATCAGGAAATAGAAGTGGCTCTCAAGGAAGAATATGCTGAAAATGATAAAAAAATGAAAGAGAATGGTGAACTTCGTCAAGTATCTTTTCATAATTTGTTTCACTATTATGTGGAATCTGGCATACCATTAATTACGGCCGTATGCAATGCGAGGGAAGATATCCATCATTCTATTGTGATTATTGGTCATGATGAGCGCTCACCTTATAAGCAGACCAAAGAGAATATTAAAAACCAGAAATTTAAATACGGGGAATTAGATATAATAGATTCCTCTTCATTATATGACAGGTATATCACAGTGGATGATAATCAATATCCGTATCGGAGTGAGAGATTCGATCATTTTTCGATAACTCAAAATTGTAAGGTGGAGGCTTTTATTGTACCGTTGTATCGACATATTTTGTTAGATGCAGAATCGGCAGTAAGTATTATTGAGACTATTTATAAAAATTCTGTGGGGCTTCTGGAAGCAACGTTAGAGCAATTAAATGAAGAGGAAATCGTTGAATATCGAGGGAATTCGATTGACAACCCTATTGTTTTAAGGTATTATTTAACTACGTCTCGTGGCTTTGTTGATTTTCGTAATAAAGATACACAATATTTGGAAGAAAAGCTTTTTTATAATACCACAGCTTTTCCAAAGTTTATTTGGGTGGGAGAGTATTCCACTTTGGAACTTTATTGTAGAGGAAAAATATTGGGCGAGATTATTGTTGATGCAACAGCACCTAAATATTCAGGAATGGGAGCAGTTATTGCAATGCGTTTTGGTGGACGGTGTGCATCAAGACAGACAGGTGAACCTCCTGAGGTTCTGCAAAAGAAACTGCAAGATATTCATGAACAGCAGGCGCGGCTATTATATAGCTTGTATACTAATAATTTGCAGAAGGGAGACTTTATAAAATGATAAAGTCGATATCGACCTCGTCCAAAGCAGAAATCCGTAAAAACAGTACGGTCAAATATGACTTCTCTCAAGTGTTGCAGAATATTCCGGATATGAACAGAGATGTCAATAAAAGAATCCAAAAATATGAAGAATGTCAATCTTTGAGTATAAGAAGAGCAGGACATATTCGTTCACGTTAATTGCTGTTGGATAGAGGTAAATGATAATTGTTAAAGTTGAAGACGTTGCGGAATAGGTATTGGCGCATTCCCATGTGCTTATCCCAGTTGCAACGTTTTTATATTGTGAAGTAATTGGAGAGAAGATATGATTGAAATGAAAGAGGAAGAATGGAAGAAGAGGGATGATTTATATAGGGGGATTGCCAAGTTAGGGATTTCGATTGAAGAAGCCAAAAGAATTTTTCAATATTTAGAAGATGAATGTGTGATAGAGATTACACCGCCACAAATGAAAGAACCTGTGTTACAGTCGGTGAAAATTCAAGATGCTCATACAGGGCGATTTATCGGAAAATCATATAAACCGGGAAATATTATTCTTAATGTGAAAGATGGGATAATTAATTCTCTGGCTTTTGGAACTTCTGTAGCGGCATCAATAGGGGCTATCTCCGCATCACAACCAGTGCTGGCAATTCTTACCATTATAACTGCGGTGCTCTCAGTCGCGAATCTCGGAAAAATGGAGTTAGATGAAGATGCGGTATTGATTTTGGCTGTTTTATGGCAAAATAGAGATACATATGATCAGTTGATGGATGTAGAGGCTGGTTTAGAACTTGTCAATACATATTTGAAATCATATAATAGAACAGGACTGTCAGAGGTAAGGTATAACGATTTGTTAGATGATTTGAGTGCTATAAGATGTATTGCGTTGAAGGATGGTAAAATAGAGTTGATTGAAAAAATAAATATTGAATATTAGAAATAGTTCAGTAAATGGTAAAGGTGAAAGGAAACGGGCGTAGAAAAGTATATGGATGACAGCATCAAAAAATACGAATACGTTATGGAGCCCTCGGAAATACGGGAATTTTGCCGGGCAGTCCTGTGGGAACAGGTTAAATGCCGCAAGGGAACATGGCTGCGGCTTCTGCTCATTGTGGCGCTGGAATTTCTGATCATTCCGGAGGCAGCTTTGCTGGTTATCGGCTTGTTGCTGCTGTTGTTTACCGGGTCAGGAATTTATAATTATACGGTCACATATAAACTTCTGGCGGGTCAGCCCTGGTGCGTCTGGGTGGAAGATGGCAAATTTAAGGCGGTAAGGGGAGACTACAGCGAGGTGCCGTGCAGAAATATACAGTTTATCCGTAGCAAGAAACATCTGGTGATGCTGGGATACTTGCAGGCGGTAAAGCGTCCCGCCTGGTTTGTGATGCCGTCCCGCGTCTTTGGAAACGAGATGGAGCGGGAGGATTTCCTGAACCAGATTCGCAATCCACAGGCGGATGCAGGAGCGGCGTATGGCAGTGCGGCCGGGCAGGAGATGGCTGGTGCACAGGGCACGGCCGATTCGCAGGAATATATGCGGTTTCATTTTATGCTGGATGGGGAGAGATGGGTGCGGTTCCAGAAAGGTGCCGCAGATGTTTTGAACAGCAGGAGCCTGGGGACGCCCATGCGGCTCTATGGCATGCTCATCGTGGGGGCTGTGATGGCGGTTGCCACGATAGCTTGCAGTTATTTTGTGGCGAGAACGTTCAACTGGATGCTGCTTGTTTTTTGTCTTTCCATTACCATCTGGATGTTGTTACGGCTGTATTGCCGCAATCCGGAAAAAGCGATCCGCAAGCAGCTGCGGTCGCCGGAAATGGCGGCTAAGGTCTGCGGCCCCTGGCAGGTGTCTCTGGCCAGGGAGGGGATAACGGCCATTATGCCGATGGACATGAAGAGCATTTATACCTGGAATTCGATGCAATGGCTGGTGGAGACAGAGGAAGCTTTTTACCTTTTTCATCAGGATAAAAGGCATTATATCATAGTTGCCAAGGAAAGCTTTGTCAGTTGGGAGCAGGTGGATGCGTTCCACCGGATCTGTGCTGACCATGGGATCAGGAAGGTCGCGCCGAAGAAGGCATTGTATGTGCCGGGCTGGCTGACCTGGGTTATCTTTGTTCTGATCATAGGAGTGAGCCTGACGGTTCTGGTGGGGAGTATTTTCCGGGATACCGGAGGTGTGACGGGAAATGTCAGGACGGAGTATCCTGTCTATGTGCCGTTGGACCAGCAGGTGGAGGTTCTGGCTTCTTTGGGGATTTCTGTGCCGGAGGAGAAGGTTGCGTCTGTACGGGAATTTATGACGAAATATGATAAGTATGACCTGGTGGAAGGTAGTCCATATACCTGGCTTTTGATGGATGTGGGTGCACCTGAGTACGATGAGGACTTTAATCTGGTGGGTTATTCCGACCAGGTATTCTGGTTTGATTTTGAAGGGTTCGATCTTTCCACGGATTATATTGATATCTTAAATGGTATGCTGGCGCTGGCTCAGGGAAGCCCGATCGAGAGTATCAGCGAAATCAGGGAAGAGATAGATGATGCGGAATGGGAAAGAGGCTGGGGCACCGTCACAGTCAGCCTGGATTGGCAGGGGCAGACGTATCGGTATGATATGAAAATGTTTTATGACTGGATTGATGAAGACGTGCTGGGCATATTGAATCCGCTTTTGGAAAAAGAAGGGTCACAGAAATATTTCTATGTGACTGGGGATGATGGCCAGGGCGCCATCGTGTTTTTCTGCACGCCCCAATGGGCGGAGGAATTTGAGCAAAAGACGGGCCTTTTATTGGGAATGACCAGGACAAAGGCTGATAAGATACGATAAGGAGGAATTTCCTGTCATTTTCTTTTGCTCAGAAATTCCTTGCGGTACTGGCTGGGTGAAATGTTATAATAAGTGCGGAAAGCCTTGCTGAAATAGTGGTTATCCGCATATCCCAGACGCTCTGCAATCTCGATGATTTTATTATTTTCATCTTCTAAAAGTTCTTTGGCTCGCTCCATGCGCAGTTTCAGGACATATTCATAGATGGTGTATCCGAATTTGTTGCGAAATAGTTTGGTCAGATATTCGATAGAAAAGTAATATTTTTCCGCAAACATGGTAATCTTGATGTTCTGACAGTAGTTGCTGTCGATGTACTCTTTGATGATGCGGACTGCCTCCTCGGGAGAGATTTCTTCTTTCCCGTTTTCTTCGGGTTCCCCAAAGACGGCATTCGGATCGATACGAAGGATTGCCCTTTCAATGGCGGTATTCAACTCTTCCTCCACGATTGGTTTTAAGAGATATTCACAGGCGCCGTAACGGATAGCCTGCTGGGCGTAGGAGAACTGGTCGTAGCCGCTGACAACGATGTACTGGCTGTCAGGGAACTCTTGGGAGGCTTTCATCAGAAAGGAAGCGCCGTCCATAACCGGCATATTCATATCCACAAATACCAGATTCGGACGAAATTCCCGCATGGCAGACAGACCGTCTTTGCCGTTGATGGCCAGGCGGGGGGATTCTATATTATAATATTTCCAGTGTCCAAGTTTTTGAATGGCAATCTGTACTGGTTTTTCATCATCAATAATGAGCGCTTTATACATAAGGTACTCCTTTCATGACCGGAAGAGTCAATACAATTTCCGTGTATTGTTTCTCCTGGGTATGGATATCCAGGGAGGCGGGCTTGTCATAGAGCAGCTGTATCCGGCTGTAGAGATTGGCAAGGCCGATTCCGCCGTATTTCCCGGTGTTTTTTTGCAGATCAAAGTCTGTATACAGCTTGTCAAGCTGTCCTGGCGTAATGCCGCACCCGTTATCCCGCACTGTAATTATGACTGCTGTGTCATTATATTTTGCTGAGACTTCTATATGAATCGTGTCTGCGCTGCCGGATTTTCCATGTATAATGGAATTTTCTACCAGTGTCTGAATGCTGATCTTGGGAATCAGACAGTCTTCGGCCTCCGGATCAATGCTGCTGGCAAATGTCAGGGCATCGTCCATACGGATTTTCTGTAGAAAGATATAATCGTGCACATAATTCATTTCCTGTTTCAAAGGTACCAGCGTATCTCCTTTGATGGTGTAGCGCAGGTTGGAAGCCAGGGCAGTGATCATCCGGTGGATCTGGGGCTGATCGTTGACCAGGGCCTCCGTAGAGACTGCCTGCAGGGTGTTATATAAGAAGTGCGGATTCAGCTGGGCTTCCAGCGCCGCCAGCTTGGCATCCTTTTCGCTCAGTTCTGCCACGTAGGTACGTTTGATGAGTTGGTCAATATGGGTGACCATGGAATTAAAACTTTCTGAAAGCCTGCTGATCTCCGTGCTTCCCGTAACGTTAATCCTGGCGCGGAAATCACCTTCTCCGGTCTTCTGCATCTGGGAGGCGAGCATCCGCAGAGGAATCGTCAGAAGGCGCAGGAGCATGTAGATCAGGAGGATGGTGCAGAGCCATACCCAGATACCGCTTACCAGGATAGACTGTCTGAGCTGACCAATCTGGGAATCTATATAAGAGAGCGGTGTCAGACTGACCAGGCGGATGCCGGTGGTTTTGCTGCCTGCTTCCACGAGCAGGAACGGCTGACCGGCAAGGTCTACTGTTTCATAGCCGTCAGACTGCCTTCTTCGATCGGAGAGGGCAGCCATGAATTCCTGACTGTTTCCCAGCAGTTTTTCATGGTTGGAAAAGATCATCTCTTCTTTATCATTTAAGAAGACAATAATCTCATCATGTTCCGAGTGATTCTCGATCAGCTGTTTGGCATAGGTATCATCCAGCTTCAGACGGACAATGGCCTGACTGACACGGCCTTTGATCTGAAAGAGGGAATGGTAGTAAATGAGGCTCGCGGAAGAATCAGAAGCTTTGATGCTGTGGTGCAGGCTGCTTGCCTCGCAGTCTAAGAGCGCTTCATGCACGCCTTCCGGTGCTGCCTCCTGCGTGATAATATGCTGCTGACCATTGGTGCGGCCGATGGACATATCCTGATGGATCAAGTACAGTTCATAGTCCAGAATATCATTTCTTGTATAGTAATAGTAGAACATCTGCTGTTTGGCATAAGAAAGCTGCTCGGAAGTCAGGGGCGTATCCTGTTCTACAATCCTGGTAAAGCGGGAGTCATAATAAGGCTGGATACAAAAATTAGCAAGATCTAAAAGGTAATT
>CAMNXA010000019.1 GCA_946566685.1 uncultured Lachnospiraceae bacterium
AGTAAGAATGTTTGATTTGACACATTATTGTTATCTAGAAATTGTTATGCTTTGAGAGTATTATAGATGCAATATCCTCGATTGTCAAGCACAATCTGCAACTTTTATCTGGTCTTTCCACCGCATCCGTGTTATAATAAGCACATGTTCGGCGGGCTGTGTGTTAAGCGGCTTAAGACTACAACATCTGTCTACAGGATACAATTAACTTCAAGAAACAGCAGGAGGCATTATAGATTATTATGGATTATCAATCAAATAATCAGTCCGGCGATCCGCAAAACACCGGAACGCCTTATTATAATACAACTAACAGTGGGGATACTCCTGTAAACAATGGAAATCCCCAGAACAATACGGCCAATGACCAAAATCCTTATGGGAATTCAGGCAATAATGGAAATCCCTATGGCAATGCAAACAATAATGGGAACCCCTATGGCAGTGCAAATAATAATGGAAATCCTTATGGCAATGCAGGCAATAATGGAAACCCCTATAGCAATACAGGCAATAATGGAAATCCCTATGGCAATTCAGACTATAATGGAAACCCCTATAGCAATGCCGCCAATAATGGAAATCCCTATGGCAATGCCGCCAATAACGGAAACCCTTATGGCAATCTTCCATACAATAATACAAACCAATATAACAATCCATACAACAACACAAATCCCTATTACAACGGGAATCCTTATGGCTACGCAGGCGCAAGGATTATGAGTCCCCAGAAAAATAAGGGCGAAGGTATGGCAACCGCTGCCATGATTCTGGGCATCATCAGTCTGGTCAGTCTATTGTTGTTGCGCATTTACATCCCTTTCCTTTTGGGTGGTGTCGGTATTATCCTGGCAGTCCTGTCCAAAGGTAAGGCAAAGAAAATGCTCGGCAGGGCCAAAGCCGGACTCATCTGCTGCATCACAGGCCTTGCATTGGACATTACGCTCTGTGTTTTCAGTGTTTATCTGGTGTTCGCCCTTCCGGACATCTTGCCGGAAATGGTAGATGAAGTCAATAAGATGTGCGAAGAGCAATATGGTATGACCTATGAAGAGTTAATGGATGAAATATATGAGATGTGGGATATAGAGCCTTAAAGGAGGTTATGAATTATGATGATTGGACAGATTACTAATCCTTATTTATATAATGCATATAACTATAATGCATATACTGCTTCCAATCCGGAAGAGGAGGAACGCGTCATTATCCGCAATCCCGGTGAATCCACTGAAAAGCAGGCTGGCAAAAAGTCTTCCCCCGCAGAATGTGAAACCTGCAAGAACCGAAAATATCAGGACGGCTCCGATGAAGATGTGTCCTTTAAGAGTCCATCCCACATAGATCCCAATGCCGCCGCTTCCCGCGTGAGAAGCCATGAACAGGAGCATGTGAGCAATGCTTATAAAAAGGCGGCCGAAAATAACGGCAAAGTAATGTCCTGTAATGTGTCTATCCGCACGGACATCTGCCCGGAATGTGGACGCACCTATGTGTCCGGCGGTACCACTGCCACACAGATCAAATATTATAACGAAGAGAATCCCTATCAAAAAGAAATGAAATCCTCTGATGCCGCTAACAAATACCGGGGCATGAACCTCGATATCGCATGTTAACATTCATCGGAGTCAGGAGTTTTGTATGAATACTTTTAAATCCTCCGCAGAACTGAAAGCTTCTGCAAAAGAAAAAATGTTCGGCCACTACGGCACTGCTGTAGGCGCCGTCCTCATCATTATGTGTACCGTTGGTTCTCTCACAGGCATAACCAATCTGCTGGTAGATTTAACCACCGTCTCCGGCACTGTTATCTATTATGCCATTTCGTTTTTAATCTCGCTGTTGTCAGGTTTATTTACCTCCGGCACTACGTATCTCTATTTGAAAATCATCTGTGGCAGAACGGCTTATGCCAGGGATATTTTCTACGGCTTCAGTCTCTGCCCGAACAAAGCAATCCTGATGCAGGGATGGATTTCCCTGATCACCTATATTGCCAATATACCGATGATCGTTTTAAGTTATCGCATGTTACACGCCACAGAGACAGAGATTCTGGCCCTGATGCTCCCTTATGCGCTGTGCATCATCCTCTCCGGCGTGGTCTCTACAGTGTTAGGCCTTTTGTATGCTCTGGTTTTTTATCTGCTCCATGATTTTCCACAGTATTCTACCAGGGAACTGCTTGCCAGAAGCCGTCAACTGATGCGTGGTCATAAGGGAAGGCTGTTCTATATATATGTCAGCTTTCTTCCCCTGTTTCTGGCCGCAATCCTTTCCTGCGGCATCGGGTTGTTATGGCTGGTTCCCTATATAAATGCAACCCAGACGGAATTCTTTTTGGATCTGATTCAGAATAAACAAATTTAGAATGACAACTCTGTTCCCATTGCACCTATACGTTTGCCGATACTATGATAGTACACAAGCAGACAGAAAATGGCCATCATCGCAATATACTTTCTCAGACGATGCCCCTGTCTGGCCCATCTCACCAGCGCAGATACAATTTCCTTCTTTTCCTCTTCTGTCATCCCTCTCTCTTTATCCGTAAAATAGAGTAACAGATATGTCAGTCCGGCTATCATGGCAACTGTGGCATAAACTTCCGTTTGATGTGTATCTCCTGTCTTCGGTTCATTTCCGGCAACATTATTTTCATCTATAACAATCGCATTATTATCGCCATTATCTATAACAGTCTCTTCGCTGCCTGTCTCACCCAAGAAAGCACCAGCATTATCTGTGTCATCGGAAATATTAACATCATCTAGGTTGGTATTATCCTCCGTGCTGTCTCCGCCATGAGTGCCGCCGGATCCACTGCCGGCACTGCTTCCTGTATTTCCACCAGAAGTATCTCCACCGCTTCCGGGCTTATCTTCCCCGCCGGAATTGCTCCCATCGGCTTCAAAAACCGCCTCTATCCTGTGATTTTCCCTTACATTGGTAAACGTGTAGATCCCATTCGCTCCATTCACTATGGCTGTCACATCTGTTCCATCCACCGCTACACTCTTAATCCTGTAACCATTGTCCGGCGTGACCGAAAAACTCTGTTCTGCGCCCTCATTAACAGCCACATAATCTGCCGGAGTAATCCGGCCGCCTGTTCCTGCCACTGCTGTAATAGTATAGACCGCCCCCGTAACAACTGTCCAACTCGCATAAATGTTGGTAGCAGTTGTCACCGCTGTATGAAAATCAAATGCTGTACTCCCGCCATCCTGTGTTTTCCATCCGGCAAACTGATGTCCTGCCTTGCCCGGCGCATCGGGTTGTCTTACCTGCTTCCCATCCAGAATTAACTGGGGTTCCTGAGATGTTCCACTTCCATAGGCTGTTGGCCCGTCATAAAAGGTTACGGTATAGTATTTCACCATTGCCTCAGTGTCTGCGCTCTGCACTGTCACGGTCACTTCCGTATCTACACCGTCCACATGCACATCTATTCCGGTATCGATGGACTTAGACCAGTAAGAATCCGGATTTACCCTGGTGATATCATAGATGTTATATGTACCGTTTTTCACCTGCTTGAGGTCGGTGATAAATTCTGTGCCGTTGTTTGACCGCAGCGCAAAAACCCTGTCATGATCAGGCCACTCCACCCCGTCTTTATAGACATGAACAGTGACTGTATACGTATCAGCTTTGACTGGCAAATCGCCTACCTGCCAGCCATACCATTTATCATCGGATGCATTCCCGTCATTTACATCTCCTAAATATGCCTCCTTTGCCCTGTCGAGCGCGTCACCTGATAATGGCTGTGTACCATCCGCGTTCATAAAGACTATATAACGCTCGTCAGGACAATCCCAAAAGGCATGAGAATGATCAAAATTACTGTACAACTCCATTATGATCGGTTTTATATCATGGTCAGCATCCACTGCGATCTTCATGTATTTCAATTTTTGGCAACTATCAAATGCAGTTACTGAAATAGTCTGTACACTTTGGGGAATGTCTATACTGTATAAATTGATACAATACTCAAATGCACTGCCAATCTTACTGACAGTATTCGGAATATTTATTTCCTCCAAGCCATAACATGAAGCAAAAGTGGCATCCGGTATGCCTGTCATTCCCTGTGGAAAATCTACACTTTTTAACTTAACACAATGCGCAAAAATATTTGTATTCATGTCATTAACGGAGTCGGGAATCTTCACATACTCCAGATTTTTACAATTGCCAAAGGCATTATTTTGAATTTTCTTTAAGCCGTTATTTATGACCACTCTTTTTAAATTACTGCATTCCGCAAAGGCACTGCCGCCTATGGATTGCACACTGCCTGGAATTTCCACGCTGACCAGACTCTGACACTGATAAAATGCCTTTTGCGCAATAGATGTCACATCCCATTCTTCACCATTAAATGAAATCTGGGCAGGAATCACCAATGCATCGCTTATTCCTTCCTCAAAGCCTGCAATTTCAACGCTTCTTATACTGTCATGATTTTCCAGCACCTCATATTTGATGTGATCTATCACGCAAGGATCTGATGCATAGGCCTCCACGCCGCCGTCTGCGCCCGGTATTTCCATGCTTGATGCCGCCAATATTTCATTTCCTGAAACAGTCTCCACGACCTCTATTTCTTCAAAGGCCTTCTCTTCTTCATTTGTGTCTCCGCCATTTGTCTCGGATTTCTCCGCAGTACTATCCTCTATATTCTCATTACCCGCACCTGTATGATTCTCATCCTTGTTATTTCCGTCATCCTTATTTTCACTGTCCTGATGCATTCCACTATTATCGATACCACTGCCAATATTGGCACTGCTTTCTTCTTTGCCATTACCGGCACTATCATTTATTCCACTGTCATCCATGGCATCATTTATATCTGTAATTTCACCGGCAGGATTACTGATGTTAGAAGACACCGGTTCCTCCAGAGCAAAGGCCGGAATATGACTCTGCCCGACCATCAAAAGAAACGCCAGCACTACCGCAAGCCCTCTGTGGAACCTGTTCTTTCTTTTCAGTACTCTATTTTCCCCGCTCATTGCTCTTCTCTCTTTCATTGGTTGTCAAAAGGGCAGACCTTCGTCTGCCCAATATTAGCACTTACTTATTGATCCACCGCAGATAGGCATTGATAAAAGGATCAATCGCCCCATCCATCACTGCGTCCACATTACCCGACTCTTCGTTTGTCCGATGATCTTTGACCATAGTATAGGGCTGCATCACGTAAGACCTGATCTGATTGCCCCATCCAATCTCTTTCACATCTCCCCGGATATCCGACAGCTTCTCCGCATTTTCTTCCTGCTTCAGCATATAAAGCTTTGCCTTCAGCATCTGCATCGCCTTATCCTTGTTCTGGAACTGGGAACGCTCATTCTGGCAGGTAACCACGATTCCTGTTGGAAAATGTGTAATGCGGATAGCCGATGAAGTCTTGTTGATATGCTGGCCGCCTGCGCCGCTGCTTCGATAGGTATCGATGCGGATATCTTCGTCTTTTACCTCCACATCCACATCCTCTTCGATATCAGGCATCACATCCAGTGATACAAAAGATGTCTGCCGCTTGCCCTGTGCGTTAAAGGGCGAAATTCGCACCAGCCTGTGCACCCCTTTCTCGGATTTCAGATATCCATAGGCATTTTGGCCGTTAATCTGAAAAGTCACGGACTTGATGCCCGCTTCATCACCGTCCAGGTAATCAATCACTTCCAAAGAATATCCTTTGCGCTCGGCCCATCTGGTATACATACGGTAAAGCATACTGCACCAGTCACAGCTTTCTGTGCCGCCCGCACCGGCATTTAATTTGAGGATTGCATTATTCTTATCATACTCACCGGACAAAAGAGTGCTGATCCTGATGTTCTCAAAAGTCTCTTTAAAGGAAGCCAGTTCCTCCTCAATATCCGGAATGATCGCCGGATCGTTGTCCTCATATCCCATCTCGATCAACGTCAGGATATCCTCATACTGACCGGACAGGCCATCCATGGTCTCCACCACGTCCTTAAGCTGCTTGGACTCCCGCATCTTCTGATTGGATTTCTCCGGATCATCCCAGAATCCAGGCGCCTGCATCTCCATCTCTAATTCTTCAATCCGCTTCACTTTGCCAGCGAGGTCAAAGTGAATCCCTCACTTCCGCCAGGGGACTCTCGTAACCGAGCAGTTCCGATTTCATATTATCCAATTCAACCACCTAACGTCACCTTCTTTCTAAAATCAATTCCACTCACATACACCCACCACGGGAAGAATGTCGCCCAACGACATTCTTCCGAAGATGACATAGTTGCACTTAGGTCATGTCCTTTATGACCTTAGTGTAACTTCATCTTCTTCCGCAGCACTGCTTATACTTCTTCCCGCTTCCGCACGGACAGGGATCATTGGGATACACCTTGGCCTCCATCCGCTTCACGGGGCCTTTCTGCAGGGTATCATCTTTATTCGTACCGGTTACTTTCGCAACCTGTTCTCTCTCCACTTTCTGTTCAATCCGTACACGGAAAAGAAGTCTTACCGTTTCTTCCTTGATGTTCTGTGTCATATCATCGAACATCTCATAACCATTCAGCTTATATTCCACCAACGGATCCTTCTGTCCGTATGCCTGTAAACCTGCGCCCTGGCGAAGCTGATCCATATCATCGATGTGATCCATCCACTTCCTGTCGATCACCTTCAACAGGATGACACGCTCAATCTCACGGATTGCCTCGGGCTCCGGGAACTCCGCTTCCTTGGTCTCATATAACTTCACAGCTTCTTCTTTTAACTGCTGTTTCAGGCTGTTCTTCTTCGGATGGTTCACCCGCGCGGCAGTCACCGGCTGTAATGGAATGGTAGGCAGAAGCAGGGTATTTAACTCATTGAAGTCCCACTCCTCAAAATCCGTATCATCCCCGATGCAGATATCCACGCAGTTCTCGGTGATATCCGTAATCATTTTGTAGATGGCATCCCGCATACTCTCGCCATCCAGCACGCGCCTTCTCTCCTCGTAGATGATCTCCCTCTGCTCGTTCATCACCTGATCGTATTCGAGCAAGTTCTTTCTGATGCCAAAGTTATTGTTCTCAATCTTCTTCTGTGCCGTCTCGATGGCTTTGGTCAGGGCGGAATGCTCAATCTCCTGCCCTTCCGGGATACCCAGGGCATTGAACATGGAGATCATCCTGTCGGAGCCGAAGAGCCTCATCAGATCATCTTCCAGGGAAATATAGAACCGGGACTCGCCGGGATCTCCCTGACGGCCGCTTCGGCCGCGCAGCTGATTATCAATACGCCTGGACTCATGCCGTTCCGTACCAATGATCATCAGGCCGCCCGCCGCTCTCGCTTCATCATCCAGTTTAATATCCGTACCACGTCCTGCCATATTGGTGGCAATGGTGACTGCCCCATGGATACCGGCATCCGCCACAATCTCTGCTTCCATCTCATGGAACTTGGCATTCAATACTTTATGCTCGATACCGTTTCTCTTTAAGATGCCGCTGAGTTCCTCGGAAGCATCGATGTTGATCGTACCCACCAACACGGGCTGGCCCTTGGCATGTGCCTCCTGTACGGCGTGTAAGATTGCTTTCAGTTTCTCTTTTCTTGTCTTATATACAGAATCCTGATGGTCGATACGGGCCACCGGCTTATTGGTGGGAATCGCCACCACATCCATGCCGTAAATATCACGGAACTCTTTTTCCTCCGTGAGGGCCGTACCGGTCATACCTGCTTTTTTCTCAAATTTATTAAAGAAATTCTGGAAGGTGATGGTCGCAAGCGTCTTGCTCTCTCTTTTCACCTTCACATGTTCCTTCGCCTCAATGGCCTGATGCAGGCCATCGGAATAACGGCGGCCCGGCATGATACGTCCGGTAAACTCATCCACGATCAGCACCTGATCGTCTTTGACCACATAATCCTGATCACGGAACATCAGATTGTGCGCCCGCAGCGCCAATATAATATTGTGCTGAATCTCCAGATTCTCCGGATCCGCCAGGTTTTCTATCTGGAAGAAGCGCTCCACCTTGCTCACGCCCTGGGCTGTCAGGTTCACAACCTTGTCCTTCTCATTGACGATAAAGTCTCCGGTCTCCTCCCGCTCCACACCCATGATGGCATCCATCTTGGTCAGTTCTTCCATATCTTCGCCGCGGGTAAGCTGTTTGGCCAGAATGTCACAGGCCTCATACAGTTTCGTGGACTTGCCGCTCTGTCCGGAAATAATCAGAGGGGTCCGCGCCTCATCGATCAGCACGGAGTCCACCTCATCGATCACTGCATAGTGCAATTCCCGCAGCACCAGCTGTTCTTTATAGATAACCATGTTATCACGCAGATAATCAAAGCCCAATTCATTGTTGGTCACATAGGTGATATCGCAGTTATATGCCTCCCTGCGCTCCTCAGGCTTCATATCATTTAAGACAACGCCTACCTTTAAGCCCAGGAACTCATGAACCTGTCCCATCCACTCCGCATCACGCTTTGCCAGATAATCATTAACCGTAACGACATGTACACCCCTGCCTTCCAGGGCATTCAAGTACGCCGGCAGAAGACAGGTCTGTGTCTTACCTTCACCCGTCCGCATCTCCGCGATGCGTCCCTGATGCAGGACGATGCCGCCGATCAACTGTACCCTGTAATGCTCCGTATTGAGGATTCTTCTGGCTGCCTCCCTGACCACGGCATATGCCTCCGGCAACAGGTCGTCCAAAGTCTCCCCTTGTGTCAGTCTTTTCTTAAACTCTTTCGTTTTATCTCGCAACTGCTCATCAGACATTTCCATCATGGTGGGACGTAAGCTTTCAATCTTATCCACCAGGCCGCTGATACGCTTAATCTCCCGCTCGCTATGTGTTCCAAATATTTTCTGTACTACGCTCATGGTTTCCTCGTTTCCTATATATTAGTAGACCATCGGCTTCTCTTCACCGTTCAATACTCTTAAGCCGCCCTGCACAAGTGCCATCAGTTCATCTTCACCAGGATATACGGTCACAGGCGCAATCCAGCCCGTTTTCTCTTTCAGGCCCGCAGTCACTACCTTGTCATAAGCGATACCGCCGGTCATGATAATCTGATCCACTTTACCGTTCAGGACGCATGCCATGGAACCGATATCTTTGGCCACCTGGGTGATGAAAGCCTCTCTCACTTCCTCAGCCTTCTTGTCGCCGTTATCTACCATCTTCTGCACATCTCTCATATCATTGGTGCCGCAGTAAGCATTGAAGCCGCCGCCGCCCACAAATTTCTTATAAACTTCCTGCTGCGTGTATTTCCCGGAGAAACACATCTTGATCAGGGCACCGCTTGGCACTGCGCCTGCTCTCTCAGGTGAAAATGCACCGTCACCGTCAAGGGCATTGAACACATCCACTACCTTACCCATCTTATGTGCACCCACTGACACACCGCCGCCCATGTGAACCACGATCAGGTTCAGGGTATCATATGCTTTGCCGCTCTCCTTTGCATAGCGTTTAGCCACTGCCTTCTGATTCAGGGCATGGAACACACTGGTTCTGGGAAGTTCCGGCACTCCGGAGTATCTGGATATGGGATCCAGTTCATCCACCACCACAGGATCTACAATGTAGGAAGGTTTCCCAATGGAATCCCCGATCTCTCTTGCCAGAATACCGCCCAGATTGGAAGCATGAGGACCCTGCACTCCAATCTTTAAGTCCTCTAACAAGTCATCGGTAACCGCATAGGTACCGCCCGGAATCGGTTTTAACATACCGCCGCGTCCCACCACCATATCAAGGGAGTTGATATCGAAATCTTTCTCTTTCAACAGATTCTCAATGATATTTCTGCGGAAATCCTTCTGGTCCACAATCTTTTCAAACTGTGCAATCTCCTCTGTGGAATGGCGCAGGGTCTCTTCAAACAATAAGGTCTCATCCTCAAAAACACCAATCTTGGTGGATGTGGAACCGGGATTGATAATCAAACTTTTCACTGCCATGTTATTGTCCTCCTGTTCTATGGAATCAATTCATTTTGGACATCGCTTCCGCCATCACAGCGCCCAAAGCGATGGAGTTTACCTTGGTCTCAAATTCATCGGAACGGGACGTCAGGATGACCGGCGCCTTCGTACCTGTCAGGATGTTGCCATTCTTAACTTTCGCCGTGTGCACAAGGCATTTGTACACCAGATTGCCCGCATGGATATCCGGGAAGAGCAATACATCCGCATCGCCCACGATCTTTCTGTCCTCTGCGCCCTTATGCCTGGCTGCCGCCGGATCGATAGCCAGATCCAGAGAAAGCGGCCCGTCTACGATACAGCCTGTGATCTTGCCTTCCTCACACATCTTTGTCAGTTCATCCGCCTCCACAGTAACCGGCATCTTGGGATTCACCACTTCCACTGCTGCAAGCGGCGCCACCTTGGGATTGGGAATACCGCAGGCATGACATACATCCACCGTATTCTCGATGATATGCACTTTTTCTTCCAAAGACGGATAGGTCAGGAAAGCCACATCTGATAAGAACAGCAGATGATCCACACCCTCTACCTCAAACACACACACATGGGACAGTGTCTTGCCGGTTCTTAAGCCAACCTCTTTATCAAGCACACTCTTTAAGAAAGATTTTGTGTCAATCAGACCTTTCATATACATGTTGGCCTTGCCTGTATGTACCAGTTCCACTGCCTTTAAGGCAGCCGTATAATCATCTTTTTCATCGATGACCTCAAAGCCGCTTAAATCCATGTTGATGGAAGCCGCCACTTCTTTGATCTTATCCGCATCCCCCACCAAAATCGCATCTGCGATGTTCCTCTCTTTTGCCGCCGCTACGGCCTCCAAGACCGCACTGTCCTGGGCTACAGCCACAGCCACTTTTTTGACGCTGCACTCAGATACTTTAGATAACAGATCATTAAAACTTTTGCTCATTTTACCGCACGCTCCTTTGTCTATTTTTTCAAAAAAGTAATTTGCTTCGCAGAATAAAAAAAGTAAATTTGCTTTGCAAATTAATTTTGCGAGAGCCGCTTTGCGGCCTCGGAATACCCCATAGAATCATACCACTATCATGGCAAAAAGTCAAAAAATCCCAATTGATCAGTGGTGGAATAATCTGATGCCCGTAAAGCACATGGTCATCCCGTATTTGTCACAGGTCTCGATCACATTGTCATCCCGCACGGAACCGCCCGGCTGTGCCACATATTTGACGCCGCTCTTATGCGCCCTCTCAATATTGTCCCCAAAGGGGAAGAAGGCATCCGACCCAAGTGACACATCTGTCATTTTGTCAAGCCATGCCCGCTTTTCCTCTCTGGTGAACACCTCGGGCTTAACCTTAAATGTCTTCTGCCATGCACCCTCCGCCAGCACGTCCATGTAATCCTCACCGATATAAAGATCGATGGCGTTGTCCCTGTCAGCACGTCCGATGCCGTCCGCAAACTGTAATCCAAGCACCTGCGGGGACTGGCGCAAGAACCAGTTATCCGCCTTGGAACCGGCAAGCCTGGTACAATGTATTCTGGACTGCTGCCCGGCGCCGATCCCGATTGCCTGTCCACCCTTTACGTAGCAGACAGAATTGGACTGTGTATATTTCAGGGTGATCATGGCAATGGCCAAGTCAATCTTCGCCTGCTTCGTCAGGTCTTTTGACTGTGTGACGATATTATCAAAGAAATGTTCATCTATCTTCAGTTCATTTCTGCCCTGTTCGAAGCTGATTCCATAAACCTGCTTGACTTCCGTGGGCGCAGGCACATAGGATGCATCAATCTCAATCACATTATAGGCGCCCTTTTTCTTAGCCTTCAGGATCTCCAGCGCTTCCGGTTCATAGCCTGGTGCAATGACGCCATCAGACACTTCTCTCTTGATGATCTTAGCAGTTGCCACATCGCAGACATCCGACAGGGAAATGAAATCACCAAAAGAACTCATCCGGTCTGCACCGCGGGCTCTGGCATAGGCGTTCGCCAACGGAGTAAACTCCATATCCAGGTCATCCACCCAGTAAATTTTGCGCTCCACTTCAGACAGCGGCAGCCCCACCGCCGCCCCCGCAGGGGATACGTGCTTAAAAGAAGCTGCCGCCGGCAGTCCTGTAGCCTGTTTTAACTCCCGCACCAGCTGCCAGCCGTTGAAAGCATCCAGGAAATTAATGTATCCCGGTCTGCCATTCAGCACCTTGATGGGCAGCTCGCTGCCGTCTTCCATATAAATCCTGGACGGCTTCTGATTGGGGTTACAGCCGTACTTTAACTCTAATTCGTTCATGTTGTATTTATCCTTTCCATTAATGATATTTCATTCGCAGTGTGCGCTCGAAAAACCTACGGTTTTCATTGCTTTCGCGCGTTTATAATCCTGGTCTCGTATTTCCCTGTGCCAATCTCGATATAGCGCACGAAGAGGGACACCTTATTTTCCTCATTTAAATTATCCCAGACCAGCTTCGCAAAACTGTCGATGTCGCCCTCCATGCTTACCAGTGTGGGCTCGCCTTCAAAGCTGGGAAGCGGATTGCCGTCTCCCATGTATGTATGGATAAAGCGTCCCTCCCCCGCCTTAGGATTCTCATAGGCGAAGGTGTAACGGTTGCAGGAAGCAGGATCCCCCTGATCGCTCTTAAGAATGGACATGGCATAGTTATAACTGTCGTTCTCGATATGCAGGATACCGGAAATGCGCGGCGTATAGTTGGGCCCGTCCGGCTCAAAAGTCCTGGTGCGCAGCGCCTGCTCAAAGGTCTGCTGTTTATCCATCAGTTCATAAACGGTATCCGTCTGGTCGCCGTTCGTCACAATAGTCTTATTCCCAAGCACCCGCACCGGCGCATAGATGATAAGACTCGGATCCTCCAACTTGGATGGATCGAAAGCCTGTGTCCGGATTCCTTCCCCGTCTTCCACAAACACACGGTTCCTGCTATTACTGCTTCTTCCCATAATAAAGTATGCCATTATGGCATACTTTTCATCCGCCGATTTTCCGATCACGATTCCTCTTCCCGGATAGGCATTGCCTGCCAATTCTTCTGCCAACGAAATTTTCTTCATCTTCTTCCTCCATTCCGAAGCGTTTTACGCTGAGGAGGCGAGCAAAATGTCAGATTTTGCTCTACCATCATAGAAATTGTGACGCTTCGGCACAATTTCTTGGTTGAATAAATTGCTATCAAGCAATTTATTAAACCTTTCCTCCTCATTTTACATATTTCTTCTCGAACTCCGCCTGCGGCATGGGCTTATCAAAATAATATCCCTGTATCATCCGAACCTTCATGCCCTCCAACACCTTGTACTGTTTCATCGTCTCAATACCTTCCACACAGATCGATACGCCGATCGTATTTGCCAAATCTGCCACCATCCTGATAAAGGATTTGGAATAGGCATCCTCCGCCAGATCTTTGACAAAGGACTGATCCACCTTGATCACGTCAAGAGGAAGTTCCCTGATATGGCTTAAGGAAGAATATCCCGTTCCAAAGTCATCCAGCGCGATCCGTACCCCAAGCGCCTTGATCTGTGCAAGAATCTTTTTCATGCGTGTTATATCATTGATGGCCAGTCCTTCCGTCACTTCCAGCGTCAGATTGCGCGGGGTGATATCGGTCTCTTCCACCGTCTGTGCAATGACATCCACCACATCTGCCTGTAGAAGCTGTACCACAGACAGATTCACATTAATCTTGTACTCCGGATGCCCATGGTCATTCCAGTCTTTGCATGCTTCACAGGCCTTGCGCAGCACATGTCTGCCGATGGGATTAATCAGGCCCAGATACTCCGCCAGCGGGATAAAGTCCACCGGGGACATAAATCCCATCTTTTCACTGTTCCAGCGAATCAGAGCCTCAGCGCCCGTACACTTGTTGTTCTGCTGGATATCTATGATTGGCTGGTAATATACTTCAAATTCCTGATAATGATTGACCGCAGCCTCACGCATATTTTTTTCCATGTCGAGGCGCTTGTTGGAATCCGACTGAATCTTGTCCGTGTAGACCGCCACCCGGTTTTTGCCGGTCTTCTTCGCCTCATACATGGCAATATCGGCTTTGCGGATCAGATCCTCCACTTCTTCCCCCTCAGAGGGGAAATGTACGATACCCATGCTCATCGTACAATAATAATCCGCTTCTTTTAAAATCCATGGTTTTTCGAAGACAGTCTGAATGCTTTTTACGATCCGGTCAAGGGATTTATATTTATTCGGCGGCACAATGACCACAAACTCATCGCCGCCCATACGATAGCACAAATTGTTGATTCCCTGTATATTCTGTATCCCCTGGGCAATGGACTTTAAGAGGATATCCCCATACTGGTGTCCAAGGCTGTCGTTGATGTGCTTGAAGTCATCCAGATCCATATAGAGCACTGCGCCCTCCCTGCCCTTGGCGCGCGCCGTGTCCACATACCTGGCCAAATCTTTCTTGCAGCACATTCTGTTGTTAAGCCCAGTCAGGAAATCGGTATATACCTGCCTTTCAATCTTCTGCTGATACATCTTCTTCTCTGTCACATCATAAATAGAGCACAACAACCCCCGGCTGCCGTCCAGCCAGGTAATATTCTGATAAAAAAGATCATACCAACAACAGCGGTCCTCCCTGTAAATTTCCCGGACTCCGCTGTCCTGCTTCTCCGGAATACCGCTCTCAAAGATATCCGCCAGTTTATCCTGCTCCAGTTCCTCCCGGAACTCGCGGCGCAGACTCCCATTGGCAAACAGGATTCTGCCGCTTTCTTTGTCTCTGACATAGATGGAACTGCCCACATTATGGAGTATCTCCTCCAGCACAGAGTAGGAATCTTCCAGAGAATTTTTCTGCATCCGTCTGGTAAGGATGCTTTGCAGGATTCTCACGGAATCATTCAAAAACCTGATCTCATCCAGATTCCAGTTATGGCTGTGCCTTCTCACCTCAAAACAGGCATACATACTGATCTTGTCTTTCATTCTGACCGGCATTGCCGCAAGGGCAAAAAGTCCTGCCTTCTTTAACTCTCCCTCATATCCTTCCCTGTCAGATGAGGATATGACAAGCGGCCTTTCCCTGTACAGATAAGCCGGCCTTGGCTGATTCCTGGTCTGTTCAAAGGAAGATGCCACGCCTTCACTGCACCATTCCGCCGCCACGTTGACTGTGTCGGCATCCTCCTGTTCCACCGTACACAGATAGGCATTGTCAATCTTTAAAAAGGTGCCCACAATCGTAAGGATCGCCGTCAGAATCTCCTCCACCGGCGCATCACTGTCCAGCATCTGTACCACTTCCGTGGTGGCCTCCATACGCCGCAGCACAGCCTCTGTCTCTTCCCTGGAGTACTGGCTGCGTCTGCTCTGAGCCCAGGCATTCTCCACAGATACCTTATTGCACACAATCTGCAAACTGGCCTCCCGCAAAAGATCCAGCGCCAGATTAAACCTGGGCAGTGTGGTCTGACAGGCAAACTGCGCCGCAAAGTTTCTCCCCTCCTCAGAGGAGGCATCTGACAGCACTGCGCAGACCAGCCAGGTAATGACCGGTCTGCCCTGATCTTTAATGCAGACAGCCGCATATTTGACGGCTTCATTCTCCGTGTCCTCCACTGCCTGCTCTTCCAGACTGCTTTCCGCAACCCTGCTGCCCAGGGAATACATCCTCTCCCTCGGCACAACAGTTTCCAGACGCCTTCTGTCCGCCCGTTCGCCCGACATCTCTGTAAGAACCAGTCCTTCGCTGTCCAGACACATCGCATAAATGCCTGCCGTTACACAAAACTTGTCCTGTAATCGCTTTAATACATCTCTCTCAATAATTCTGTTATATATACCGTCCATGCGCTTTCTTCTTTATCATTCCCCACACAAAACAACCTTCAGACGCCTTACTGCATTCCTTCCACTTCTTACTCGTCCACGCTGTAGTTGGGCGCCTCTTTGGTAATATGGATATCGTGCGGATGGCTCTCCTTCAGGGAGGCCGCAGAAATCTTCACAAACCTTCCGTTCTGTTTTAATTCTTCAATGGTAGCAGTACCGCAGTACCCCATACCGGAACGAAGACCGCCCATCAGCTGGAATACCGTGTCTTCCACGCTTCCCTTATAGGCCACGCGTCCTTCCACGCCTTCCGGCACAAGCTTCTTGGCATCACTCTGGAAATAGCGGTCCTTACTGCCGTTCTCCATGGCTGCAATGGATCCCATGCCCCGGTATACTTTATATTTTCTTCCCTGATACAGTTCATACGTGCCAGGGCTCTCCTCACATCCTGCAAACATGCTTCCCATCATGCAAACATTGCCGCCCGCCGCAATGGCCTTGGTCATATCTCCGGAATACTTGATGCCGCCGTCCGCAATGATCGGCACACCATACTCCTTTGCCACCGCATAAGCATCCATGATCGCTGAAATCTGGGGCACGCCTATACCCGCCACCACTCTGGTAGTACAGATAGAACCGGGACCGATACCTACCTTGACCGCATCCGCTCCTGCCTCGATCAGCGCCTTTGTCCCTTCCCCGGTGGCTACATTGCCGGCAATCACTTGCAGATCCGGGAATGTCTCCTTGATCATCTTAAGACAGCGCAGAACATTCTCTGAATGTCCATGTGCCGAATCCAGTACGACTACATCTACCTTAGCATTGACAAGCGCCTCCACTCTCTCAAGCACGTTTGCCGTGATGCCTACGCCTGCCCCGCACAAAAGCCTCCCCTGGCTGTCCTTTGCGGAGAGCGGATACTTGATGGTCTTCTCAATGTCCTTAATGGTGATTAGTCCCACCAGATTATAGTCATCGTCCACGATCGGCAGCTTTTCCTTCCTTGCCTTAGCAAGAATCTGCTTGGCATCATCCAGCGTAATACCTGCCTTGGCTGTGATCAGGTTTTCTGACGTCATGGACTCTTTGATTTTTTTGGTGAAATCTGTCTCGAATTTTAAATCCCGGTTGGTGATGATACCGACTAGCTTCCTGCCCTCTGTGACAGGCACGCCGGAAATCCTGAATTTGGCCATCAGCGCATCGGCATCGGCCAGGGTATGATCCGGAGTCAAAGAAAAAGGATCCGTGATGACGCCGTTCTCTGAACGCTTGACCTTATCCACTTCTTCGGCCTGCGCTTCAATAGACATGTTCTTATGAATGATTCCGATGCCGCCCTGTCTCGCCATCGCAATCGCCATCCTGTGTTCTGTCACAGTGTCCATCCCGGCACTCATCATGGGAATGTTGAGTTTGATCTTTTTTGTTAGATACGTTGTCAAGTCTACCTGATTGGGAATCACCTGCGAATAACTCGGCACCAGCAGCACATCATCAAAAGTAATCCCTTCACCAATAATCTGACCCATTTTCTCTCCTCCTGTTGTTAAGTATACTATTTCCAGTTACATAAAAAGCGCAAAATCTCTTTTGCGCTGATTATTCTATCATCAATCCCGAAACACCTTTCTGGGAGCAATGCTCTGTATCGCCTTGATCATCTCCTCATTGGGTTCAAAGATCAGTTTCACGTCACCGTTGCACACCATCATATAGCGTCTCTCCGGATGATTCTCTATGCCTGAACTGTAATCCAGTGTCTTCGTATTGCGGTTTCTGTAGGAATCCAGTCTGTGGGAATTTAACGGAGCCATAATCTCCATCTGGTCAATCTGGTAATTGCCCACTTTCTTTCTCTTGCTCTTAGCCATGACCTTATCTATGCTGATCTCCCTGTCCACATACAGGTACTCATACTCAATATCCGCATTCATGTAGGCAAAATAAGCGCCCACCCCTGTCACGATCGCCACCAGCAGCCCTGGAATAAAAGGAATTCCTATGATCACGAAGACCACCGTCAGCATAATCAACAGTATCTTTAAAAAAGTCATCAGCGTGGAAGATTTTCTTGCCACCAGACATTCTACGTAACTTTCGCTCATCTCTTACCTCCGTCTTAACGATTCTGATATCCCCCTCGCGAAATATTAAGGATATCATATAACAAATCAGAAAATGTTTCAAGAGCATTTCCATCTCAATCTGCTTCGTGTTGACAATCCGCCCCGACCAGAACGGCAGCCGCCAGATCATCCTCATAATCTTCCTGCTCATTCAGGCTCTCATAGTCATAGGTGGTATAGAAATCCAGTTCCCGTGCCAGATACGCCTCATAGTTCTCCTTCGTCAAAAGTCCCTCTTCTTTCTGCATCCATCGTAAGATCAGGCTGTTGATCCACTCTCCATAATGTATGTCATCCGTGTAATGATTCAGATTGGTCGTAATCTCTGTTTTATCATTAAAAGAATACAGCTTGATATTGTCGCATTCCAGAATCAATTCAATAATGTACTGCTCCGCCTCCACCTGACGGTAAATATTCCCCGAAGCAATCTCATTGTTCCACCACACCGCACTGTAGGGCGGAAAAAAGTAATAGAAGGTTACTTCCGGGTACTCTTTCGCCAGGGAAGTAACATTCTGCATGATATTCTCCTGGATCACGGCTTTATCTTCCTCCGACAGATGTGTGAAATCCCCCGGCCGGCTCATGGTGATGCCTTCCGGGCATACCGTATGGATTCCGAAGACACTTCCATCCTGCCAGTTGGAATATTCATCAAATGATCTGATCCCCGGCACAAATCCTTCCTCTCCTGCCGCCTTTGTCATCGGATAAACCCTCTCAAAAATCACACTTTTATTTAGGAGATACTTAATATCGTTCCAGGGATTTTCATCATAGAGATATGTGGGATACAGTTCCGGGCTGTCACTCATCTTATCGCTTCTGGAAAAGAACATGCTCATATCCAAAGCTCTCACCGCCGTCTTCAGATGCGGATGATAGCGCAGAGCCGTCTTGAGATTATCGTTAATCTCCTTATAGGATGCGCCGGAATAGGATACTTTGACCGAATGTACCCCAAAAATCTCATCCATCTTTGAAGTTTTAAAATTCTCTGTCATGGACGTTCCCGTGATCAGCGCATCATACTCAAAGTGCTTACTGATTCCATCGTTTTGAAATCTCTGGCTGTCTAATTCATAATAATACCTGGACGTATCCGGTTTGCGGTAATGAAAAAAGGGATCGATATCATATACCCATTTCCCTGCCATGATCAGCGGTATCATGACCAGTATGAAAAAACCCGCCGTCCACACTTTTCCTTTCATCTTCCGTTGTCCTTTCTGCCTCCTGTCCGGCATACTTTAAAAGTTTGAATATATGAATACTGACTCCGTACTGAAAGACAGCAGGCTCCACACAAAGGCAATCGCCGCCAGAACCATGGTCAGGCATGTGTTCTTGGATAATCTTCTGTAATTGTTCTCAGGAAGCAAGCAGATACCACAGGATGCAGCCATAAAGAGAACCATCCAGATGCCTTTATCGATCGGCAGATCATGCAGAGGCAGCAGGTCACGCACAACCACCGACTCCGGTATCTGAAAAATTCTCAGGATCTTATTACTCACTGTCCTGTCCTGGAACCGCACAATCTTGACCAGCATGTCCAGCCACTGTCTGACGGACGGTGCACTGAACAGCAACCACAAGACATTCACCATGGCAAAAGTGACAAACCATCTGAGCGGTTTGACAATTTTGTTCTGCACCGTTTCCAACATGCGGTCGAGAACGCTGTGCAGTCCATGTAAAATCCCCCACAAAATAAAGGTCCAGCTGGCTCCATGCCAGATCCCGCTGACCAGAAAGACAATCATCGTATTGATATAAGTAAAGACCTTTCCCTTTTTACTTCCGCCCAGCGGAATGTAGATGTATTTCGTCAAAAATTTCGTCAGGGAAATATGCCATCTTTTCCAAAAATCCCTGATGGATAAGGCCTTATAGGGGGAATCGAAGTTCATCGGCAGAGGTATGTTGAACATCGCAGACACTCCTGTTGCCATATCACTGTACCCGCTGAAATCAAAATAGATCTCCATGGTATAGAAAAACATGATCAGCAGCAGATCCATGGATGTGACTGTGTCAAAATTCTCATAGCCCCATGAGACCGCCTGCGCAAAGGTATCCGCCAGAAGTACCTTTTTGAACAGTCCAAAGCTGAATATCTTAATCCCGCAGGCGATATGATCCCAGTCAATCTTCTTTACTCCTGCATCGTTCATATCTTTCAGAAATTCCACCGGGTCAGTTAACGGCCCCATCAGCAGTTTGGGAAAATATAATATATAGACAAGATAATCTGTCAGCCGCTCCGCTTCCAGTTCTCCCCTGTATACAGCCACAAGATAGGCTATCTGCTGAAAGGTAAAAAAACTGATTCCCAGCGGCAGGAAGATATCCCGGGGACCATATTCCGTCCTCATGATCCAGTTCAGGTTCTCCAGCGCAAAATTGAAATACTTGAAATATAACAAAATCCCGACATTGATCAGGACAGGAACCGCCAGAAAGCTCTTCCTGTACGGAAATCGTTTTATGGCCAGCACGCACAAATAATTCACGATAATGCTGATTCCAAGCATCAGCAAAGAATCCTTCCCCGCACAGCCATAAAATACGATGCTGCCAAGAATAAGGACGATTTTGCCCCACAAACTGCCCGCCTTATTGCCAAGAAAATATAGCAGGAGCATGACCGGCAGGAATACGATAATAAAAATATAAGAATGAAACTGCATTTCTTTTTATCCTCTGTGCTTCCAATCAATCCTGTGTCTACTTTAATCCTGTGTCTACTTTAATCCTGTGACTACTTTAATCCTGTGTCTACTATATCATAGATGCAGACTATTTTTATATTTTTTTAAGGAAGATTTACAAACGCTTCATTGACATGACTCCGCTTAATCAGTATGATTGTCTAAGTATCACTATCTGATTGCTGTTTTATGAGAACTGCGTTACCGGAAAGAGGAGGCTTACCATGTCATCACAGATGTCCATGCACGATGAGATTAAGGAACAACACCAGAAAACAAAGGATATGACCCTGAGAGGAAAACTATCTTACTTTTGGGATTATTATAAGATACACACCATTGCTGCCATCCTGATAACCATCTTTATTATTTCTGTCATCCGGGCTTATGTGACGCACAAGGACTATGGCTTCTATGCAACACTCATCAACGCCATGACTCCCGGCCTCAACGATGACACATCTGTCATATGGGCTGATGAATTTCTGGAATTTGCCGGTCTTAACCCCGATGACTATCAGGTCTATATCGATACCTCCGTTGTCATATCCGAAGATGCGGGAACTCCCTACGCCGCCTCCAACCGTGAAAAAATGGTAGCCATGATGCAGGTAGGGGAGATCAATGCCATTATCTCCGATACCGAAGCATTTGAAAGCTACGCCCAGGTAGAGTATTTCTATGATCTGGAATCCGTCTTTACGGCAGAGGAACTGGCGCCTTATCAGGACTATCTCTACTACACTGACCTTGCCACCGTAGCGCGGGAAGACGGCGATATCATTTACAGCGAAGAGGCGCAGAATGCTCTCCATGATCAGGATATCGACCATATGGACCCTTCTTCCATGACAACGCCCGTGGCCGTAGGTATCTGCATTCCAATGGAAGGCAATAAACTGGCAGATGCCGGATACTATGCCTATCTGGCAGATAACAACACCACTTTTCAGGGACATCCCTCACAGCCCGTACTCGGCATACCTATAAGCAATCAGGAACCTCAGCTTGCACTGAAGTTCCTGGAATATCTGGGTATTGCATCGTCTAACCGATAACAATCCTCCATGCTTTTCTTTGTCTCCCGGTTTTATGTTACTGCCCTGCGGCATATCAGATTAATGTTACTGGCACTTCTGGGACATGGCATTTTTCGCAGTCTCCAATACCTCAATGACCCGGTCGCACCAGGCATCGAACGCCGGATCTTCCTGCTGGCATTCTTCCGGATGGGACAATACATAGTCAAGGGCAATCCGCGCCCCCTGATCAAAGCGCACCGTAGTCCTCATATCCGGTACTGTTCTCTTAAGTTTGCTGTTGTCAAAGACCACCGAGACAGCCTTATCTCCAAGCAGGCTTCCTTCAAAATCATACCCATAGGGATTCCCCACGGCCGCCAGGAACGCCGATGACACATGATAGGCCTTCAGTTCCACGCCCAGCACGTCCGCGATGGTGGCATAAATCTGGTTCCAGGTCAGGGTCTCATCCCCGGTGATCTGAAAGGCTTCCCCGATGGCATGCCTGTTTCCCATCAATCCGATATAGCCGGTCGCAAAATCCTCATTAAATGTAAGCGTCCACAAGGAAGTGCCGTCTCCCTGAATGATAACGGGCTTTCCATCCATCATGCGCCTGATCACCTGCCAGAAGCCCTGATCTCCATGCACGCCCAAAGGAATATGTCTCTCATCATAGGTGTGGCTCGGCCTCACAATCGTGACCGGGAATCCCTCTTCCCGGTATTTTTGCATCAGGAAGTCCTCACATGCGATCTTATCCCTGGAATACTGCCAGTGAGGATTGGCGAGAGCCGTTCCCTCCGTGATCACATAACCTGCCGCCGGTTTATGGTAGGCAGATGCGGAACTGATATAGATATACTGTCTGGTCTTTCCCTGAAAAAGTCTGTAATCCCGCTCCACATGTTCCACCGTAAAGCCGATAAATTCACAGACCGCATCAAAGGTAAGATCCTTAATCTTCTCAGCCACATCCTGCTCGTCATTGATGTCTGCAATAATCTGATGAATGCCTTCCGGGACAATCTCCTTACGGTTCCCCCGGTTGAGAAGCCAGACTTCCCAGCCCTCTTCTCTCGCAAGCCGCTTCACGATCGCGGTGCTGATAACTCCTGTTCCCCCAATGAATAACGCCTTTTTCCTCATGCTCTGTGATCCTTTCCGATTTGATTTGCATTCCGAACACGTTCCCCTGAATACCTTTCATCCTATTCTATCACAGATGCTGTCCTTCGTCATTTAATTTCCTGTCTGTTCAGGCGATATCTTGGACAAATGTGTGAAAAGTAACCTATAAAAGTTCCTTCAACATCCTATTGACGGCGCCGGGATCCGCCTTTCCCTTCATGGCCTTCATGGTCTGTCCCACCAGGAACCCGATCGCCTTCTCCTTGCCGCCTCTATAATCCGCCACGGACTGGGGATTTGCCGCAATCACTTCTTCCACTGCTTTCTTCAGCGCGCCCTCATCGTTGACCGTCTTCAGACCCTTCTCCTCCACATACTGCTCCGGATCCACATTTTCCTCAAACATCACTTCGAAGACCTCTTTGGCTACGGAACTGTTGATGGCCTTCGTATCTACAAGTCTGATCAGGCTGGCCAGATGTGCCGGGGAAAAGCGCAAATCCTGCGCATCCACTTCCCTTTCTTTCATCAAACGCAGTGTTTCTCCCATCAGCCAATTAGACACTTTCTTAGGCTCCGCACCAAGAGCGACTGCGGCCTCAAAAATATCCGCCATATGCTTGGACTGTGTGATGATATCGATGTCATAATCCGGGATGTCAAACTCTGCCTTGTAGCGTTTCATCTTGTCGTCACGAAACTCCGGCTGTTTCTCTCGGATTTCGGCAAGCATCTTATCACTGACGCTGATCGGTGTCAGATCCGGATCCGGAAAATACCGATAATCCTGGGCATCTTCCTTACTGCGCATGGTGTAAGACTCCCCTTTGGCATCATCCCATCTGCGGGTTTCCTGTACCACCTTTTCCCCGGATTCAAGCAAGTCAATCTGCCGCTCCGTCTCGCCGGCGATGGCCCTGGAAATGGCCCGGAAAGAGTTTAGGTTCTTCATCTCCGTGCGCACGCCAAACGCTTCCGTCCCCACCTCCCGGACAGACAGGTTCACATCCGCACGCATGGAACCCTCCTGCAATTTGCAGTCGGAAGCCCCCAGATACTGAATGAGCAGGCGCAGCTTTTCCAGATAAGCAATCACCTCTTCAGCACTGCGCATATCCGGTTCGGACACAATCTCAATCAAAGGCACTCCGGAACGGTTATAATCCACCAGGGAACAGTCCTCCCACTCATCGTGGATCAGTTTGCCCGCATCCTCCTCCATATGAATCTCATGGATCCCCACAGTCTTTCTGCCGCCCTCCTCCGTCTCGATCTCCACGCCGCCGTTTTGACAGATTGGCAGATAGAGCTGGGAAATCTGGTAATTCTGCGGATTATCCGGATAGAAATAATTCTTCCTGTCAAACTTTGCATACCTGGTGATATCGCAGTTGGTGGCGAGTCCCACCGCGATGGCATATTCCAGTACCTGCTTATTTAACACCGGCAAAGACCCCGGCATGCCGGTACAGACCGGACAGGTCTGGGTGTTGGGGCCAGCCCCAAACGCCGTGGAACAGCCGCAGAATATCTTGGTCTTTGTAGCCAGTTCCACATGCACTTCCAAGCCGATGACTGTCTCGTATTGTTTACTCATAACATCCTCCTCTGCATAATCTGCGGAGAATGCCCGTATTGTGGGCATTCACTTCTTCTCATACTGCTCGTAGGTGTAAGCCGCCCGCAACAATTTTTTCTCCTGAAAGCAGTCCCCGATCAGCTGCATCCCAATGGGCAGTCCTTTGCTGTCCTGTCCGCAGGGAACGCTGATGCCCGGCAGTCCCGCCAGATTGACGGCGATGGTATAGATATCACCCAGATACATCCTGATCGGATCCGCCAGACTCTCTCCCAGCCTGGGCGCCGTGGTAGGAGCCACCGGTCCCAGGATCATATCATATCTGGCAAACGCTTCATCAAAGGCTTTCTTGATCAGAGCCTTCACCCGCAGCGCTTTCAGATAATAAGCGTCATAGTAGCCGGAACTTAAAACAAAAGAACCCAGCATAATACGGCGTTTCACTTCCTCGCCAAATCCCTCGGAGCGGGATTTCTTATACATATGATGGAGTCCGGTATATTCTTCGGTGCGGTAACCGTACTTGATGCCGTCAAAACGCTCCAAATTCGAACTGGCCTCTGCCGCCGCAATTGTGTAATAGGCCGGAATGGCATATTCCACCAGACTTAAATCAAACCGCTCCACCACTGCGCCCTGCGCCTCCAGCACCCTGGCCGCCTGTAAAACAGCTTCCCTTACTTCCTCGTCCAGGCCCTCTCCGAGATAATCGTTGGGAATACCGATCCGCATCCCCTTCACATCCTCCACCAGGGCTTTGGTAAAGTCTGTATCCTGCCTGACCAGTGAAGTGGAATCCTTGTCATCGTGGGAAGCAATGACCTCCAGAACAGTGGCACAATCCCGCACATCCTTTGTCAGCGGCCCAATCTGGTCTAAGGAAGAACCGTAGGCAATCAGTCCATAACGGGATACCGTGCCGTAGGTCGGTTTCATACCCACCGCACCGCAGTAGGATGCCGGCTGCCTGATGGAACCACCGGTATCGGAACCCAGGGCATAGAAGCACTCCCCTGCCGCCACCGCCGCCGCAGAGCCACCGGAAGAACCGCCCGGCACATGCTCTGTATTGTGAGGATTTCTGGTCACCCCATAGGCGGAAGTCTCCGTGGTGGAACCCATGGCAAACTCATCCATATTGGTCTTCCCCAGGATCACCGCACCGGCCTTTTGCAGATTTACAACTGCTTTTGCCGTATAAGTGGGCACAAAGTTACGCAAAATCCTGGAAGCGCAGGTAGTGAGAATCCCTTCCGTGCACAAATTATCCTTGATTGCCACCGGTACACCGGCCAAAGGCCCTGTAAGTTCCCCTTTTTCAATCTTCTCCTGCACTTGTACGGCCTGTTTTAAGGCACCCTCTTTGTCAACTGTCACATAACAATTCAGTTCTTTGTCCTTTTCCTCAATTCGGGTAAGCACAGCCTGAAGCGCTTCCACCGCCGTGGCTTTCCCCTCTCTGATTGCCGCCGCCAATTCCACGGCTGTCATATCTGTTATACACATGTAATTTCCTCCATATGAATTCCCGTTCCGGAACCTTTCCACAATAGGGTGCAGCTAAAACGTGCGCGGCACCATAAACATGCCGTCCTTCTCCTGCGGGGCATTGGAGAGCATCTGCTCCCTGGCATCCCCATTGGTCACCACATCCTCCCGGAATACATTCTGCACCGGGAACACATGGGACATTGGCTCCACCCCTGTGGTATCCAGTTCACCCAGCTTATCAATATAGTCCAGCATCCGGCCCATATCCTTCTTCGCCTGTTCCTTCTCTGCCTCAGAAAGTTCCAGTTTCGCCAGGATTCCTACATATTCGATCGTCTCGTCACTGATTATATTTGCCATATCTGACCTGTCCTCCATCCTGCTTAACTTCTTATCTTAATATGCACTTCCCGCAGCTGCTGCTCAGTCACATCGTTCGGCGCACCACACATCAGATCCTGGGCAGAACCGCTCATGGGGAAAGCAATGACCTCCCGGATGTTTTCCTCGCCCCGAAGCAGCATGATCATACGGTCCACGCCCGGCGCCATACCCGCGTGAGGCGGCGCCCCGAACTGAAAGGCATTGTAAAGCGCTCCAAATTTATTTTTCAGGGTTTCTGCATCATAGCCGGCGATGGCAAAAGCCTTCTCCATGATCTCCATATCGTGGTTACGCACCGCACCGGAAGATAATTCCACGCCATTGCAGACAATATCATACTGATAAGCCAGCACATCCAGAGGATCCTTTGTGGTAAGCGCTTCCAGCCCGCCCTGGGGCATGGAAAAGGGGTTATGAGTAAATCCGATCTGCTTCGTATCCGGATCCCATTCAAACATGGGGAAATCGTTGACATAGCAGAACCGGTAAGCGTTCTTTTCCAGAAGATCCAGCTTCTGTCCCAGTTCCGTGCGAAGCTGTCCGGCATAATAAGCTGCCCGCTCCTCCTTGTCTGCGATAAAGAAAATGGTGTCTTTCGCTGTAAGATCTGCCAGCGCCGCCAGTTCCCCTTTCTTTTCCTCCGGTATAAACTTATCAATCGGCCCCCTGTAACGCATATCTTCATCCACTTCCAGATATCCCAGGCCGCCCATGCCCATGTCTGTGGCGAATTTCAGAAGCTTCTCATGAAACCCTTTGGACATTTCGGCATGTACCTTGATGGCACGCACTGTCCTTCCCAGAAAAGGCTTAAAGGTGCATCCCTGGAAAAACTCTGTCAGATCGATGATCCGCAGTGGGTTTCTCAGATCCGGTTTGTCTGTGCCAAAGGAGAGCATTGCCTCTTTGTAACTGATAACCGGATACGGTGCCTTCGTCACCGCAAACCCTTCCGGCGCAAACTTTTCAAATGCCGCCGAGAGCACTTCCTCTCCCACCCGGAACACATCCTCCTGGGTGGCAAAACTCATCTCAAAATCCAACTGGTAAAATTCCCCCGGAGAACGGTCTGCCCTGGCATCCTCATCCCGGAAACAGGGGGCGATCTGAAAATATTTGTCAAATCCCGATACCATCAAAAGCTGTTTATACTGCTGCGGCGCCTGGGGAAGGGCATAAAACTTGCCCTTATACTTCCGGGAAGGGACGATATAATCCCTGGCTCCCTCCGGGGAAGACGCACACAGGATGGGAGTCTGAATCTCCAGAAATCCCAGTTCCGTCATCTTCTGCCGCAGGTATGCGATCACCTGGGAACGGAAAATAATGTTGTCTTTCACTTTCTGGTTGCGCAGATCCAAATAACGGTATTTTAAGCGCACCTCCTCCCTGGTCTCCCTGGAAGTCATGATCTCAAATGGCAGCTGTCTGTATACTCTGCCTAACACCTCCACCTGATGCGCCTCCAACTCAATGGTGCCGGTGGGAATCCTGGGATTGTAAGTCTCCTCATCCCGTTTTTCGACCAGTCCTGCAATGGAAACACTCATCTCCTTCGTCAATCCGTTCAACAAAGAAGTGTCCCGCATAACGACTTGCAGCACGCCGTACATATCCCGCAGATCCACAAAGGATACGCCGCCGTGATCCCGGATGTTCTCCACCCAGCCCGCCACGCGCAATTCCTTTCCAATATCGCTCTCGCTGATTTCCTGTAATGTTACGTCCCTGTAAATGTTCTTGGCTGTCATAATAGTCCCTCCTGCGTTCCGTGTCGCGGCTCTGAACCCAATGAAAATTTCCTTCACAAATCCATTCCGCAAACTTGGATTCTGATTTTTGTTTTGTATCCCGGAACGTAAAAATCCCGGAATACATTGTCTGTATTCCGGGACGGATATGCTGTATCCGCGGTACCACCCGCCATTGGCTAAAAGTAAATTTGCTTCGCAGAATTAAAAAGGTAAATTCCTTCGGAATTAACCTTGCGAGGTCCGCTTCGCGGCCTCGTAATTTGCGTCTGTGTTCTTGTTATCTTCGCAAATTAACTTTTGCCCACTCTTTCACTTAACGCGTGTCACGTACTGCCCTACTGGATTCAGGTAGTCTGCTCCGGAGTGTTCCCGCTCCTTATTCCCCACAAACAGCGCTCTCAGTCGGTGACGCCGTATTCCTGTCGTGTTCGCTAAGGTGAGTCTCCTTCATAGCATTTCTTATGATATCTCAATGCCGTTAGGATGCACAGCATTGTGTTGTTGTATACATGTATAACATAATTCTTTTTAAAATACAAGCGCTGTTTTCCAGAAGGCAAATATTGTATCTGAAAAAATACAATCCAGCCGTCTTGCTTCTATAACTTCTTAATCCTGTCCACAGCCTCCACCGTATTCTCGTAACTGCCAAAAGCCGTCAGCCTGAAATACGTCTCGCCGCTAGGACCGAATCCCGATCCCGGTGTGCCCACCACATTGGCCTTTTCCAGAAGATAATCGAAGAACTCCCAGCTTGTCATCCCATCCGGCGCTTTCAGCCAGATATAAGGTGCGTTGACACCGCCGGAAACACTATACCCCGCACTCTTTAAGCCATCCAGGATATAGGCCGCATTTTTCATATAATAGGCAACCAGTTCTTTGGTCTCCTTCTTGCCCGCTTCGCTGTAGACCGCCTCGCCGGCCCTCTGAATGATGTACGGCGCACCATTATACTTCGTTCCATGTCTTCTCGCCCAAAGCGCATGTAGGGAAACATCCCCCACCTTCAACTCCTTAGGCACCACCGCAAAGCCCAGGCGCACACCGGTAAAGCCCGCATTCTTGGAGAAGGAGCGCAGTTCGATGGCACAGGTTCTGGCGCCCTCGCACTCATAGATGGTATGCGGTACATCCGCCTCGGAAATATATGCCTCGTAAGCCGCATCATAAATGATCACGGAACCATTTTTATTTGCGTAATCCACCCACTCCTGCAATTGTGCTTTGGTGATGGTGGAACCGGTAGGATTATTGGGGAAGCACAGATAGATCAGATCCGGCACTTCTTCCGGCAGCTGCGGTGCAAAGCCGTTCTCCTCGGTACAGGGCATATAGATCACATCACTCCAATTGCCAGTGCTCTCATCATAGGTTCCCGTCCGCCCTGCCATCACATTGGTATCCACATACACCGGATACACCGGATCACAGACTGCAATCTTATTGTCCAGGGCAAAGATTTCCTGAATATTACCGGAATCACATTTGGCGCCATCGGAGATAAAAATCTCATCCGCTGCGATCTGGCAGCCTCTCGCCTTATAATCATTGTCCGCAATCGCCGTCCGCAAAAACTCATATCCCAGATCCGGCGCATAACCGCGGAATGTCTTCGCATCCGCCATCTCATCCACAGCACTGTGGAGTGCCTTGATCACCGCCGGGGAAAGAGGCTGCGTCACATCCCCGATACCCAGTCTGATAAGCTTCTTATCCGGGTTCGCCTCCGTATAAGCATTCACTTTCTTTCCAATCGTGGAAAAAAGATAACTGCCGGGCAATTTCAGATAGTTGTCATTCACTTTAACCATGGTGTTTTCCTCTCTCTTTTCAATCATATAAATTCGCATATATCGCCGTCAAAAACCGTGACCGCAGGTCCCGTCATATAAACCAGATCTGCCTCCCGATCCCAGGTAATTGTAAGTTCGCCTCCTAACAGTTTAACAGTAACCGTCTCGTCCGTCAAACCATTTAGAATACATGCCACCACCGTAGCACATGCCCCTGTGCCGCAGGCCAGTGTCTCACCTGTGCCCCGCTCCCACACCCGCATGAGAACCGTCTGTCTGTCTATCACTTCCACAAACTCCGTGTTTGTCTTTCTGGGAAATCTCTCGTGCTTCTCAAAAAAGGGGCCAATCTTCTCAATATCCAACTCCCTGACACCATCCATGAACACAACCGCGTGCGGGTTTCCCATTGACACACATGTCATTTTATAATCCTGCCCCTGTACACAGATGGTCTCGTCCACTGCCTGTTCCCTCGCACAGACAACCGGCACCCATTCCGCCCTGAGTTCCGGAGCCCCCATATTGACACGTACCGTATCTACCTTACCGTCTTTTAAGAAAAGCTGCAAATACTTTATCCTGCCGCAGCTTACGACACTTATGTCAGTTTTGTCGGTCAGCCCTTTATCATACACAAATTTAGCCACACAGCGGATACCATTGCCGCACATCTCTGCCCTGCTGCCATCCGCATTATACATCTCCATCTCAAAATCCGCTTCATCAGAAGGATTGATAAAGATCACCCCATCGCCGCCCACACCAAAATGCCTGTCACTGGCACGGCGCACAAATTCCGCCTTCTCTTCCTGCGCAATCCTCTCCTTTGCGCCGTCAATATAAATATAATCATTTCCACAGCCTTGCATTTTCGTAAATTTCATACTGAAGCCCTTCCTTTCCCTTGCTCTTCCTATAACACTGAAGATTCCATAAAATGTTTTCAGAGGTTATCCTGCAAAGAATATGAGATTTTCTTCATACTTCCATCCATAAACATCTGTATTTCATCTATATGATAATAGCATAACACACAAATCTCATTTAAAAAGCCCAATATCTGCATATAACTACGCAAAAACTGCTGTCAACCCTATCCTCGCATCATCACAAGCACCATCTGAGCCGTCTCCACCAGGTTCGTACCACTGTCCATGCTGCATTTTTGAAGATACCGATAAGCTTCCTCCTCATCCATATGGTTGCGGTTCATCAAAAGTTCTTTTGCCTCCCTGATCAGCTCCTCTTCCTCGGGACTTCTCTCCCTGGGCTTTAACCTGGCCCGGCGGCGTCTGCGCATGGCGGCCTGACTCATCATGTCCACTGTATTGAGCAGATCATGCACCTTTAAGGGCATGGCCAGACAGACAATGTCATTGCCAATACAGTCATTTAATATCCCGCGAGACGCTAACAGCAGCATCTCAAAACCGTTGGGGAGGCAGTCGTGTAATTCGGAATACATCATATCGGGCAGTCTGTAACCACAAATGACAATCCCGTCATTTAATTCATCTGTCTTGCTAAGTACCTGGGAACCGGTGGTGCAGACTGCGTTTACCTGAAACCCATTCTTCATAAGCAGGCCCCGGATGCCTTTGGCATCTTCCGGCTTTGGCAAAGCCACTATGATATTGATCACACGCACACCTCCCCTCTTACGTACTCATGCATCAGCAACGCCGTGTAAACTTAATATTTATTCAAATACTCATTGATCTCCCAGTCCGTCACCTGACAGCGGTAACGGTTCCACTCCTCCTTTTTGGCCGCAATATACTTTTCAAAAACATGCTCACCCAGCGTTTCCTTAACAAAATCATCCTTTTCCATATAATGGACAGCCTCGATCAACGTACCCGGAATCTCCTCGATACCTCTCTCCCGCCGCTCCTGCACACTCATGCCATATACATCCCGATCCACACTCTCCGGAGGCAGAATCCTGTTCCTTATCCCATCCAAACCTGCCCGCAGACATACCGCCAGGGCCAGATAAGGATTCGCGGAAGGATCGGGGCAGCGCAGTTCCAGTCTGGCACCCGTACTGCGGGCCGCCGGAATCCGGATCAGCGGACTTCTGTTGGTAGCGCTCCAGGTAATATAGGCAGGCGCCTCATAGCCCGGCACCAATCTTTTATAAGAATTGACCAGCGGATTCGTGATTGCTGTCATCGCCTTCATATGCTTCATAATCCCGCCAATAAAATAATATGCCTCCAGGCTCAATCCCAGTTTATCCTTCTCATCCGCAAAAATGTTCCTGCCATCCCTGGACAGCGACATATTAATATGCATACCCGATCCATTCATTCCGTACCTGGGTTTGGGCATAAAAGTGGCATGCAGGCCATGTCTGCGGGCAATGGTCTTCACCGCCAGCTTAAAGGTCATGATATTGTCGGCCGTAGCCAGCGCTTCATCATAGCGGAAATTGATCTCATGCTGGGCCGGTGCCACATCATGATGGGAAGCCTCCACCACAAACCCCATATCTTCCAGGGTCAGCACCATATCCCGCCTTGCATTTTCCCCAAAATCCACAGGGCCTACATCAAAATATCCCGCCTGTTCATGCGTGATGGTCGTAGGCATTCCATTGTCATCCAGATGAAACAGGAAGAACTCACACTCTGCCCCTGCCTGAAAGGTATAACCCAAATCAGCCGCCTCCCTGATCGCTTTTTTCAGGATATAACGGGGATCTCCCTCGAAAGGCCCGCCGCCTGGCCGATGTACATCACAGATCAGGCGCGCCACCTTCCCCTGCTGGGGCCGCCAGGGGAATACCTCCAGGGTTGTGTAATCCGGATGCAGATACATATCTGACTCCTCTATCCTGGCAAACCCCTCTATCGCATAACCGTCAAACATGCACTCATTGTCAAGGGCTTTTTCCAGCTGACTGACTGTAACTGCCACATTTTTCAAGTTGCCGAAGATATCTGTAAATTGCAGTCTGATAAACTCCACGTCCTCCTCGTCCGCCAGCCGCATGATATCTTCTTTGCTGTAATTCTTTCTCATCATTTTCTCCATTTCTGCGCTGCTTTTGTCTCAACTATATTGAGGTGCTGCATGAAACGAGTTTGTGTCAAGCAGCGCACAGACACAAATCCTGCTGCCTTTCATGTACTTTGCTCCGGGCTTCACTGTTATGATGTGCCTGTATCATCCTCTGGCGAAGGATGACAGGACAATTTAATTCCCATATACGCAAAAAGACATTCTTATCCTGTGGTATCACAGTAAGAACGTCTTTGTTCTGTTCAATCATAACAGTTGTTTTAGGGCTTTGTCAACATGTGTATTCTTCTATAATTTACTCATCCTCCAGGCCAAACTCCATAAGCAGCCGCTTCTGAAGTTCCCGGTCAGACAAAGAATGCAGGAATTCATTGCTCCGGCCTGCCTCCATTAACAGCGTGCCAAGTTTGTTTATCTTCAACTCCCCTTCTTCTCTTCCATTTTCCCAACCCTCACTCCGTAGGGTCCTCTCATATTTCTCCGCATCAAACTCTTCCAGCAGCATTCCCAACACCTCCGCCCGGTTTTTTAACAAAATTTCTCTTAAGATGCCTTTTTCTATGCAATAGTCTATCGCTCTATTTAAGGCAGTCTGTGCATCCTTCTCAACAGCCATATAATTCCTTGTCGCAGCCACCAACAAGGAATACTCCCCCAGAACCTTACATTTATCCATTAACTGCTTATTATGTCCATAGTTTATATTGAGCACCCTCACATTAAGTTCCACATCCGCCCTCGTCCTCTTATTCTCAAAAGCATCCGAAAGCTTCAGCGTTCGTTCCTCCGGCATCTCTTTCCTGCCATTATAGAAGACAACGCACTGCGGCGTTGGCAAAGTAATCTGCCCGGTTCCATACAGGCTTCTCTCCGCCTTCTCTATCACCATCTGGTACTCCTGTGCCAGATAGATCAGAAACCGTACTGGTAGGTTCGGACTGTAAGTACTCTGGTGTTCATACAAACTTAATGTGCCGGACAGGATATAGGCCAGGTCATTTTTCATCACCACATAAACCGCACTTTCCATTGTCACGATCTCAAGCTGCGATGCATCCTGATAGTCCGTCCCATTCAAGGCATTGTACAGATCAAGAAGCGCATTCCTATCTTTCTCGAAAAGATATCGAAAAAGCCTGTCCTTCACAGTCTGCTGTACCCGTTTCTGATTCGGATGACTGCTATATTTCTCGCTCCTTCTTTTCTTCTTTTTCCTTTGTTTTGACATATCATATCCTCCTTATATGTGACAGGATACAACATGTCGCTGCGGTCTGTGCCAGCCCATCTTTTCTCCTGCCGTTTTCTGTTATGTTTCAAAGAGAAATCCGACAGAAGCTGTCTTGAATGTGCAGAACGCACACCTGTTAGAATTTCTTTGATAGATTTATTCTAACGGATTAATAAAATAATGTCAATATTATTTTTAAATTTCGCCATCCTATTTTCTAACGGCTATTTTTTAACCTTCTATGACTCCCTATTAAATTTATAATCTATTGCCTGACATCCCTCTCACTCCTGCTTCTTGATTTTATGCCCCCGTAAGGTATATAATGCTATGGGGATGCAAACCCGAAATACAGTAACAGAGGATATTTTATGCCCGTTGAACTGACCAGCCTGTCTGCCATTGAATATAACAATATTGTATATGGAAATATGACGCCCGCCATGGCCGCAGAGTATCTGCGAAATGGTCAGGTCATCCTGCGCAGTTTTTCTGATACCTTAAAAGAAATGTATCCTGCGCCCGATTTGACTTCACGGCTGACAGATTTCTTTGTAATGACCACATCGGATTCTTCTTTTCAATCAGTCTCCCGTAAAATCCACAACTGGGTTTCCGACAAAAACAGACCTGCCAACAGAGATGATATTTTCCGTATCGCTTTTGCACTTTCGTTAAGCGAACAGCAATTGAACTATCTGCTCTGTCTGTGTACGGACTACTGTATCCAATATCGGGACAGCCGTGAGGTTATCCTTGCCTGGTTTCTGAGAAACGGATACAGCTATCAGTCCGCGATACAATTCTATACTTCTCTGCCGCCGGTCCAGGAATTGAATCTGGCCAGAACCAAACAGACATCCCGGCTTTCACACGAAGTACAGGCCATGTTCCAGCATGTCCATACTCTGGATGACCTGAGAAACTGCTATGGCAAAAATCTGGCACATTTCGGTACCATGCACTTAAGAGCCTATTATTACTTTGATAAATTCCTCAACCAACTCATTCATCCAACGCCCTGTTGGGACAGTCATACGGAACCGGATTATTCCCTGGAAGCCGTCATGCAGACTTACCTTTCCCTGAATGTCCCCTCCAGCCGGAAACGAACTGATTACAGTGTGATACAAAAACTCCTGAAACAAAACTGGCCTAACGCCACATCAATCAAAAATATACGCAGCCACAAAGAAGATGTTTCCCGCAAGCTGCTTTTACTGCTTTATGTTGTCACGGAAAATGAAACCTCGGATCCTGATTTTTACAGGGAACTTGACGAGGAATACACACCCCTGGAAGAGCGGGTGGAATATCATTGGTGGACAGTAAACGCCATGCTGGACGACTGCGGCATGGCGCGCCTCGATCCCCGCAATGCCACGGACTGGCTGATTCTCTATGCCATTTCCTGTAACGCAGAAGAATCCATGAGCGAACGGTTAGAACAGGTCATCTCCCATGTATTTGATACATAACAAACTGAAGGAGCCGTCACCTCCATGATTGAAAAATCAAAGGTATGACAGCTCCCTTTTCGTTACTGCGCATCGTAATCTATCGCCGCATTGCCGCTCACATAAGAGTCATCCCAATCCCCCGAATCACTCTGCCGATAATGATTACTGTGGTAATACACCTTGTTCTGGTTATTAATAGGCTCCGATAAATCCATATGGGTTATCGCCAAATCCATGGTTCCATAATTATCCATTCTGCCATGTACCGTAAGCTGATATTCATCCCAGCCGAAGACAGTGAGGAGTCCTTCATTAGATAACGTAGTACCGCTCAGAAGCGACAGATTGGAACAATCACTGTTCAGTTCGCCCTCCTGCCCAATGGATATCATACAATTCTGCAGCGAAAGTGCCTTTCCCCTGTTGCGAAGCTCCCCCGCATCAATACGCAGGCTGCTGTCTTTTAACAGGGTATCTCCGGCCGTATACAGGTAAGAATATGCCCCTGTCGCGGAGAGTATGATGCTGTTTCTTTCCATATCCATCTCACCGCAGTCGGGCGGCACCACAAACACACTTTTATTCTGCAAGGTCATCTCACTGTCACTGATGCGCAGATATGCCATATCCTGAAAGGCGAATCCAGCTTCGTTTTCCAGTAAGAAGGAAGCCTCCTTTAATTCTACGCCGGCGCCCCATCCCCAAAGAAGGGAACTGTCCAATGTAAGACTGCCTCCCTGCTCCACAACCAGATGCGTATTTCCTTCCATGTAAATCTGGGCATCTTCCTGCAATGTAATGTTTTTCCCCCGTAAAGAAGAGCCTTCTATCAAGGTAATGACATTTCCATAATTAAGAATCGCGGCCTCATCCGCCATCGTCAGGGAACCGTCCCCGTCAATAAAAACCGGCTTTCTGACGGTCAGATCCGTATGTACCGTGATATCTTCCCTGACCAGCACTGCTTTTGTATCCGCCGCATTGAGCGCTGTCAGAAGTTCCTCCTCCTTCGTCACTTCCGCGAGTCCCTCCATTTCCTGGAGCTGATAGCCGGTCGTATGATAGGTCTTAAGATCCGCTCCGCCGATATCATACTCCCCGGCACCGTAATAAATGCCTGGCCTGTCCGTATCCACTCCGGCACCGCTCATCACCCGGAAACTGCCGTTATTCTCCAGCAGGGCATTCTCAAAATGACCGTTATTTCCCACCACGATCTCGCCGGTATTGCAAGTCCAGGCATCATTCCACATAAAGCCTTCCTCTTTTACCTCTATTGCCCCGCCGGCTTTATTAAAGAGCCTGCTGCCGTTAATTATCTCAAAGCGGGACTCCTCTCCTGCCACTTCCACCTTCCCCAGATTGGCCATATACCCGCCGGACAGATAGAAGTCATAACAATGCAGGTCTCCCAGATTGACAAACAATGCATTTCCCCAGAAACGGCTGGTATTATCGGCACCGATCGTACCAAAATTGACCACGGTACTCTTGTCCTGAACCCATAAAGAAGCGCACGGCTCACCTTCCGTCACCTTCATATTCAGCTCATGATGATTGATGACCGTTCCGCCGTCAAACACGCCCAGGTTTCCTTCCAACGTACCCTCATTTACCAGAACCGCACCGGCCTGCACAGCAAAATTATGACAGTTCTCTTCCTCCTGTATCGTCCTGACGGTCACACCCGGTGCGATACGGACCGGTCCGGAGAAATACACCTCATCCTCCAGTATGATATCCGCATCAATGCTGATAGGCTGCCCCGTTTCCATGACGCGCTTCAAAGAAGCATAATCCGTGACAGAACAGACATCCTGCGCCGCAAAGACATCTTCATCAAATATAAGCCTGTGCTCCATCGGCGACTCCACCGCTCCATTATCTCCCATGATTGCAAGACAGGCTTCATCGTCCATCCATACAAAAGCATGATTCGACTGCAACATACCGCCATCCGCCACATAAAGACGAAGCGCAGTTCCATGCAGTCTGAGGTATCCGGAACTGCTCATGTCCAGATTCCCCTCCACCTGCAAAAAACCTGCTTCCGTAATGGCCAGACTGTCAACCGGCCAGAATGTGTCCTTTGACAACAGCACCGGTTTGGTGATTGTTGTCCTGCTTACCGGCATATATTCGCAGTCTATGATCACCGCCTCCACCAGGTCATCTTCCATCATCTTCTGAAAATCCTCATCCCCACCGCCTGTGAAGGTGACGGCCCGATCAAAAGTATGGGAATCTACCGCAGGCAGATCTGTATCCACAGACTTTACATCGGTATCGGTGCCGGTTCCCGGCTCGTCACGCTCCGACCTCTCAGTCTTTTCATTTGATCCGCTGGTCTTAAGGGCGTCATCCTTAGCGGAATGACTGCTCCAGGCTGTCAGCGCCACAAGCATACAGACTGCCGCTATCCCGACTCCGATATAGAACTTTACCTTCTTATCGAAAACTGGGTTTTTAGCCGCCTCATTGTCCTTATGCTCCCAATCTTTCTGCGATTCGGTTACCTCATGTATTTCGCTGTTCTCAGCCTGCGCATCAGGCGCCCTGTGCTCCTCGCTCTTCTCATCCCATGCAACGGATGCCTCACGTTCTTTGTTCTTCTCATCCCGCACACCGGATTCCCTGCGCTCTTCACTTTTCTCACCCTGCGTATCGGATTCCCTGCGTTCTTCGCTTTCCTCATCCCGCACATCGGATGCCTCACGCTCTTCTCTCTTTTCACCCTGCGTATCGGATTCCCTGCGCTCTTCACTCTTCTCTGGCACATCGGCCTTACCGCGTATTTCACGTTCCTTACGTTCCCCGGCTTCCTCTCGTTCTTCGCTGTCGTCATCTGCGCCGGTTTCCTCATCCGCCTGTGCATAGATTGCCCGCCACATCTCCTCCGCGCTGGCAAACCGCCTGCCCGGCTGAAGCTTCATGCCTTTTAACAGCGCCTTCTCCCGCGCTGCTGACAGGGGAATACCCAGTTTACTCGGTAACAGCAGTTCATCTTCCGTGATACGATCCAATGCCTGGGGCGGAATCTTCCCCGTCAGACAGTAATAGATTGTGGCACTGAGCGCATAAATATCCGTCCAGGGACCCTGCCCTTTTTGCTGGTACTGCTCAATCGGCGCATATCCATGTTTGAGAGCAATCGTCATGGTCTCCGTTCCCCTCGATGCTTCTCGCGCACAGCCAAAATCAAGCAGACGTATCCTGCCGTTTTCCAACATCAGGTTATCCGGCGAAATGTCTCTGTGGATCAATCCGTTTTCGTGCATGATGGAGAGTGCATGAAAAAGAGGTTCGATCATCGGAAACAATTCCTCTGCCGGAATTTTTCCGCCCTTCTTTTCCACCAGTTCGCGGAAAGTAATTCCCTCTATGTATTCCATGACGATATAGGCCGTGTTATTGATCTCAAAGAAGTCACGGACACTGACAATGACCTGCTGTTTATCCATCCGCGCCATGACCTGCGCTTCTCCCAGAAATTTCTGTCTGCCCCGCTCATAACTTTTGGCGGAAGGCCCCATGAAATTGGTGACTTCCAACGATGCGGAAGCGTTTCTCGTAGCCCGGTCCACAGGATAATATTCTTTAATGGCAACCTTCAACTCAAGCCGCAGATCACATCCGATATAAGTAATGCCAAATCCGCCTTCACCCAAAACACGGCCGACCAGATAACGGTTCATCAGAACCGTTCCCGGCGGCAGATGATGCGGTGAGGGAATATAAGTGCCTGATGTCAGCCCGCATACAGAGCAGCTTTCGCCCTCCGGTACCGGCGTCATGCAATAGGGACAATAATTCTTACTCATGAGCCTCGCTCCTTTTTGTTACAACATATACTATAATGCATTTCCCTGCTATTCTCAATGTTCCACTTTCTGTCAAAGCAGGCATAACAGGACAACGGCCGCTATCACAACCGCGCCTGTTATCGCTATCGCAAGCGGCAGACGAAAACTTTTTACTTTGGCCGGCGGCATGGGAGTTTCTGCCGGATACCCATTGTTCATGACCTCTCCGCCACCGGTTTGCTCCGGCACATCAAACATCTTTGTTACTGACATTTGTGTCACTGACATCTGCGTCATTTTTATGAGTGTTTCTTCCAGACGAGAGGCAAGCGTTTCCATATTCTGGGGCCGGACAGAGGGCTGCAATGACAATCCCCACATCAAAATCTGCTCCTGTTCCGGTGGCATGGATACTCCCAGTGCCGAAGGCGGAACAAGGGGATCAGGCTGATTATCAAAGGTAGTCGTCAACCGTTCGGGAGATGCCGGCGGTACTTTGCCTGTGATACAGTAATATAATGTAGCACAGATTGCATACAGATCCGTGTAAGAACCCTGTCCCCTTGTCTGATACTGCTCAATCGGGGCAAAGCCCGGCTTCAATACAACCGTCATGGAACGTCCGTCCTCCAGAGAACGGGCACAGCCAAAATCGAGCAGTTTCAGACTGCCGTCCGGCATCCACATGATGTTATCCGGCGCAATATCCCGATGAAGCACTCCCGCCTTATGCAGGTTCCCCAGATCATATAACAGCGGCAGAAACTTGGGGATCAAGACCTGCGCCGGAATCCTCTCCTGCGATTGCATCATATGATACAGGGTCGATCCCTCCAGATACTCCATCACCATATAAGCCGTATGATTTGCTTCAAAATAATCCAGAACATGCACAATGGAGGGCAGATGCGCTACGGCTCTCAGCATACTGGCCTCACTTAAGAAGCTTTGGATGCCGTGCTCATACACTTCCTCAAACCGCTCCTGCGGCCTGATGGAGGCATCCTGCATCCGCTGGGGCTGACAACGGGAAGGAAAATATTCTTTGATCGCCACCAACCGTCCTGACGTCAGTTCTTTGCCAATATAGGTCAGCCCAAAACCACCTTCCCCTTTCACAATACCGAACAAAAAGCTATGTCCATTTCCACTTCTAAGGACAGTCCCCACCGGCAGATGATGCGCCGGTGCATTCACCTCAATGCCATTGCCACAGACCGGACAGAATCTGGTCTGTGGACTCACACTTTTCATACAATGCGGGCAAAACAGTTCAGACATACTAATTGCCTCCCTTTTGCGTCAATACAAATGTTTCCGCCTCCGAGCCAAGACTGAACCGTTCCCCCGTCCTGATCTGTATTGCCTGCCCTGCGGACATCTTTTCTCCCGTGGTTAAGAAAGTTCCATGGCTTGCTCCCAGGTCCTTGATCCATATGTTCCCGTTATCATACCATACCTGACAGTGTTTACCGCTGACACCTGCCGTTGCCGCCGGGAAAACAACGTTACAAACCTCCGCTTTTCGTCCAAGCGTCAAAGGCACGCTTTTCCGGATCATAAAGCGCCGGCCTTCCAGGGCGCCGGACACGCCCTGCAGGCGATAGCCGGAATCATCCCCGGGCGAGGATGGGTTCCCGGACACAGAGGAAGCGGCAGGCTGTGATGCCGGGGAATTTACAGCGGGCGCAGGAGCCTCCTGCCTCACACCTGGCAAAACTTCCTTCTTCTTTTTCCCCTTTACGATAAGCACAATGATAAGTACCACGATCAATAAGAGCGCCACGCCGCCGGCAGCGCCGATCATCACCGCATTGCTGCCCATCGGGGCATCTGTTTCCAACACATAAGGAACGCCGTATAGATTCAGAAGTGCGATCACCTCGTCAATATTAACGGCATATGCCGCCGCTTCGGCATTGTCATTCGTGACACCCCAGGCGCTGATGCCGACCGCCGCACCGTTTTCATTTACAATGGGGCCGCCGGAATTGCCATGTCCGATGGAGACGTCCACCTGTATATTCTGCACGCCGGTCCCTGACGTTGTCGTCAGGCGGCTGATGATACCGGATGTAAAAGTCAGATCATCCAATCCCCATGTGCTGACCGAATCCACTACCGGATTGTCCGCAATGCCGGGATACCCGATCGCATAAACCGTAGAGCCCACCATATCCCCTGTAGGAGAACATAATCGCAGGGCACGCCGTTTGTCCGTGGGAGAGGCAATGCGCAGCACGGCCACATCCGCCACCTCATTGTACCCGACCACATAAGCCTCCACATAATCCTCGGAATCAAAATACACACGCACATAACTCTTCAACGCATATTGGGTACCATTTTCGTCTGTAAAAGAAGTATTCTGTCCCGCGCCAAAATATAGATAATCGGCAATCACATGATGGTTCGTGACCAGATACTGCGGAGCCTCCCCTTCCTTACCAATGAAAAAACCGCTCCCGTGCGCTACACCTGCCTCCACGCCGTCAAGCGCAACATATTCACTGACTACCACAACACCGTTTTTGGCATCTGCATAGCCGGAAGCCGCAGAACCGGCTCCGCCGCATCCCGTACATCCCAGGACAGCCAGCAGACAGACACTAAATAACCAGATTGCTGCTCTCTTCCGAGCCATTTTCCTTTTCTTATTGCCATTATTCATTTTCATATTTCCCTCCATACCGGAGCTCTTTTTGATCTCCACCTAATCAAAACCGCACATTTAATATTTTATCGTTATACCGTTATCCAGACCGCCGCCGCAGTATTATTGTCGTTATCCTGATCCGCGCGGCCATCCAGATGATGTTTCATCCGTCCCAGCCAATCTTCCACAGACACCGCCCTGCGCAATTCTTTTTCCATTTCCGCCTCATAGACATATTCCCAGAACCCATCCGTACAGAGCAAAAAGGCGTGTTCTCCCGGGGATAATTCCTGTTCCTGGGCATCCGCGCTCATATTACTTTCCTGCCCTAAAGCCCGGAAAATATGACTGCGGTCCTCGTGAAAACGGATGTCCTCCTGTTTAATCTGTCCCATCAGCACTGCAATCTGTGAAGAACTGTGATCCCTTGTCTGAAAAACCAGCTTCCCGTCTATAAAATGATACAGCCTGGAATCCCCCACATGTGCCCACTGTGCACGCCCCCTTGCAATCGACAGGATAACGGCTGTGGTTTTCATTTTACAGACCGGCGTCTGCAAAGACAGAATCCTGCGATGCGCCGTCTGCGCCAGTTCGCATAGTAAAGCCGGTGTTGCACTGCCATGCCAGCCCTCCAGAATCACCTTCACGGCCTCCCTGGATGCAATTTCCCCGCCGCCATGCCCGCCAAGGCCATCCGCTAACACCACACACAGATTGTCTTTTGCTGTCTGCTTACAATCCACACAATCCTCATTGTATGGCCGTCCGCCGATGTCTGTACAGCTTGCATACGAAATCAATTTCCATACCCCCTTTGTCCTACTGACACCCGATAATGACTGCGGTATAGTTATCCTGATTGCTATAGCCTTTCTCCTGTATTGCCCTGTGAATCTGCTCCGCCGACTCTTCCGGATCTGCTCCCAGACAGTTGACCAGTTCCTCATTACTAAGCGCATTATAGACACCATCGCTCATGAACAGGAGCATATCCCCTGCCACCAGCCTGACCGGCTCTGCCGGGAAATCAACATACTGCAAGGCCCCCATTCCCAGAAAGCTTGTCAATCCACTTCCCCGGGAGTCTGTGTATATCTCCTGTAATGGTATCTCTCCGTTAACGGCATCCAGCGCCAGCTTGTTTCTATAGATATGCTCTCTGTTGAGCTGCATGAGGATGCCCTGCCGGTACAGGACGATCCTGCTGTCGCCCACCGTCAGAAAGGATAAAGCGCTCTCCCGTATCAATCCCATCACAAGCGTGGAACCACTCTTACTAAGCCCTGCGGGACCCAGCAATTCATTGACCCCTTCTACTGCCTTCTGCGCCAGCATCAAAAGCATCTGTTCCGGCGTACATTTTCCCTGATAGAGGAAAAACTCATCTAAAATGGATGCAACCGCCGCCGTGCTCACCTTATCGCCGTCCGCAAGGCCTCCCATCCCGTCCGCTACTACCGCCAGTACGCCATGGGTCTCCATCAGCGCCTCATCCGACACGCCAAAGCAATCCTGCTGTCCCGAGCGCTCCCCCTGTTCATGCAGCTTGCCAATCCTGACAGTCTCCACAGGCTTTGCTGTCAATACGGAATCTGTGTCTGCACGTTCCTTTTTCCTTCTAAACCTCATATCAAGCCTCGCCCCATGTAAATTTTTCGCCGCACATACCTATAAACATCAGTTTTGTGGTCCCTATCGTGATCAGATCGAAGCTTTGGATTTCCATACCGCCGCCGATCACAGGCATATCATTTACCAGAAGTACATTCTTACCCTGTTCATGTGCAATATAAAATTTTCTCGTCTGCGGCACATAAGTGACATTGGCGTCTTTCTCAGCAGATATGGTATTATCCCCATGAATACAGATATCCCCGGCTTCTCTTCCGATATAGTTATAACCGGTATGGATCCGGTAATCTGTTCCGCGGCAGGGTCCCTCCACCGCTACCAGCCAGCCGACCACCGGCACCGGCGCTCCGGCCGGCGTGGAAATATCCACAAACTGTGTCTTACTCATGGACTGTGCCGCCCGCTTCTTTACCTGTGGAATCTCTGTGGGGCCAAAATTGCCATATTGCCCGTATGTATCCTCTCCTCCCACATCCGTTGTCTTGCCGATTCCTCCATAATCCGGACTCTCACCCGCATTATCTGCAAACGGATCCACCGTGGGCGAAAAGCTGCCCGAACTGCAATAAGGACAGCTCTCGTATCGATTGGCATCATAATAATGCCCTTGGGGACAACTGATAATCTTCTGTCTGATCTCTGCCATACTACTTTCCTCCATCTTCCTTATTTACGCACACTATAGCACCCTAAAATACAACGACCTGAAACAAATTTCCCCTATTTCCCAAATAGAACCTTGTTCCTGCCGCAACCGGCTCAGGGTAATTGGGCGGGAGCTGCTTGCCATCTGCCAGATAAGTGCCGTAACTGGACCCCAGATCCACAAGTACCGGTATCCCCTGCTGCCAGCGGATACTGGCATGCCTCCTGCTGACACCGGGAGTTCCTTCCGGCATCCTGACCGCGCATACCGGATCTCTGCCAAATACGATCTCGCCTCCCCGAATTGGGTATGTCTGCCCCTGCAAGGATCCTGCCACACACTGCACCGCCAGATGTCCCTGCCCGGGTATTGCGCTGTTTCCTCCGCTTCCCATATAGGAACTTCCATTACCCATGCCCTTCGGATTGGGGCCATATCTGTTATTCCCCGGCTGACTGTCCTGTGACAGCCATACGATCATCAATATCAGACCGACAATCGGTATATACGAGATAAAATACCATGCGCCGCTCTTGCCGATATCATGAAAACGGCGCCAGCTGACCGCCAGATTGGGAATAAAGGACGCCAACAGATAGACCGGTATCAGGACAGCAAATATACCGGTAACCGACAACATCCCCAAAGCAAACAGCACCAGATACTGGAATAACTGAAAGTACCAGAATTCACTGCGCCTGGCCCGCCCCTCAAATCTTGCATAATTAGCAAAAACATGTTCAACAGCTCCCATCAGACTCATGACAAACCGCTCCTTTTCCTGTGGATTGTGATATTGAAGCCATTTTAACATTTCCTTTTTGCGAATCGTCCAACTGGTTTCCAGGGAGAATTTTCAGGGACTTCTTGCATAACCCCCTGCCCCTTTGCATAAACTTAAAAAAAAGATTCATTATGGGGATATTTGTATGAGTTCTAAAACCAAAATTGTCGTGCTTCACGTAAAAGAGTTAATATATACCGGCATCTTCGCGGCCCTCGGTATCCTCTTCATCATCCTGCTCATCATCATGTTCCTGCCCAAAGACGAAAAAAAAGAGACCATGTCCACCGTGACGCAGACCACGGAAAACTCCTACGTGCCTGGCGTCTACACGACCTCTTTAATCTTAAATGACAATGTGGTGGAGATTGAAGTGACAGTGGACGAAAAGAATATCAATGCCATCCGGCTTGTGAATCTGGATGAGGCCGTCACCACGATGTATCCTCTTATCCAGCCTTCCTTCGAGGATCTGGCGGATCAGATCATCACGAACCAGAGTCTGGAGGGGGTTACATATAGCGATGACAGCAAATATACTTCCATGATCCTCCTGGATGCCATTACCAGTTCCCTGAATAAGGCACTGGAAGAAAAGTAAATTTGCTTCGTGGCAGTCTCTCCTAAGACCACTACGTAGTACAAGGGTCAGTCTCCTTCTCTGGAAACTGGCCCTTGCATAAAATATATCAATTTTCCAACTCTATGCCTTTTCAGCTAATCCAAGCCTGTCATATCCCATACAGACCAGAATTTCATCTAACATACTAAATAGCTTTATCTGTGCAATGGACATACATTTTTCTTCCATAACCTTATCATAATCATCTGGAATCTGGTCAAATTTTAGAAAAACATCTGCCTCCAATTCTATTTTCATATCATCCTTTTCAGGCGTAATAATAGATAATTCCATATTCAATACAGCCTTTTTTTCCTCCAGATTCTTGGGCGCTCTTGTCCTGGCCCGGCATCCGATTTTTAATTCAAACCTCTTTGACAATGTTCGCGAAATTTCAATATGGGAACTGATGATTCTTACATAACTGATTTTGGGATTAACTTCCAACATATGATATATTCTCCTTCTTTGTTAATAATATGCCCTCATTATAATAAGCCGAAAGATTATTAATAGGCTCCACATTCCAATCAACTTTCTGCGTACTGTATGGAATATAAACGACTGTTTCCTTTATATTAGTATCTGGTTGTTCAAATGACCTCTCTATAGCCTTCGTCACATACTGATTCAATGTTATCTTTTGTTCGGCCGCAGCCAATGCTGCTTTTTTATGCAGTTCCGGTGAAATCCTGATGTTAAAGGTGCCTTTAAACTCTTTGTCCGGACTTTTACCGACTTTTTCACACAATTCCAAATAATTGTCAATGCTCTGTTCAAACATGGCTTTTAATTCTTCTACTGTGCTCCCATGAAAATTTAAAGAATCTGTTATCCCAAATACTTCTCCTACAAAAATATTATCATCTGCATCAAATTCTATCGAAGCATGATAGCCTTTATATTCCAGCATTGAACTCATTTCCGTCTTCCTTTCACTAATTTATATTTTTAAGCAATCTCTCCAATATCTTTTAAAAACTGTATCGTCTTTTTAATCTGATAACCATATAATTCGTTGCCCGGATGTGGTTCATCAAATTGTAATATACGTTTTGTTTCATTATGGACAAACCCAATCCCCGATCCTCTTCCTCCCGAAAACTTTGTACAGTTACATTTATTCATCAGTAAATCCAGTTCCCTTTTTGTAAAATTTTTAGGAATTGGCTTTCGGCTGATTTTCTCTATCAAGTCATTTTTCTTTGGCATCTATAAGTATCACTCCACAGCATCATTATTTGCAACTATTTTTCAGTTGCTATATTTTAGCACATTATTATGTATGATTCAATAAAAAAAGAGAATTTGTTAAAAGATTAATGAAACAGGCCCGCTCCGCCACCACCAAGTGACAAAGCAGGCCTGCTTCTTTATGGTGAATCACCCTTTTACCGTAAAATAAAACTGATAAGCGGGATATTCTTTCATTTCCACCGGCAGGGGAATCCCCGCCTGCATCAGGGCCGAACCCTGATAACACTTTTTGCTCGATTTCTCCTCATAGGAAGCCTCCGGCAAAAGTTCTTTCAATTTCACATAACTGACCGTCATATTCCCGTGAATCTCCAGCATCACCACATGGAGCAACACGTTCCTGCGATCCTTTGATATAAACATCCAGGCCGCCAGGGAATCCTCATAGGGATTTGAGAGCCTGTAATAGTCCCCATTACTGATCAGCGCTTCGTATTCCTTATACTGCCTGATCTGGTCCCTGACCTGCTCTTTCTCTTCCTCTGTCAGCTTCTCAAGGGACAGTTCATATCCAAAAGCTCCGGTCATGGCCACAATGCCTCTGGTCTGCAAGCTGATGCTTCTCCCCGTCTGGTGATTGGGCACCGCCGACACATGGGCTGCCATGGCCGACATGGGGTAGAAGAAAGACGTCCCGTACTGAATCCGCAGCCTGTCCACTGCGTCCGTATTGTCGCTGCACCAGATCTGCGGCGTATAGTATAACATTCCGGCATCAAACCTGCCGCCGCCGCCGCAGCAGCCTTCTATCAGGAGGTGGGGATACTTGGCCGTCAGCTTCTCCAGGAAGTCATAAACACCCAGCACATAATCATAAGCCACCTTGCCCTGTCTGTTATCCGCGGAATAAACATCTGAAATGCTTCTGTTCATATCCCACTTCACATATTCAATGTTTCCCTGGTCAAACACCTTGCAGATCTGCTCAAAAATATAGTCCCGCACTTCTTTTCTGGAAAAATCAAGTACCAGCTGATTGCGGCTGCGCACCGGTTTGCGCTGAGGATTTAACATCGTCCAGTCCGGATGTGTCCGGTAGAGATCGCTGTCCTCAGAAACCATCTCCGGCTCGATCCAGATACCAAACTTCACGCCTTCTTGGTTGACTTTTCTAGTCAACTCGCCGAGACTGCATCCCAGCTTCTGCTCGTTGACCTGCCAGTCTCCCAATCCGCTGTTGTCGTCTTCCCTTTTGCCAAACCAGCCGTCATCCATGACCACCATATCAATGCCAAGTTCGGCCGCCTCTTTCGCCAGCTGGACGATCGTCTCTCCATTGAAATGAAAATAAGCCGCCTCCCAGCTGTTGACCAGCACCGGCCTGGGGCTGTGCTGATAAGCGCCCCGGCACACATGATCCCTGAGGCAATGGTGATATTTAAGGGACAATCCGCCAAATCCCTGATCGGAATAGCACAGAATGGTCTCCGGCACCGTCAGCATCTCTCCTGCTTCCAGAGGATAGTGAAGCAGATCACTCTGCATTCCCATAATGACCCTGGTCTGGTTATACTGATCTTTCTCCGCCTCGCAGAGAAAATTGCCGCTGTAGACAAACACCATGCCGTAGCAGCTTCCATAATCTTCCGTGGCATCCTCATCCGCGATGATCACCGCCGGATTATACTGATGGCTGGAACTTCCCCGGCGGCTGCCGAGCACCTGACTGCCATGGGCAATGGAAGTCCGCTGCATATTTCTCTCCATGGCATGCCTGCCATAGAAGCTGACCAGATCAAAATCTCCAGCCATAAAGTCCAGACTTGCAGATGCTGCCTTTTCCACCACGATACTGCCCGTACCGCCATTGATGATCTGCACGCTTCTGGTAATAATATCGTCTTCTTCAAGTACACCGTACAACAGACGCACCTGTACTCTGCTCACCGTATCTTCCAGTCTGATCTCCAGCGTCTGCGCATCCTCATCGTCAGCATAGACTGCCGGAAGTCCCGGCAGTCCGTACTTACCCTGTCTTATCTCATGTCCGGTATAGCGCAGATCACAGCATTCCGATTCGTCATGATTCCTGACTACCAGGGCGCTGTTTCGATAATCCCCTGTTCCCGTTGTGGGGTATTCCTGGGGCAGTGCATCCATGGAGTAGGTCCTGTCACTTCCCGCATCATAGGGGTTCGCTGAAAATCCTCTGTCATAATAAGTCAACAGATAATCCATGTTTCCGGATATCTTCCCACCATAATACAGGTGCAGAAGATATCCGAATGCATCTATTTTCATCTGATATGTCGTCTGTTTCGTCTGTAATGTAAAAGTTCTTTCATCCTCTTGAAATAGAATCGCCATATGCTGTACCAAACCTTTTTCTTGTTACTGTTTATTTCATTCGCAACAATCTTGCTGCTTTCTGTTTACCTCACCATATTTACTTCACCGCACCGTTGACAACACCGTTCAGGATCTGCTTCTGGCATATCACATAGAAGATCAGAATCGGTATCAACGAAAGCAGATAGGAGGCAAACGCCAGATTATAGTTCGTACCAAACTGGGACTGGAAATTAAGCTGCGCAAGAGGCAGTGTGTTTTCTCCGGATCCCGCCATGATAACGAGGGGCGTCATCACGTCATTCCATACTGCCAGCGCTGTCAGCACAGCCACCGTAGCATGCATGGGCCGCATGATCGGGAAGATGATCTTCCAGTAAGTTCTCCATGTGGATGCGCCATCCACCTTGGCAGCCTCTTCCAGCGCCATCGGGATGTTTACCAGGTAGCCCGAATATAACAGCACATTCATCGGCATATAGAACACAACATATAATATAATAACACCAAACCAGTTGGCAAGCCCCAACTCAGCTGTCTGTTTTGCCAGCGGCATCATCAGGATCGCAAAAGGCACGAACATACCGCTTACGATAAACAGATAAACGAAACTGTAGAATTTACTCTTCGCTTTATTCCTGCCCAGGGCATATCCCATCAGGGAGTGCACCACGATGGAAAGCACTACCGAAAGGCCCGTGATCAGCAGACTGTTTCTGAGGGAATGCCAGAAATCCGTGATCTCCATGGCTTCCCTGAAATTGTTAAGGCTCCAGGTTTTAGGCAGCGATAAGATGCCGCTTATGCTGTTGGTCATCTCAGAAGGCTGCTTGAACGCGATCACAACAGTCAGGTACAACGGAAGAGCAATCGTGCAAAGTCCCAGGATCAGGACTGTCATTGCTGATATATTTGTTTTTTTCTCTATCATAACTGTTCCTCCTTTTTACCGGAAAACTTCATCTGTGCCACGGAAACAATGACAATCACAATAAAGAATACAACCGCGTTGGCACTCTGGAATCCGAACTGTCCGCCTGACATACCATTATTGTAGATCAGGTAAGAGATGGACTCCGTACTCTGTGCCGGACCGCCTTTGGTCAAAGCCATGATCTGATCAAATACCATCAGGAAGTTCTTGATACACAGCACCATGTTGATAGAAAAGAACGGGATGATCAGCGGGAAGGTCAGGTATTTGAACTGTTTCCAGCCGGTAGCGCCGTCTAATCCGCCTGCCTCATAGACATCCTCGGGCACTGTCTGTAATCCTGAGATATAGATGATGGTATTCATGGCGATCGCCTGCCATGCACATACGACCATAACGCCGATCCAGGCCGTGCCGGGATTGGAGAGGATACTGGTGCGCAGAGCCTCGATGCCGATCATATCCGCCACTGCGGGCAAAATATAAGTAAAAAAGTAATTGAAGATGTATGCTACTACCAAAGATCCCAGGATATTTGGTAAAAAGTATGCCCCGCGGAAGAAGCTCTTAGCCCGGATATGACTGTTTAATGCCAATGCCAGAAGAAGGCTTAAGACATTAACAACAATGGTAGTCACAACCGCCAGCTTAAAGGTAAACCAGTAAGATTTCCCCACACGTGCGTCCGTAAACAGATCTGCGTAGTTACGAAGTCCTACCCAGTCGTAGGATCCAAAGCCCTTAAAGTTTGTAAAGCTGTATATCACACCGCGAATCAGCGGAATGGTATTAAAGCAGATAAACAGGGCCAGAATCGGAATGGTAATCAACAAAAATGTTCTTTTTCTCTCATTTTTCATAGTCTCTCTTCTCCTTTCCCCTTAATCCGCATTTCCGTGCTGTTTCTCATAGTCCTGAACCAGACGAATGATATCTCTGTTATAACGCAGCCAGTCCGTATCGAATTTCTGTAAGAAAGCATCCACATCCTTCTTTAACAGGAAGGTCTGAATCTGTGCATCCACTGCCATCTCAGAGGGATAATAATGATCCGGATAGTCTGTCATGTTGCCGGAAGCAATGTACTCTGTCATGCCATCGAGGATGGTCGGCAGTGCGAAATCACCCTTTTTGCAGGGGATAGCTGTCTGTGCATCGATGTATTTCTGAAGATTGACATCCTCATATAAGAAGTCCAGTACCTCGTAGGCCGCTTCCTTATTCGGACATTCGGCCATCACACTAAACTGCAAGTCAATACCGGAGTTCAGTGTATTTGCATCCGCCGAATCGTTGGCAGGCATTACGAAAGAATCCATATTCAAATCCGGATTCACCGACAGGATCTGAGGCGCTGCATAGCTGCCGATCGGATACATAGCCGACTCGCCTCTGGCAAAAGCGGTGCAGGCGTCATTGTATCCATATGCAAACGGATCGTCAGGCCCATACTGCAACAGTGTCAGGTATTTTTCCGATACTTCCCTGTATTCTGTGGCAAACTTGGTCTCGCCGCGGTTTACCTGCTTGGTGGCATCCGCCGGCGCTAAGTCTACTGCCATGGAGTTCCAGGGAGCCAGACAGGTCCAGGTATCCTTGAATCCAAAATAGAAAGGAAGGATCCCTTCTGCCTGTATGGTCTCGCACAGAGCATTAAGTTCTGCCCAGTTTGTCGGTATCTCCCAGCCGTGCTCCTCAAACATATCCCTGTTATACAGGATACCGGCCGCATTGGCCACATAAGGCACCGCAAAGATTCCGTCCGTGGGAACCAGCTCCAGGGATTCGTCAATATCCAGATACCCCTGGTTGATGTTTGCAAGCCCTGCGTAATCCGAAATATCCATGAGGATTTCCGCATCTACAAAATAAGAGTAGTTAATGTCACCGCCGATGCCGATAATATCAGGGTAATCCTCCCTTATAAATCTCGTTTTTAATATTGTCATCGCATCGTTGGGTGAACTGATTGTGAGATGGATATCATCGTGTGTGGCATTGAACTCTTCTTCCACCATGGCGAAATAGTTCGCCGCTTCGGGTTTGTACTGAACGATCTCGATCTCAGTCACATTAGAGTTCGCTTCACTCCCGCATCCCGAAAGCATCATCGCCGCTGTCACACCGCATAATACCGCTCCAAGGTATTTTCCGTTCCTGCTTTTCATAAAGCATCTCCTTCCCTAAATTGATATTTGCATTATAACATACCATTTTGCTATCAATAAATAGCTGTATTTTGCATATTATATGCCTTTATGCCGCTTTTATCGCTTTTGTTTGAAGTGAAATAGCATTTTGGTATATAATAAAAGTAAATTTGCTTCGCAAGATTAACAAATCGAGCAAGCTCGATTGCGAGATCTGCTTCGCAGACTCGGATATCAGATAAGCGGATAGGTATCTTATATAGGATTCGGGTGTCAAAAGGCGCTTCTATAAAATTTAACAGGCAGATTACACAAAATGTTCACGAAGCTATCTTGCGTAGGAATATGTGATTTTCTTAATATTCCGTGCAATTGTCAGAAATTTCGGGACACGGATGTCCCGAAAAGCCCGTAATGAGCCTGGATGGCGAATAGAGGGCGGTTTCGTCCGCTGACATAACTTTTCCGGAATATTTTAGAAAATCCATATGACGAAGCCCGATACAAGAGAACATTTTGTGTAATCTGCCCTCTCAATTTATCATTCGCACCTTTTGACACCCGTATCCTAATAATAATTTATGTGAAAGGAAGGACAACTATGAGTGAAGTGATTTTTTCCGTTTTTCCCAGTGAAAATTTTATTGACCTTGGGCTGTACCAGTTCGGCTGGGAACAATGCGATCCCTCCCACTCCTTCGGGCCGGCCGCCAGAAATCACTACCTCTTCCACCTGTGCCTGTCCGGGACGGGCACCCTGATTGCCGACAACGCACAAGGCGAATCTATCACCTATCAGGTCAAGAGCGGACAGGGATTCATGATCTTTCCTCATCAGATATGTACATATATCGCGGATCATGAGATTCCATGGGAATATACATGG
>CAMNXA010000020.1 GCA_946566685.1 uncultured Lachnospiraceae bacterium
TCTGCTTATACTATATGATATATAATATTGTTTGTCAACATATATTTCCTGTTTTTTTTCTTAAAATTCCTTAAGGAAATTAAAAGTTGTGTGATATGAATAAATGAAGACATTTCAGTTTCATTTATAAATTTCATATGATATAGTTATCATAAATACCCTATCTAATGGAAAGGATTAACGATGAAAATACAGAAAACATATATTTATAGATATAAAGATGGGTTAGAGACTCCTCTTTGTATATACCTATGCGATATTCAAATTAAAGATAGAATCTTAATCATGCCACTGACCGAAATCTGTTCCGGCAATGTATATAAATTATCAGTGACAAGGCAATACGCTGACTTAGATAACTATAAAGAAATAAGCAAAGATACAATTATTTCTGCATTATTTCTAAATTCAAAACCTGTAAGGGTGCCAGAATCCGATTTAAAAACCATACAGGAATATATTATCCAAAAACATATGCTAAAACTTAGCAACACCGCTATCAATATAAACATATCAACATGGCTGTTTGAGTCCATATACCAGTTTATTAACTGGAAATATCAAAAATTTCTTTTGAACTTTCAGCCATACAAAAGAAAAACAACTGTATACGAAAATGGTATATACTGGGCTTCCCTTGGCGTCAATGTTGGATCAGAACTAAATAAAAATCGTCCAGTCTTGATATGGAAAAAACGTTGCAATGGTGCAAATGAGGAAAATTATTCTTATATAATCATTCCCATAACCTCGAAGCAAAAGCGCAAACAGTACTACATGAATGTTCCAATCACTATAAATGGGCAGCCGTCCTATCTACGCATAGAAGATATGCGTAGAATAAACATAAAACGTATTACCCGACCTATCTTGGACATGGAAAATAAACTAATCTTTATTGACGAAAACAAGCGCAAAGAAATCATTGAAGCAATACAGAAATTTTATATTTTTGAAAACAAGCATAAAACATCTTGACTTACATATAATTTAACTATCTCTTGACAAAATCTAATTCATGCTATAGCATGAAAATATGATTAGATCGTAGTGTAAACTACGCGAGGGATGTAATAAGAGAGAGTGTTATCAGGAAACTGATGGCACTCTTTCTCTCTTAGAAAACTTATCACCATAACTTAATTACTTCACTCATCCGGATCCAAGAATCAAATCTCATAATCCAGCCTGTTCAACTTTCTCATACGCAATCCGTGGCGACCCATCCGCCACATGAATGATCCCGCATTCGAGAAAGCCGTTCTTCCGGATCAGATGCTGCATCACATGATTATCCCTGTGCGTATCGATACGCAGATGATCAGTCTTTTGACCGCAAAATAGCACAATCCTGTCAAAAATACCATGTGCCGTTCCATCTTTCGCGATTCGGTGCAGCGTCCCGTATTCCGTGTCGGAAAGCCATGCGCCCTGTTCTATCATAGAATATGTTGGTTCCTCTCCCAGCAGGAAAGCAAATACGGCATGAATGGTGTCTGCTTCTTTCATCACATACAAGTTCCCGTCCTCAATATCACTTATCAGCAAATGTTCCGGCGGAAAATCATCTTTCCATTGACTGGCGTTGCCGGTCTCTTTCATAAAGTTTCTGGCATAGGCATAGATTTCCAATATTCTTGGCAAATCTTTCATCTTTGCCTTAATTATATGTAATGACTGCATCCTTTTCCTCCATCATTTCTTTTCCGGTGGGTCACAATGACACTCTCTGCATTCGGATATCAACTTTTCGACAACCACAATATCCTCCTCCAGTTCTTCTGCAATCTTCGTAATGTTCTTTCCTTTGGATAATTTCTTCTCAATCAATTCTTTAAGATGATCCTCGCGGCCTTCTTCTCGGCCTTCTTCTCGGCCTTGTTCACGCCCTTCTTCCCATCCTTCCCGAAAAGTATTCTTCAAGTGTTTCTTCTCATCATATTCCGTCAACAACATATGCAGCACCTCCGCTTTTTCAACTAACAGGATATTCGCAAGAATCCCCTTTTTGATACATTCGTCAATGGCTGTACCATTTCCTTTTGTTTCGTTTTCTCATAGATTTTCCTCCATTATACAGTTTTTTATGACTGAATACAAGGAAATCTTGAAGTATCCGATTTAAGTCCGGCGGCCTGATCTCTCAAAACCGCCGGACTGTCTATGATAAATATTGGGGGTGCAGATATATTTTATACATGCTCCCGTATTTTCTTCCTGATAGGAAGAATACAGGAAGGAGATACACTCAGTTCATCAATTCCCATTTCTATAAATTGGTCTGTGAGCTCCAAATCCGCTCCCAGTTCGCCGCAGATTCCTACCCATGCGCCGCCTTTATGACCATTTTCAATGACCATCTGTATCATATTGAGGATTGCAGGATGGTGTGCATCATAGAAATCGTCCAGCTTGGCGTTCTGTCTGTCAATGGCCAGCGTATACTGTGTCAGATCATTGGTGCCGATACTGAAAAAGTCCACTTCCTCCGCAAGCTGTCTGCTGATCATCACAGCCGCCGGCGTCTCGATCATAATGCCCAGTTCCACTTCCCCATAGGCGATCCCATTGTCCGTAAGCTCTTTTTTGACTTCTTCCACAATCTCCTTGATACGCTTTACCTCTCTCACGGAAATGATCATCGGAAACATGATGCCGATGTTTCCATATGCACTGGCACGGTACAATGCGCGAAGCTGTGTCTTAAAAATATCAATACGCGTCAGGCAAATGCGGATTGCCCGATATCCCATGGCCGGATTATCTTCCCGTTCCAGTTTAAAATAATCTATCTGTTTATCTGCCCCGATATCCAGTGTGCGGATAATGACTTTCTTACCTGCCATCGTTTCCGCCACACTGCGATACACTTTAAACTGCTCATCTTCTGTCGGATAATCCTCTTTTTCCAGATACAAAAACTCACTCCTGAATAACCCAATCCCGGCGGCGTCATTTTGCATAACGGACTGTAGATCGGAAATGCCGCCGATATTGGCATAGAGCCGGATTTCTTTTCCTCCGAGCGTCACCGTCTCTTTGCCCTTTAATTCCTGTAACAGCTGTCTTTTTTCTTCTTCCTGCGCAGCTTTTTTCTCATATTCTGCCAATACTTCCGGATCAGGATCCACGATCAGTTCTCCCTTGAACCCGTCCACAACCGCCGTCATGCCGTCAATATCCTCGTCATAGGCAAGCCCGATCAATGCCGGTACATTCATGGTTCTTGCCAGAATTGCCGTATGGGAGTTGGAAGAACCATAACGCGTCACAAAGGAACGCACCTTACTCTTGTCCATCTGCACCGTTTCACTGGGAGAAAGGTCCTCTGCCACAATAATGGTCGGCATGTCTGTCTGTACTTCTTCCTTGTCTTCCTGGGACAATACGGAGATCAATCGCTCGGAGATATCTTTGACATCTGCCGCCCGTTCTTTCATATAGGCATCATCCATCATGGCAAACATATTGGCAAAATTATCTGCGGTAACGGCAACGGCATACTCCGCATTGACCTGTTGTGTGCGTATGATATTCAGGATGGACTCCTGATAATCCTGATCCTGCAACATCATCTGATGGACCTCGAAGATGGCGGCACCGGACTCTCCCACCTCCAGCAGGGCTTTGTCATATAATTTCTTAAGCTGCTCTTCTGTCTCTGACACAGCCCTTTCCATTCTTGTAATTTCCTGTTCCACATTGTCAATATGACTGCGGAACACATTCTTTTCTTCTTTTTTCAGTATTTGTATCTGTCCGATAGCGATTCCATGAAAGACCGCTTTTCCATGATATACTTTCATATCCTCACTCCATTTCCATTATCTCTGTTGTTATATATTTTCCGTTACAAAAGCCTCCAGCGCTGCCGCTTCCTCCTGCTCCTTATCGCCCTCAACCATCATTTCCACTTCTTCACCACATTTGATGGCAAGACCCATGATGTTAAAGATGCGCTTGGCATCACCGGTTTTATCACCCTTCCTGATAGTGACCTTACTGCTGCACTTGGCTGCTTCCTTGACCAACAAGCCTGCCGGTCTTGCATGAAGCCCCACTTCATCTTTCACTGTAAATGTAAATTTAACCATGATCAAATCTCCTTTCTGTTATAGCAGATGCCTGATCGCCCAGGCAACTCCTGCCTCGTTATTCGTCTTCGTAATATAATCCGCTTTCTGCTTTAATGCCGGGATCGCGTTTCCCATGGCAACTGCTGTTCCTGCTGCCTCTAACATGGGAATATCCAATTCCTGATCACCGAAAGCCACTGTCTCTTCCACTGCGATGCTTTCTTTTGCACAAATCAATTGCAGTGCCTTTCCTTTATTCATCCCTTTCGGAAAAATTTCCAGGAAATTTTCCGAGGAACACGCCATATCCACATCTTTCCGTGCCTTCAGCACAGCGTACACTTTCTGCACGGTCGCCGGATCGGATCCTACCAGCAGTTTATTGGGCCCGGTCTGTTCACGTTCCCACTGATCGGCAAGTTCTTCCACGCTCATCACGACCGCCGCGTGGTCAATGAGCTGCTCCTCCGTCTTCACATAGGAGTCTTTTGCCGTTACGTACCACTGTTTCTCCCGGAATATCCACAGCGGAATCTGAAATTTTTCCACTTGCTGATGAATTTCTATCATGGATTCTACAGACAGATATTCCGTATGGATGCACTGGTCCTCTTTGATAATATAAGTTCCCGCATTACAGGCCAGGATGCACGGGATTTCAAGCTGCCTGACAATCCCTTCCATTGCCGCCGGCATCCTTCCTGTAATGAAGGCAGTCTTAATGCCCTGCGCCGAGGCTCCTCTGATTGCCGCTATATCTTCCGGCGCTATCTTTTTATCATCCGACAATAACGTTCCATCCACATCAATGCACAACAACCTGTATCTCAACATACCAACCCATCCTTCCCACCAGACATCTTCTCAACCATGATCTCTGCCTTTCTCAATCGCGCAGATCATCTTCTCCACATTCCGCCGTCCGTTCTTTAATCCGAGATTGCAGACAGCCGCTGCGATAAATCCCATGATGATGAGAAAAATGCCAAGAATGCCCGGAACAAAGTGAGAAGGAGTATCTGACAGAGCCGCATAGGCAACCGCCATACCAATGGCGGAGGCTGCCATGGCAAGCTTCTTCCATCCATTGATCTTCTTAAGCGCTGTCGTTTGCAGTTTCACTTCTGTCATCAAATTTTCTTTTTCCAAAGCATTCATGGCATACCCTCCTGTGATTAATAAACCAGTCCCGGATTAAAGAATCCGACAACTACACCAACAAAGGCAACTACGACTAAGATCAGCATGACCTTGATCGGGGACATCTTTTTCTTGGCCATCAAGAACCAGCACACTACGATAAACACTGCTGTCAAAAGTCCTGGAAATACCTCGTCCAGTTTATCCTGCAAAGTCAGATAAGCTTCTCCCGCATCGTTAAACAGCTGCAGGGATGTCTTGACGCTGACCCAGGTCGCCGCAACTGCACCGATTACGATACCGCCCAGCGTGGAAACCGATTCCCTGAGCGCTTCACCCTGGGCTCCGATCAGGAAATCCACCGCTTTTCCGCCCAGGCTGTATCCCTTAAAGTACAGGAATTTCATGCCAAAGTAAGCAAACAGGTTCCATACGATACTATAGAAGATTGCTCCAAGAGGAGAACCGCCTGTGGACATACCAAGCGCAATACCCAGAAGGATCGGAATCACGGTTCCGACTACCAGAGAGTCTCCGATACCGGCCACCGGCCCCATCAGTCCGGCACGCAGGCTGTTGATGGTCTCATCGTCCACATCATCCGCGCCGTTTGCCCTGGCTTCTTCCAGACCGGCCGTCATACCTACGATGACTGTACCAAGCTGCGGCTCCGTATTAAAGAAAGCCGTGTAGGTATTGATCGCATTTGCCTTCTCCTCTTCATCCTGGTACAACTCTTCCACTAACGGAAGCATGGCACACAGATAGCCAAACGTCTGCATATGTTCCTGTGAAAAACAGGTCAGGTGGCCATAATACCAATTATGGAAGGATTTCAACAACGCTTTTTTTGATAATTTCTTTTCCATGATCAGATCTCCTCCTCTTCATCATCTATTGCACCGCCTGCAAGTTCCGGCTTTCTCACGGAAAGCATTTTGATCTTATAAGTAATGATAGCGAACATACCTGCCACTACCGTTGCGGATACCAGATTGATTCCCATGGATGCCGCCAATACGAAACCGAACAGGAAAGGGATAAAGTCCGTTCCATTTTTCACAATCTGCTTTAACAAAATTGCAATACCGACACAGGGAAGCAGTGCGCCGACTGTAAACAGTGTCTTCATGGCAATGCCGTCCATCGGCAGCGCTGTCTTGATCACCTCGACCACATTTGCACCCAGCTTACACATGATCATGGTCGGAATCAATGAGCACAGTATGTGGGAGATCCAGGGTAATCCCATATCTACCAGGTACAATTTCCTATACTGTCTCTTCTCCACCGCTTTCCAGCCCATATGCTGCCAAACCAGGTTAACGGTCGCGGTACCGTAGAACAATACCGTTCCCAGCGTACCGACCATGGTGCCGAAGGAAGTGGCCAGCGCTGCGCCCTCCGCAGAGCCTGCATCCAGACCGTAACTTTTCAGCGCCACCATGGCCAGCGGGATGCCTATGTAACTGACGGCGCGCACATCCGCTGATACGGTCCCGCCCGGTGTGACCAGTGCAATGTAGACTACCTGCATGGCACAGCCCACCAGAATACCTGTTGTAACATCCCCTAAAATAAGTCCGCACACAAGACCGCCGATCAATGGTCTTCCCAGTGTATAATTACCGATGGAAGTACCGCCCAGACCGGGCATACTTGCCAAGCATGCGAATAAACCTAATATAATCGCCTGTATCCAACTGATTTCCATGTTCTCTCCTCCTGCTTTTCTTACTATTCATTCCATGTTATGCCAACCATTTAAACTGTTCATCCACACATTCAGTGAAATCCAAACTGCCCTCTGAATTTCTTCCAGTTGCCGATGGCCTCTTCCTTTAACAGTGCAAACTCCACATTATAGCCTGCATTCATGATATCCTCAAGGGCCTGCGCCTCTTCCTGCGTGATCGACTGGTTGTTACCCAGCTTTGTGGTACCCGGCCTGTCATTGCAGGGGCCGATGATCACCTCCGTAATACCCGGTTTAAATCCCTGATCGACCAAAATCTTCTTCATATCCAGCGGATTCTTGGTGATCAGAAAATAATTATCTTTGCTGTCAAGCACTTTCTGGCACTTCTCCTTAAACTCATCCAATGACCACACAAAGGTCTTCTTACCGCTGGCGCTCTTATATGCCGCTTTCAATACGGAGTTTCCTGCCGCCGCATTGTTGACTGCGATCAGCCCGTCACAGGGATACTCTAAAGCCCATCTTGTACATGTCTGTCCATGAATCATACGATCGTCTACTCTAATAAATGAAACTGCCATTTTCTATTCCTCCTTTTTATATGTCATCTTCTGCATCATCACTGACAATCTGAAATTGCTTTAACTCTTCTCTTGCCTCCGGTATCAGCATTCCTACCAGATCTGCAAGTTCCATGCCGTCTTTCATCAGCACCGCGCTGAGCGCTAACGGCAGGTTCATACCGCCTATCATCACGGTCCGTTCCAGCAGATTTTTCTCAGCAATGACATTTGCCGCCGTGGTAAGCGGGGAACCACCCACCAGATCCCCAAATAACAGGATCTCGTCTTCCTGCCCCACTGTCTCAAGGCATTTCCTCACATTGTCCGCATACACATCCGAGCTCATCCCGTTCTCCAGACTCACCGAGAGGATATCTTCCCGCCCCTCGCCTGCAAGCATATCGAGCGCACTGTGTAACCCCGGTGCAAACCTGCCATGGCTGACCAATAATACATACTTCATATAACTCCCTCCTTCTCCAGATTCTGTCTATGTCGTTCTCTGTAAGGCAAGTATATAAAAAAGGCGGCACATGTTCATCTCACATGTGTCACCTTTTTGGCATGACATTTGTCACTATTTCTATGATTGCTGTCATCTTCTGTTATGGTCTTTCAGGAAATGGTCAATCTCCCGGTTCCATATGATCTGTTCCATACTGATATTGGAACTTCCCTCCATGATATCCCTGACCGCCCGGTCCACCTCTGCTTCCGCTTCTTCCCGGCCGCGGAACCCCCGCGAAACGACCGCGCCTTCCACTGCATCACTTAACACCCGCAGGTTCAGTCCCATATTATCTCCCGAGCTCTCGATCAGAAGCTGCAAAGTCTCGTCCGATTCCGTCACATCCCGCAGCACGGATACTCCTTCCGAATAAGTAAAAACCTCCGACTGGATCCGCTCATCGCCAGACAACAGTTTCATCAGTTCCCATGCATATTCCGGCTGTTTTGTATCCTCATTCATGGCCAAAAGAAGCGTGTCCAGTTCCGCAACGTTATCACCCCGGCTCCCGGAAGGCATGGGGATACACTCCCATTCAAAACCGGAATATTTCTTAATGCTCAACGGATAAGGCTTATATGCTCTATATTCGGAAAAAAGCATTGGCTGAAAAGCCACCTTGCCCAGGTCGAAGTCCTTACTGGTCACATGATAGCCATCATGCAATCCTTCCAATTCTTCCATAAACAAAATAGCTTCTCTCACCGCTTCCCCTGTCAGCCTGCACTCCGTTCCCTGCGCATTAAAGAGTTCTACGCCATTCGCATCAAAAGCATCCGCCCAGGTATAGCCCACCACACCAAATTGATCCGGCACCCCGTTTCCGTCTTTATCTTTGGTCACTTTACTACAAATCCCATAAAAGTCATCCCATGTCCACTCTTCCCCCGGCAGTGCGATTCCTTCTTCATCCAGGATTGTCTTATTCACAAACATCAGCTTCGGTGCACACTCATAAGGAAGGGCATACTGTTTCCCACCGTACTGTCCGCATTGAAACGCAGAAGTATAAAAACGATCCGCGCTAAAAAGAGTATCTTTCTCCATAAAGCTTTCCAGATCCTTCAAGGCGCCAATCTCCGTAAAATCACTAAAATGCTCACCAAACACAAGAAATACATCCGGCGCTTTGCCCAGGACCATCTGCTCTGCCAGCCATTCCGAATAATTCTCTTTCAAAAGCCCGCTGACATATTCTACCCGGACCCCTTCATGTTCTTTTTCAAAAATCTCAATGGCATCCTCCAAAATGCGGTAGGAATAGCCGTTTTGTACCTCCCAGTAGCTGTCTGAAAATACGCCGACCGTTATCACCGTATCCTTTTGGAACGGATGGTTCCCCGGCCTGGTATCGGCTATGACTAAAGTAGTCAATATAAGCAGGAAGACTCCTATGACAAACCAGCTGTTCCTCTTTTTTATCCAATCCACGTTACGCCCTTTCCCCCTCTTCAAATACCCGGTTCACCGCTCCTGTCTGGACCGCCCATATGGCCAGCTGCGTCCGGTCCCGCAGATTCAGTTTGCTTAAGATCGTACTCAGTCCGTTTCTGACCGTTCCTTCAGAGAGATTGATCTTAGCCGCAATCTCCCTGTTCGACAACCCGCTTCCCACCAATGCGATAATCCGCCACTCGGTCTCTTTCAGATCCGTAACACTTTGCTCATCCACACGGATACTGATATTTGATTGCGCCATCCTGGAAAAGAGTTTCACCACCTTGGAGGCAATATCTCCATTGATCATAGCGGTTCCCTCATACACTTTCCGCACTGCCTCCGACAGTTCCTTCATGGAAACACCCTTGAGCAGATAGCCACTGGCACCGTTTTTTAAGGCATTAAATACATATTCATCGTCATCAAAAGTAGTCAGAATGATAATCTTAATATCCGCATAATTTTCTTTGATAATCTGTGTACAGACAACGCCGTCCATCTCAGGCATCCGAATGTCCATCAATATCACATCCGGTTTATTCTTTCTGACAGACCGGACTACCTCGACTCCATTACTCACCGTATCGGTCACCTCAAAATCCTTCTCATTTCCTAAAATGATCGACAGGCTCTGCCTGATCAGTTCCTGGTCATCCGCGATCAAAATCTTTATCATTCCCTTATCTCTCCTCACCCCATCTAATCGGAATACTTGCCTCCAGCACAAAGCCATCGTCCCCATAATAGTTCAGACTTCCATGAAGCATCGCCAGCCGCTCCTCCATATGGTGCAGTCCAAACCCTTTCTCAATATGGGTACATCCAACGCCGTTATCCTTGATCCAGATATACATGATATTGTATTCCATACTGATGGCAATCATAATCTTTGTTGCCTTGCCGTGCCTGATCGCGTTGGTGATACTTTCCTGCACGATCCTATATATGATCTCTTCCTCATCCTTATTATAATGACTCAGTTCCGCCGTACAGCAATACTCAATCTCTACCTTAGAAGTTTTCTTCGTCTCCTCCATCATCTGTATCAGTGCCTTTTCCAGTTCCATCTTCTCCAACGCATCCGGACGCAGGGCTTTGACCGACCTGCGCACATCTGTCATGCCCTTACGTGCCACATCGGCAATATCCTTTAGCTGTGTTTTCACCGCATCCGGCGCCACATCCATTAAAGTGACACAAGCGTCAAGTCCGGTAATGATACCGGTCAGACTGTGGCCCAGAGTATCATGAATCTCCCTGGCCAGCCGGTTTCTCTCCTGAGTCTCCGCATTCTTAATAGATTCCCTGGCATATTCCTCCATCTGCCTGTTGGCCGCCTGTAGTTCTTCATTGGCCTGATTCAGTTTGTCGTTCAGGATCAGGATTCTTTCCTTTTCACTCATCTGTACCCGCATCAGCTGAATGGTATAGATAATAAAAAGCAGGATATTCAGAGAAGACAACACATTCCTGATCCCAAGCATGATGGATCTGACATCATTTCGATAGTAGAGCAGATAGGTATCTAACGGCGTAATAGGAAATCTTCCCGTTAACAGATTATAATCCATCAAAAGATAAACACCGCAGACAATACCAATCGCCGCATATTTCCATCTCACTTTTGTCATTCTCCTGATCACATCTGCCAGAATCAGTAAAACCATTCCAATATAGCTAAAATTAAGTATATATCCTATTGCTATCGTAATCATTATCTCTACACAGGTTTTCCCATATATGGAAGCGTTCTTTTCTGTTCGAATACCCAAAAGCAGCGCCAAACTCCCATATAACAAGACAGCCATCACCGGAATTTTCCAAGGCACAATGGTAACTGCATTGACCTGCTGCAAAAATACAAGCGCAGTGTTTTCATGTACATGCCCCCAAAGCCCTGCGGCCATGATCCCTGTTATGTAAAGAATGATGAGCAGATTCAGGTTCAACATCCATGCAAAGATAATACCCGGTACCCTGGTCTCTTCCACACGTCCCTCCTGTATCTGATTTTTCCCCATATCTATTTCTTTGTTACAGTTTTCTTCCATATAGCTTCCTCTACTGCCATCTGTCTATGCCGAACTGAGCCACATTGTCTTTCGTCACTAATTCCACCGGAATAAAGATATTGCGTTCAACCGGTTTCCCCTCCAGCAGACAATAAATAACCCGCGCCGCCTCTCTGCCTATCTGTGTGGGAAACTGGGCCGCCGATGCGTCCATCATTCCCTCCGCGATCAGCGCCTTGGCATCCGGAGAGGCATCCACCCCATACAGATCCACTTCTCCCAGCATTTGTTTCTCATCCAATGCTGCTGCCGCTCCCACACATGCCAGGTCATTGAGACAGAATACGCTGTCGAATACCACACCGTTCTCAATGGCCTGCTTTAGTTTCGGCATGGCAATCTCCAGCTGTCCTTCACATTCAATTCGTTCCACGATTTCCACGCCATCATTTTGCGTTACGGCATCCACAAATCCCTGAACACGCTGCTGCCCTGAGACTGTTGTCTCATGTGTCATCACAACAACATGTGAAGCACCATGCTGTGCAAGAAAGTACTCTCCCACCAATACCCCTGCCTGATAGTTATCCGAAGTAATCGTACAGTCTGCCAGTTCACCGCCTGACACATTGGTATCCAATACAACAATGAAAACCCCACGGTTTTTTGCCTGTTCCAGAATATCTGTCAGCTTTACCCAGTCCACCGGTGTAACGATCAGGACATCAATCCCCATATCCAGCATCGCCTGAATCTGTTCAATCTGTCTGTCCGCATCCAGGGCCGGATCCCGCAGAACGATCCGATCTCCTTTTGCTTCTACTTGATGGGTAATTTCCTCTCCGATAATCTTATAGAACTCATTATTCATAGTCATGTAACTGGCGCCAATCAGGTATGAGTTTTCTTTTTGGTTCAAAGAAAAATCCCTGTTACCGGAAAAGAAAAAAACAGCCGCCAGAATGGCAGTTGCATTGACCAGTATAAAAGCTGCATTGCATATTTTCTTTGCACTTCTGTTCATACTAACCCCCATCTGAGACCGTTGGCTAAAAAACCGGGCCGCCTCCGGCCCGGTTCTAAACACATTCTGCTCTCTGTCATATGCTGATATTACCCTAAAAGAGATTCACTTTACCCACAACTCCGTCATTGATCACATAGTAAGCGGTGAAATCCTCCGGCTTAACATACACTTGCAGATCCACTATGGAGTCCCTCTTGTGTCCCTTTGCCACATAATGAGCCTTTACTCTCTCCACCACATCTTCCATATTGACTTCATATTCCCGATACTGTAATACCACTTCTGGTGTAACTTCGATTTTATCCTTTTCCATTAGAATTTTCCCCTTCCTATGTACAATGGTACCCTTATGAATCTGTGGTGCTTGTTTCTTTTGTAATCTCAAAAAATTGTCTGCATGCTGCCATTTGCCTTTTAGGCTTCTGGCTTCCTTTCTCCCGCAGTGCTCATTCGGGACACCTTCGGTCTCCCTCATTCACGGGCTTCGCCCTATCACTCCGTAACCTGGCAAATTCGTCTGCCAGCAGCCGATTTGCCATCTTACTTCGTGGCACTGCTCATTGCTTACGCGTACATTATAACACGCTCAACGTTATCTCACAAGAGACAAATCCTTTGGATTTCTGCACGGATTTGACTTGTCGGTGTTATCTGCGGATCCAGGTGCTCTTGGAAAACAGAATCAATATCGGGAATATCTCCAGACGTCCTGCCAGCATATCGATGATCAGCAGTAGTTTTGACAAAACGCTGTAACCGCTAAAGTTACAGGTGGGTCCCACACCCTCCAGTCCGGGGCCGATATTGTTAAAACATGCCATCACAGCTGAAAAATTGGTCATTGTGGAAAAGCCGTCAATGGAGATCACGATAAAACTGAATACCACAATAAAGGCGTAGGCCGCCACATAAGCATTCATATTGTCCAGCACGCCCTCCCGCACCATCTGTCCGTTCACACGCACCACTTGCACTTTCTGGGGATGCAGGATCTGGCGCACGTTACGCCGCAGGCTCTTGATCAAAAGCAATGTCCGGCCACACTTGAAGCCGCCGCCGGTACTGCCGGCGCAGGCCCCGACAATCATCAGTCCCAACAGGATTGCCTTGGAAAAACTGGGCCACAGGTCAAAATCCGTGGTTGCAAAACCGGTAGTCGTCATGATACTCGCTACCTGAAAGGCCGCGTGGCGAAGCGATTCTCCAAAGGTGGCATACATGCCGCTGATATTCCACGTAATCAGCAGGATGCTGCCCACTACCACACCCAGATAGAAACGCAGTTCCTCATCCTTTACCACACCCCGCACCTGTCTGATAAACAGCATGAAATAGCAGCTGAAGTTCACACCAAAAAGCAGCATGAACACCGTACAGACATTTTGCAGATAAGGACTGTAATCAGCGATACTGCTGTTTTTAATACCAAAACCACCGGTACCGGCCGTGCCAAACGCTGTACACACGGCATCAAACAACGGCATGTGCCCGATCAGCAGAAATATAATATTTAATATGGTCAAAAAGACATAGATAAAATACAAAATCTTGGCCGAATCTTTCATCCTCGGCACCAGCTTCTCCACCTTGGGGCCGGGGCTTTCCGCCCGCAGAAGGTGCATGGTATAGCCGTCACTCTTCTCCCTGCCGCGGCCGATGGCCAGCACAAACACCAGCACACCCATACCGCCCAGCCAGTGTGTGAAACTCCTCCAATAAAGATTTCCCCTGGAAAGTGCCTCCACATCGGATAGAATAGACGATCCCGTAGTGGTAAAGCCGGACACCGTTTCAAACAGAGCATCGATAAAATGCGGAATCTCCCTTGAAAAATAGAAGGGAAGACAACCCAGAAGACTCATCACAATCCAGCTGATTCCCACACAGACAAGCCCTTCCCTTGCATAAAATCCCTTCTTGGCTTTACGGCAGATAAAAGACAGGACAGCCGCCGTTGCCAGCGTAATGGCTATGCTGATGACAAATCCGGTTATCGTCTGTTCCTCTTTGCCATATATACTGATCAGCAGCGCCGGGAGCATGAAGACTGCCTCCACATACAGAATCCTGCCGATAAATTTTCCCATCATTCGATAATTCATAGTATTCCTCGTTCCGAAGCGTTTACGCGACAAGGCAACGCTTCCTGCGTTACCCCTTCTTATGATTCAAAAATATCATTTAACTGATAAATGACTTCATCTCTTCCTGTCACAATAATCACTCTGTCGCCTTTGGAATAGAAGGAATCACCGTTAGCTATCTCAAAGCTGTTGAGTTTATTGATACCCGCAATCCGGATATTTTTCTTCAGTTTTACTTTCTTGAGTGGTTCCTCACAGTGCTTTGTATTCTCATCCACAATGAACTCTATGGCCTCCGCCTGGCCGTCCGCGATCGCATTGACCGCCTGAGCCGCACCAGCCTGGTTCCTGATACCCCGCACATACCGGAGAATATCATTACAGCACAACTCCTTGGGACTGATGGTGCTGCCCACCGAAAGGCTGTCCAGAATACTGTTGTTGCTAAGACGTCCCAGTTTGGTAATAATCTGCGGTACTTTACGGCTGTTGCCAAAGAGAGAGATAATGATATTCATCTCATCCACACCGGTTAATGTGACAAGTGCGTCACATTCTGCAATACCCTCTCTGTCCAACAGAAATTCACTGCTGGCATCGCCGTGTACTACTGTCACATCCGGCAGCTGGTTCGCCAAAGACAGGCACCTGTCATAATCCTGCTCTATGATCTCTACCATGATCCCATCACGCACGAGAAGCTGCGCCAGATAAAAGCTGAGACGCCCGCCGCCGCACAGGATCACCCGCTTGGCTTTGTGCGTAATAATGCCCATATTTTTTAAGAAAATCGTCAGTTCCCTGGTGGATGCCGTAACAAAAATACGGTCTCCTGCCTTCAATACGAAATTACCATCCGGAATGATTGCCTTGCCGTTTCTCAAGACTGCACAGACCAAAATTTTGCACTTGACCACATTGCCCAGCCCGTACAGGCTCACATCCCGCAACTTGGAATCTTCCTGAATACGAAGTTCCACAATCTCCACTTTACCCTTGGCAAAAGTGTCCCGCTTCAAAAACCCGGGATACTTAATCAGACGTTCCATTTCGATGGCCGCCTGGCTCTCCGGATTGATCACCATGGACAGACCAAACAGATTTCTCATCTGATAAATCTGCCCTCTGTATTCCGGATTCCTGATCCTCGCTATCGTATGCAATCCGGGATTCATGACATGCGCAATGGCACAACACAGCAGGTTCACTTCATCTGCTCCCGTCATGACGAGCAGAACCTCTGCTTCCTCCACACCGGCTCTGGACAAAGTATCCATGGAAGCGCAGTTCCCCTGCACCGCCATCACATCATAGCGCTCCTCGCTGACTTCAAGAACTTCCGCCCTGGAATCAATCAGCGTAATATCGTGTCCCTCCGCAACCAGCTGTCTTGTCAGCGTGGAACCGACTTTACCGTCTCCCGCTATTATGATCTTCACTGAAAGTTTCCTCCGTTATGTAAGATAATCTTAGAACCGCAAATACCGCTGGTCGCTTTGGGCCAGGGGATATCTTCCTATTTTCTTATTATAGCACGCCTGTCTGAAAAGGCAACTTTGAGAATCCGGGATTGGAATTTACACAATTCATGTTTTCCTAAACCATTTCCTGCTTATCCACACGCTGCTTTAGGAACAACGTCAGGATATAGGAATAGGCACTCTTTTTCGTTGCATAAAATCGAGCACGATGGATTTCGCGCTGACTCTTGAAGGCCGGACTACTAATCCTTTCTCTCCATCTCCTTTTCCAGCAAGGTATTATATAAGATAATATTGTCAACCATCTGCATCACTCTGTCATTTCCCATGATTTGCAGCGCACGATGTTCCAGTTCCCTCAAAGGTGTTATCAGTTCATTGGCATAGACGATTCCCTTTTCCGTCAATGTGACCTGTTTTTCCCGGCGGTCCTCACATCCGGAAATCAGTTCAATATAGCCATCTTCCTTCAAAGAGCGAATCACACTGTTGACTGTCTGTTTTGTCATCCCGGTACAGGTACAGATTTTTTTCTGTGTCATCGCCTTCTGCCCTTCCAGCGTATACAATACAAGCAGCAGATAGTAATTGATATTCCTGGAAGCAGCCCAGGAACTGTACAATCCATTAGCCTGTCCCCATACGCCCCACAATTTCCGTTCATCCCCAGACATAACCATTCCTCCTGTTTCATCTGTTTATGTCTTATTATAGTATATCTGCATACTTTTATCAAGATTTTATAGGGTTACAGCAAAACCGGCAGCCCTTCAGACTGCCGGTATACATTATATACTTTCCCTCGAGGCCGCGAATGCGATCCTCGGGATCGAGTTTCTCCCTTCGCCTCTGTTCCCTCGAGGCCGCGAATGCGGTCCTCGGGATTGAGTTTCTCCCTTCGCCTCTGTTCCCTCGAGGCCGCGAATGCGGTCCTCGGGATCGAGCTCCGCTCGATCCGTTAACGGATTCCCAACTCCGTATCAGACTCCGTGGTCCGGCTGTGGGTCTTGATATAATCCACAATCTCGTCCAGTTTGGTGAACGCAAGTCCCACATAGCTGTCCGCACATCCATAATAAAGCGCGATCTTACCGCTCTCAGAATCATGAATGGTAGCGCAGGGAAAGCATACGTTGGGCACAAATCCTCTTTCCTCATACCACTCTTCCGGTGTCAGCAGGAAATTCTCACACCGGTACAGTACCTTGGAAGGATTGTCGATATCCAAAATCGCGCCGCCAATGGAATACACCAGGCCATTGCAAGTACCTGTCACACCATGGTAGAATAAGAGCCATCCTTCCGTGGTCTCGATGGGCGCCGCACCGCCGCCGATCTTGACGGACTCCCACCACTCGCTGCTTCTGCCCATCACATGTCTGTGTCTGCCCCAGTACACCATATCCGGACTTTCGCTTAAGAAAATATCACCAAACGGTGTATGACCGGAATCGGACGGACGACTTAAGAGCATGTACTTGCCGTTAATCTTTCTCGGAAACAGCACCGCATTCCTGTTGAATGGTATAAACGGATTTTCGATTCTGGTAAATGTCTTGAAATCCGTGGTCTTTGCCATACCGATGGAGGCCCCGTAAAAGTCCTGGCACCAGATAATATAGTAAGTATCCTCCACCTTCACCAGACGGGGATCATAGGCATAGATCGGCATAAAGTCATTACCGTCCTCATCCTTAAAAGGAATCTTCTCCGCCTCAAACTCCCAGTGAATGGCATCCTTGCTGTGTCCTAAATAAATATACGGTATACCATTTACCTGTTCCCCACGGAACACACCGATAAACGCATCCCCGTAAGGCATTACCGCACTGTTAAAGATTCTGGCAACGCCCTCCACCGGATTTCTGCCGATAATCGGGTTCTCGCTGTATCTCCAGATTGGGGCACCTTTAAGTCCTTCCGGCTTCTCCTGCCAGGGCACGTTCTTTACTACCGGGCTGATCATCTTTACTTCGCTCATTTTTCTCCTCCTTTATCGAAGTGTCTGGCACTCCTTCACTGTCTCTTTAAAAATTCCAGGTTTTTCTGAATCAGGTCACATCTCTGCGCCACACACTCCACAGAACGCAGCGGATCCTTCGGGGTGTTAAACACATAGTCCAACAGCTTGTCGATGGTAGTCACTGCCACATGCATCCTGGTGTCACTGGCCGCATAGTAAATATATACTTCCCCGTTATCCTTGGCAATTGCGCCGTTGGTGAATACCACGTTGGACACATCGCCTACCCGCTCCCAGTCCCTGGGGCCGATCAGCATGCCGGAAGGCTCCGCAATCACTTTGGAGGGATCATGCAAGTCCGTAGCAAAAGCATAGATCACATAGCGCAGGCCGGCCGCTGTATTTCTCACGCCGTGGGCAATATGAATCCAGCCTTTATCTGTCTTAATGGGCGGAGCGCCCGCGCCGTTCTTAGCCTCCGTGATGGTGTGATATCTGCGGATGGAAGTCATCTTCTCCTCATCCACCACCGCATGAGTGATATCCTCGCACAGCCCGAAACCAATACCGCCGCCCGATCCTGTCTCGATAAAATCATCCATCGGTCTTGTATAAAAGGCATATTTGCCGTCCACAAACTCCGGATGCAGCACCACGTTTCTCTGCTGCGGGGAGCGAAGGGTCACCAGATTGGGCAGGCGCTCCCACTCCTTCAAATCTTTAGTCCGCACAATACCCGCCGCAGCCACAGCCGCCGACAGATCGTTGACGGAGGTATCCTTGCTCTCGGAGCAGAACACCCCATAAATATAACCGTCCTCATGTTTGGTCAGACGCATATCATACACATTGGTCTCCTCCGGACAGGTATCCGGCAGAAGGATCGGATAATCCCAGAATTTAAAACCGTCAATCCCGTTATCACTCTCTGCCACACCGAAGAAAGATTTCCTGTCATTTCCCTCGATACGGGCAACCAGATAATACTTACCGTTCAACTCGATTGCCCCGGAATTCATCACCGCATTGACACCCAGACGCTCCATGAAATAAGGATTGGTCTCCGGATTTAAGTCATACCGCCAATGCAACGGAATATGCTCCCTTGTCAGCACAGGATACTGATACCTGTCATAAATCCCGTTGTAGCTGTCGGCCTTCACATTCTTTCTCCCGATCAGCTTATTGTACTTCTCCAATTCCACATAATACTGTTGATGCAACATACTCTCCTCCCATTTCACTCTCATTTTATATCCCTTCTGTAAGAATTCCTGTTTTTAGAATTTCCTCTTGCACACCTCAAGACACATCCTCCCATTATGATAAGGACACTTCCAGGGCTCCACGATCGGCTTATCGCTCACGGCTTCCCCCGCCTTATTCACATCCCAGAACCACTCGGAACCGGGTCTTTTATCGATCACATGTGCCTTGATAAACTCCCACTCCGCCTTGGCGGCATCCAGATACTCCGTATGCTCCGGCGCCAGTTGATACCCGTTCAAAAAACCAACCACAGCCTCCGCCTGTACCCACCAGATGCGGTTTTCATCCACCACGCCTTTCTCACACTCATTGGCAAGTGAACTTCCGTCAAAGGCTGTCCGATATACTTGACCGGTTAAGTCAAGTATGATTGGCAGCATTTTATCTTCATATAACTTCTCTCCTAACACATCTGTGCCTCTGCGGATCAGCCAGGCGGTCTCAATATCGTGCCCATAGGAATGTAAGTCCAGAATAGAATGCATTTCCCTGTCAAAGAACACTTCCTGTCTGTGCAGTTCCTTGTTATAAATCTTGTCTGCAATGGTGTCAAGAATCCATTCCAGCCTCTTCTTCACCTCCACATTGCCGCTCACCCGATACAATTCCGTGTAAGCCTCGAACACATGAAGTAATGTATTCATGGTCTTGTCTGCGATTACGCCGTTTTCGGAAAGCTTATCATTCTCTATCTCGTGAAATTCCCTGTCGAAAGCTTCCTTATAGCCAATCTCATCCATACAGCGGTTCTCGATGATATGGAAAAGCTCCATCGCAGTCGCAAGGGCGTCCTCGTCTTTAGACGCATCATAATAGGAAGAGAGCGCATAAATGGAAAACGCCTGGTTATAAGTATGCTTGGTCGTATCCTCCGGCGTACCATCATACTGAACCGACCAATAAACACCACCCTTTTCCTTATCCACGCAGTACTTGCGCATAAACTCGTAGCCTTGCCTTGCCTCTTCCAGCAAAGACTCATCCCGAAGTTCCAGATAGGCATTTGCAAAGAACCACGTGATACGGCTGTTTAAAATACACCCCTTCACAGCCTTCTCATCGACTTTCAGGTCATGATCCATATACCCGTAATAACCGCCGTTAGCATCGTCCCGCAGCTTTTTCCAAAATGGAATGATACACTCTGTCAGATGCTTTTTGATTTCTTCTGTCATCATAATCTGTTTCCTCCCCATCCCCTGTCAGCAATGCAATTTCTATGTTTAGGATTCTGCAATCGATTGCCACTTGCTTTTAGCTAACTTTAACTTTATAATTTAAGTAAAATTAATTATCTTATACCTAAATTATAAAGTATATTTTCATAATGTCAACAACTTAAACAGATTAAATGCAAAAACAGCATCTTTACCCAAACCCAGGCAGATTTTTGTACAATTTCACTATAGCGATGCAGACATTCTTCGGTATGAGTCCTCCATGTCCGTGGTATGGACCTCCCACCGGCTTCCTCCGCCGCCCTGCCAAACACCCCATGATTTCTGCTCCTGCCGTCACTTAATTTATCGACAGATTTTCTGTTTCTTCATTTTACAACAAATAAAAATACCAATGCCTATCATGGCAATAAGCATCAGCACCGCTATGACAAATGACGATTCATTCTTTATATGATTACCTGCTTCTGAATTTACCAAAACATCCCAAATAGCACCAACACCCCAAAAGAAAGGAAATAATGAGAATATATTGCGTGTAAAATAGAATACTGTAACATACATAACGCCGACAAAAAATAACTTTTTAAATTCCGGTTGAAAGCCTGCATGATGTAAACTGTAAAAAATGGCAGTAATAAAAATAGCCGGAAGTACTCCAAACGCTCTTTCAAATTCATAACGTAGAAATCCGTATATAAAAACCATTTCAAATATTCCTGCAACTAAGATATATGTAATCGCATATAGTGAATTTATATTAAAAACTATATTTCCCGTATTTTTGCTTATAAACATAACTAATAAAAGAATACCAGCAACTACATTAATTGCCAAACTGACAGTCAACTTATCTTTATGTATGCCAAAGACAGATAAAGTTTTCTTTTTTATGATCAAAATATAATAGATAGGCGTAAAGAACCCCAAAAGCAAGATCATGAGCAGATCTCTCAAAACAATACTGCTGATCTCGCTGGTAAATAATGTCATGGCCATACTCAACAAAACCATCAATAAACCACAGACCAATCCGAATATACTTTCTTTATCAATGGCAAAATGGAACCATTTATTCTTCATTATTTATTTTTCCCTCCTTGATAACACATAGCAGCCTTTTGGTTCCAGATATTTCAGCTTGCACTATATCAGTCATTCTCTCTAAATTCGCCACATGGAAGTCAGGCACTTCTTGTTTCCATACTGCATTGTTCTGTTTACTGATTCCCGTCAGATAAGATTGTAAGATATCGAGTCTTTTTTTCAGTAATTTTTTCTTTTCTTCTTCCTCTAAAATATCCATAACAAAAGCAGCTATTGTAAAAATATTGGTATCGAAACTAAACTGAAGAATTGATTCCTTAATGGTTTCTTTTAGTTCATCTCTCCCTTTTTCAGTTAAAGAATATATTGTTCTATCCGGCATATTGCCTATCTTTTCTATTGTTCCTTCTAACAAACCTCTCTTTTCTAAATTTTTCAATGTTGTATAGACTGTTGAGTCTGCTACGTTGAACCACCACTTAATATTCATATAATCTAACAATTTTGTTATTTCATACGCATTAAGTGGTTTTTCATAAATAATTCCCAAAAGCAAGGTAGCTGGTTTTGATAACATCTCTTCTCCTCCTTGTTCATGTATAAATTGCTTTATATATAAAGTACTATATAATAATAGCATACTAATGCGGAATAGTAAACAAAAAAAGAGCCATTGAACCCCCGTTCAGACTCCTTTTTCATCTATTTATCAAGGTTGCGGACGCTGGCCGCTGGTAATTATTTTATCACATACTTAGTCCCCTTTCCTCTGCCTTCAATTTTCACAACACCTTTTTCCCCCATCTCTTTCAGTAATTGTGTTGTCTTTGATTTACCAAACGGGGCGTAAGGAGCAATTTCGCTAATTGATTTCAGCATTGTCTTGCTCAAAATTTTATATATTTTTCTTTCGTCTTCCGTTAAATTCAGGTTTTTCTCAAAAACCGGGAGTACAATCTTAATTGTATTTTCCGACACTTCAAAATCTGGCTTCTTCAATCCCCCTTCATAGAGCTGCTTTATCCGTGTAATTCCTGTACCAAATATTTCGACAAACCCCAGTCTGTAAAATACATTTGCAAGATTTCTGTTTCTTAAGACTGAAAGTTTTCCCGATAAATACTCATCTTCTGTTATTCCGGAAGGCAGTCCTCCCGGAGAAATAATTTCTATTCTGTCGTCAAACATCGAAACTTTTATCTGTGACTCCACATCCCACGCCCTATGGATCAGTGCATTTGCAATCGCTTCCCTAAACGCAGCCTCCGGTATTTTCTCTACCTTCTCCCTCTCGGTGCCTTGTATTTCCTCGTATTGATAATAATCTTTGAATACCTCTGATACTTTTTCGTAGGCCGCCAAAATGGATATATGATCAAATGTTGCTCTCTTATGAATCACACTGATGCTCTCACCGAACCTCACCATATCAATTCCCGGAAAATGATTTTTATCCGCCAAAATACCAGCCGCATTATTATATCCAGCGGTGCTGTTATATAAGTTCAGCGTTTTCAAGGTATCTTGATTAAAAGTTTCAATCTGAATACATTCTTTTAATTTTTGACATAACATATCAAATGTCAGTTCTTGCTCTTCACAGGGCAATTCTTCAAATCTGATATTTTTTCCTTCTAAAATCAGTCTTGACAGTTCCAGTGTGTCAGCCTCTATTGTTGCAGTATTATTTCGCTTATATGCCTTGGATTTATATAAATATGGCTTTTGAAGCCCGCTTTTTACAGTCAGTTTTATCGTTCTGTCATTATTTTGCAGTTCCAGTGTATAATCAGGCTGCGGAGTAATGCTGTCATTAATTTTATTTTCGATATCCAGACACGCTTGTTTTACATCCGGCAGGTCTTTGATATTACCATTGTCATCAACACCAAAAAATATTTCTCCACCATCGTAATTCGAAAAGGCGCTTACTGTTTTTAAAAATGTATTTGTAATCGTTTCTTTGAATTCTGTTGTTCTTGTTTCACGCATACACTTCTTTCCCTTTCCAATTCTACTGCTTATATTATACATAGAAGCACTCAGAAAAACAATCGTATTTTTTTACGATTGTTTTTCTGAGTGCTTTGAGTCGTTTTCAGAGTACCTGTAATGTAATATCAATAATCCTTTTATAACCACAGGACAGATTCCCCATAAAAAAGTAATTTCTGAAAAACAGCCCTCCGAAACCGGAAGGCTTATGTTATACGAAATATTGTTACATTAAACCAATCTTTCTGACACTGTCCTTATAAATGATCCTGCCGTCAATGATCGTCACGCCCTGCTTATAGGACTCTCCTGAAATTTTATGAATCAGGATCTTGACCGTCTGTTTTGCCATTTCCTTCATGTCTACTTCATAAGTGGTGATCCTGACATCGCACAGGCCTGGCGGCTGATAATTGTCATATCCCACCACGGAAATGTCCTGCGGTACCTGATATCCACTCTGCTCCAATTCTTTCACCAGCATGGTTGCCGCCACATCATTGTTACAGACAAAAGCCGTGGGCATTTCCTCCGGCATTTCCCAGACGAATCCGGAATCTGACCTGCCTGTCTCCTGGTTTCTGTCATCAATAATCCAGTCTTTTCTCACTTCCAGCCCATGTTCACTGAGGGACTTCACATATCCGAAATACCGATCCGTAATGGAATCTGTAGAAAACACGTTTCCCACAAAAGCAATGTCTCGATGCCCCATGTCAAAAAGATAATTGGTCATCCTGTACATTCCAAAATAGCTGTTGGAAATCACCGCATCATATGTGCCATTAGGATCTGTAAAATCCAGCAGAACATACGGCATCTGCGTCTGTCCCAGCAATGTATCCAGATACTCTTTACCAAGCCTTCCTATGATGATCAGCCCATCCGCCTTCTTCTCATGAAGCAGCTTGGGCATGACCAGATCAGCCTCATCTTCCGCTTTCAGCACCTCCAGCATGGTGAAGCATCCTTTCTGCAAGGCCGCGGCCGCCACTTCCTGATACAGATTCCAGTAAAAAGACTCATATTTTGCCAGAAAGCGATCTGACACAACCACACCAAACGTATAGCTGGCATTCGCTCTGATACGTTCCTTATAAAGGGCGGTGGCAGTCTTATATCCCATCTCCTCCGCTTTCTCCTTAATCTTAGCGCGAAGTTCCTCGCTGACACCCTTCTGATCTGACAATGCCTTGGACACTGTCACCGTACTGACTCCCATCACTTTGGCGATATCCGCCATTTTCACCGCTTTAGCCATTTTAATTCACAACCCCATTAAATTTTAAGTAACTCCACTTAAATTATAAGGTAGTATGTATAATTGTCAATATATTTTATACAAAACCGGCATATTGTTATAAATTGTTGGTTTTATTTGTATAACTTATCCAAAAATTAATTTGCTTTCCGTCTTGGACGGGCAACTCGCAAACTCGCGCCTGCGGCACTTGTTTTTCTTTAGAAAGTGTTAAATTGTGCCATATAAAGTTGATAGTATGCCCCTTTCTGCTCCATCAGTTGGGCGGCGTTTCCTTCTTCTATGATTCTGCCGTCATCTACCACGAAGATGCGGTCTGCTTTCTGGATGGTGGACAGCCTGTGGGCGATGACGAAGGATGTCCTGCCCGCCAAGAGATGCTCGATGCCGTCCTGTACCAGCAGTTCGGTCTTCGTGTCGATACTGGAGGTGGCCTCATCCAGAATCAAAATCTTCGGATTGGAGACCATCGTCCTGGCAAACGCCAGAAGCTGCTTCTGCCCTACAGACAGGCCGCCGCCTCGCTCCGAAAGTTCCGTGTCATACCCTTTCTCCAGTTTCATGATAAATTCATGGGCATTGACCGCCCGGGCCGCCGCCACGATCTCCTCCTCTGTGGCATCCAGTCTGCCATAACGGATATTGTCCCGGATGGTTCCGGAGAACAGGAAGTTGTCCTGTGTCATGATACCCATCTGCCGGCGCAGGCTCTCTATGGAAACCTGCTTCACATCATGTCCGTCAATCTTTACGGTACCGCCCTGCACATCATAGAAACGGCTGATAAGATTTACAATCGTGGATTTACCGGCACCCGTGGGCCCCACCAGGGCGATGGTCTCTCCCGGTGTAATGTTAAAACTCACATCATCCAGCACTTTTACCTTATCATCATAAGAGAAATCCACATGGGAAAAAGTCACTTCTCCCACAATCTCCGGCATCTGGACTACCCCTGCCGCATCGGCAATGGCCGGCGGCGTATCCAGAATCTCAAAGATACGCTCTGCTCCCGCGATATTCGTCACCAGCTGGTTATAAAAGTTGCTGATGTTGTGAATCGGCTGCCAGAACATATTCAGATAACTGGCAAAGGCGATAAAGATACCCACTGACACCTGATCCACACCCAGAATCACAATCCCGGTAAAATACAGTAGAATACAGCCGATTCCCCAGGAAAAGTCAATCACGGAACCAAAAGCATCACTCAGCCGCACCGCATCAAAGAAAGATTGTCTGTGCTCTGTGATCAGTTCGTCAAACGTATCCTCTGTTTCTCCCTGTGCGTGAAAACTCTGGATAATCCGCATTCCCGCCATATCTTCATGGATAAAGGCATTTAAGTTGGCCGACTTCTTACGAAAAGTCTGCCAGCGCGGATGGGCCTTAAACTCAATATAACAGGTAGCTGCCGCCATGAACGGCAGTGTCAGCAAAGAGGCCAAAGCCAGTTTCGGATTCTTACAGATCATGATCACGATCACGGCAATCACGGTAAGGCCATCCGGAATCAGAGTCGTCACACAGTTGGACAGCACATCTTTCAGGGAATTGATATCCCCGATAATACGGGAAAGAATCTTACCCGTGGGCCTGCTGTCAAAAAAATGAAAATCCAGTTTCTGGATATGGGTGTACAATTCCTGCCTGATGGTCAGAAGAATCTGGTTGCACACCTTCGCCATAATATACATTCGCAGTTTTACTGTGGCAACCAGCACCAGATTGATCACCAGCGCAGTCACCAGCAGTTTATAAAGCCCTTTCAAATCATGTTGACCAATATGGTCATCTATTGCCGTTTCCATGATCAAAGGGTTGATCAGGCTCACAGCCACCCCGTATCCCATGATTACAAGCACCAGAACAATCTGCCACTTATAGGCGAACAGATAACCAAACAGCCGTTTTAAAGTCTGTACTTTACTCTTCTCTACACTCAGTTCATCATCTCTATACGAATTGAAGGCCATAGTTTCCTCCTTCCTGAGACAGCTGTATTTCTGTCTCTCTTACATCCGGTTCCTTCTCAGGAACTGCCCCATACTGAGATTCATAAGTCTCATAATAGAGGCCCTTCTTTGCCAGCAGTTCCTCATGGGTACCTCTCTCGGCGATGCTGCCGCCTTCCAGCACCAGGATTTCATCCGCATGCCGCACGGCACTGATCCTGTGGGCAATGATAATCTTGGTGGTGTGATCCAGCGTCCGCAGGGTCTGCTGAATCATCTGTTCCGTCTCCATGTCCAGCGCAGAAGTAGAATCGTCCAGCACCAGGATTGGATCCCGCTTAGCCAAAGCCCTGGCAATGCTGATTCGCTGCTTCTGTCCGCCGGACAGGCCTACACCCCGCTCGCCTATGACCGTATCATACTGCTCCTCCATGCGCTCAATGAATTCACTGGCCTGGGCATCCGTAGATGCCTTTCGCACGGTCCTGAAATCCAGATAATATCTCTTGCCCAATTTAATATTTTCATTGATCGTATCCGAAAACAAGAATACATCCTGCATCACATAGCTGACACTGGTGCGAAGCTGCTCTAAGGACAGCTTGCGGATATCCACATCATCCAGATAGATTGCGCCGTCCGTGGCATCATACATCCGCTGAAGCAGCTGGATGATGGAAGTCTTACCCGCACCCGTTGTCCCCATGATACCAAGCGTCTTACCAGCCTCCACCGTAAAGGAGATATCATGCAGGATTTCATGCTGATCCGCCTTGTGAAAGGAAACATGGTCAAAACATACTTTACCCTGTACTTTTTCTATCTTGACCGGATCAGTCACTTCCGTGACAGTCGGTCTTTCTTCATATATTTTCTTAATTTTCTTATTGGAAGCCACCGCCGAAGAAAAACTGTTGGTCAGCCATCCCAGCATCTCCATGGGCCATACAATGTTCATGGAATACTCCACAAAGGCGGTCATCTGCCCCAAGGACATCTCCCCGTTTATCACAAACTTTCCGCCGACTAATATGGTCAACAGCGGCAGCACTTTTGATACCACAGTAAAAAACGGATAATAGCGGACAAACACCTTCGACTGCGCCATATTCAGATCATAGTACCTTTTATTATGGGAGAGGAATTTCTCAATCTCAAACCCTTCCCTGGCAAAGGCCTTCACCGTGCGCACACCCGCCAGGTTTTCCTCCGCCACCGTATTCAGAGCCGCATTCTCCTCGCTGATCTCCTCATAGACAGCCCCCAGCTTCCGCTCCATGATCACAGCGATGGAACCACACAACAGCATGGCCGCCGTAGGAATCAGCGCCAGTTTCCAGTTGAGCATATACATACAGACCAGAATGATTCCCGTATGATAGAATACTTCGATCAGAAGCATCCCCACATATCCCACTGCATCCCAGATATGGTCAATATCTTCTTTTACCCGGGCCATCAGTTCCCCCGTATTCGTCCGGTCAAAAAAGTCCGCACTTAAGGATTGAATATGGCGGAAGAGATCCCGCCTCATATCGCCCGAAATCCTTGCCCCGTTCTTGTCAAAAGTGAATTCCTTCACATACTGAAAGATACACCGGCCAAGCCCAATTCCCAGAAACCCCAAAAGCAGAAATTTCAGTTCTCCCATATTGCCGCCCACGATCACGTCATCCACCACGCGGGCGGTCAGCCGCGGCGCCAGCATATCGAGGGTTACCGCAATCAGGAGTGATGTTACCGCCCCCAAATAGGAAAATTTATAATCCCATATGTAACTTGAAATTTTTTTCATAATATTTTGCTCCCCTCTGTCTCTTCTTTTCCCTGGCATCAGCAGACTCGTAAGACTTCGTCTTCCGAGTTCGCGTTGCTCGTCATAAGCTGTCAGAACCTGTCTTGCATGCTAGCATGCAGACTGGTTCTGACAGCTTATGACTCTGCTGATGCGCGCAAAAAATGGCTATGGTAAAATTACCATAGCCCTTGAAATCCTGCACATATATTGACCAATCAAGTCATCCTATTTTTCCTGACCAGGTCTTCTGTCCACGGAGGTAATTTCACGTAATATGTTTCTATTTGATTTTGTAATGGTACTGCCATTCTGATTTAAATCCATCATAAACATAAAACTTTACCTCCTTTCGAGATTTTCAAGATACTGTTGCTATCTTAATACATGCGCTTCCAGTTGTCAACGAGATTTTTGATTCCCGCCGCATTTTAATTTCGTCCCTGATTTTCCACAGGTTTATGACCTCTATCTGCCAAGGGCCGCCAACAGTTCTGCAAACGTCATGCTGCCCTCAATCCACTCATAATCTCCCACCTTGTAGGAGGCAGCCTCCTCTGCGGTAATCTCCACCCCATCAATATAGCTGACTCCGTACATTCCCATAGAATCCAGTTCCTCCTCATCCGGATAGCCATTCTGATTCACATCATCAAAGTTAAAAGTCTCTATGCATGCTATCACATCCACTGACTGATGATTACTGACCGCCATATAGGTCGTGTACAGAATCGCACCGGCATAATCACTATTATCGTTGACTATATTATTCCGGCGGGGCGCATAGGCATAACCTGCGTTCCCCATGGCCCCGTATCCCCAGTCATCCATCAGCGCATAAACAGCGCCGTCCCAATAAGTATACAGGCTGACCGAATACCCCTGATGACAGGCTACCAGTTCCGGGACATCATCCTCGTCCACATAGATCAGGTCATAAGCCATGTCATAAATCTCTTCTTCTGTCTCCATATCACAGAGCCTTGCCACTGCCTCATAAGCCTCCTGATAGCTGTCAAATTCACCATTCCTCTTACCGCCGCTTATAAAGTTACGGATTTCTGTGACTGTCAAAGGATTGACTTGTTCAGACAATGCCTCTGATAAGGCCTTATACAATACAAAATATCTGGGGTCATCTGTCCCGGCCTCTCCAACGCCACAATAGACTGCCGCAAAGCTGCTGTTTCCAAAGGTCTCAATCAGTACAATATCCGTCCGGTTGTCAAAATTCACATCATAAAAGGATACGGCATCCAGACTGGTAAAGTTCTCACCTGCCAGCGCATCCGGCACATAGGCATCGAATTCCGTCAGGACTTCACCATTTTGCATAATCTGAATTTCCAGCCCCTGTCCGGTCTGAGATGGTGACCTGGGAACAAACCACACCGGTTCCGGATATTCACTCAGTTCCACCTCAAAGGTCTGCTCTGCAATACAGGTCTCACCAAACTGTTCCCTGATCCGATCCAAATCTTCCCGGGAAGACTCTCCACTGTCCGACCCAAGGTCTGTATCCTGCTCTCCTGCATCGGACTGCTCCTCCTGGTAGTCCCCATCCTCAATGCTCTGACCCTGTTGATCAATTTGGTCAACCACATCTTTTCTTTCTTTTTCCGGCTCTTCCTCCGATCCACACGCTGTCAGGATCCCTGCCACAGACAAAGCTGCCGTCAATACTGCCAATGCCGAATTTCGCTTTCCCAAACAACAATTCCTCCAAATCACAACCCTTCACCCCTCTATTTTTCCATCTTCCAGAAATATGCACTATACGCTGGCAGAAGACTGCCGCCGCCGAAATCATGTTCCTCGCCGGTGATCAGATCCACCGCCAGTCCACATCCTGCATCAAAATGCGCCGTATAATCCTCCCCGTCCGCATTAATCGCCACCAGCACCCTCTCATCCTCGCACTTACGTTCAAAGATACACTGCTTGTTTGTCAGCACCACGGACCTGAAAGCGCCGTAGTTGAGGGCTTTCGATTCTTTCTTCGCCTCTGCAAGCCTGCTGATCCACTCACTCAGTTCGTTCCACTGGGGCTCCTCAAAGCAAGCCCGGAGTGCGGGATCCCCCTCGCTCTTATTAGCCTTTGCGCCCCACTCACTGCCGTAATACACGCAGGGGATTCCCGGCATGCCAAAGCAAAGCGCATAGATTAGCGGCAGATGCTTCTCGTTCGTGAGATTGCTGGCAATCCGGCTCACATCATGGTTATCCACAAAGGAGAGCAGATGCTTGCCGCGGTACAGACACCAGTTTTCAGGCCCGAACTGTCTTAAAAGGGAGTGGTTGATCTCAAACATATTCATGCTGTTAAAGCTGGAATACAGTCCCTTATAACACTCATAATTGGTGGCTGAATGCAGCATCTGGTCATTGACCATCTGATTATAATCGCCGTGCAACATTTCTCCCAGCAGATAAAATTCCGGCTTAAGCCCTTCGGTAAAGCTTCTTAATCTTCTCACAAAGTCATGATCCAGACAGTAAGCCACATCCAGTCTCAGACCGTCAATATCAAACTCTTCCACCCAGCCTTTGACGCTGTCCAAAATGTGGTTGATCACATCCTCATGCCGCAGGTTCAACTTCACCAGATCATAATTGCCTTCCCAGCCTTCATACCACAGACCGTCATTATAATTGGAATTGCCTCCCAGATTGATATGGAACCAACTCAGATAAGGGGAATTTTCCCTGTTTTTCAAAACATCCTGAAATGCCCAGAATCCTCTGCCCACATGATTAAACACACCATCCAGCACCACTTTGATGCCATTGTCATGGAGATTCTTACAAACTTCCTTAAAATCCTCATTCGTTCCCAGCCTGCAATCGATGGTGTGATAATCCCTTGTGTTGTACCCGTGGGTGTCCGACTCGAACACCGGGGAAAAATAGACTGCATTGATGCCCAGCTTCTTCATATGGGGAATCCAGTCGTTTACCTTTAAAATTCGATGCTCCAGCTGCTCATCATTCTCAAAAGGCGCTCCGCAGAATCCCAAAGGATATATCTGATAGAATACACTTTCAAATGCCCACATAATTTTGTCTCCTTTCGCATAACAAAAAACACAATATCTTGTAGTTTGCCTCAATCAGTATACCACCATATTCCATCTGACGTCAAACTATCCTTATTTGACATCGTATGGCAGAATATTGACCAATTCGGTTTCTTTTTTATACACTGAAATCCGTGTGTCGACTTTTCCACAGGTTTTCATCCAAAATTTTTGAAAAAAAGATGGAATATGGCAAAGAAATCCCCAATTTCCACAAAGTTATCCACATTGACAACGATGTCATAACCTGATGACTTGCCTATCTTTTTGTCAAAATCTGGATGTCATTTGCGGTTTTTTCTAACAGACATTTGTCGAATTGTTTACTTTTTGAACGAAATCGTTTACGTACCCTGTCGTATCTTGTTCTAAACTGGTCAATGCCCTGAACCCACTTGACAGAAAAGGTCAATCCATTCTCCGGACTTTTCCACCATAAATTGATTATTTTAAGAAATGAAGCCGGCATTTTCCTAATTGACCGATCAGGATAATGCCTGAATTCCTATATTCTACAACCATTCATCCCAGAATCTCTCTACCTTTCGACCTATATGGTCAACTGTAACCATCTCATATTCCCGCCATTCCCGTGGAAATAATCTCTGGTACGCCGGAGACAGAAACCTTTCATCCAGCAGCGCCACAATCCCAAAATCCTCCGCCGTCCTGATCACACGCCCGGCCGCCTGCAAAACCTTGTTCATTCCCGGATAGCGGTAAGCATAGTCAAACCCATTCTCACCCCAGCCGTCAAAATATTTCTTTAAGATTTCCCGCTCATCACACACCTGCGGAAGTCCTGTGCCCACAATCACGGCACCGATCAGGCTATCGTTCTTCAAATCTATCCCCTCACCAAAGATGCCTCCCATCACACAAAATCCCAGAAGGCTCCTCTCCTCTTCTATCTCAATCTCCATTTGGATCAGCGACTGTAAGTCACACGCCTCATTGCCCGTAAACCGGTTTAGAAAAGCCTCCCTGGCCTCCTCGTTCATATGATCCTCCTGTAGGATGCATTCCACCGTTTCTTCTGCATTAAAGTATCTCTGGAAAATATCATAAACACACCGCAGGAAAGCATGCGAAGGAAAGAAAAGCATATAGTTGCCATGGCGTTTCTCAATGATATTGTGGATATAGGCTGCAATCCGGTAATATTCCTCATCGCTCCGGCGCGTATAGCGGCTGGTCACATCACTGCCGATATACAGGCCCAATTTTTCCGGCCGGAAGACCGACTGGGCATATACTTCATAATCCCCCTCATCTGCTCCCAACAACTTCTTATAATATTGGATTGGCAGAAGGGTTGCCGAAAACAAAATCGTACTTCTTCCCCGCATCATGCAGTTCCTGATATTTTTCGCCGGATTAACACAGAATAGCTTCACCACAAAACTGCCATCCTCCTGCATCTGCGTATAAGTCACATAGCTTTCATCCAGCAGTTCATACATTTCCAGAAAATGGGACACTTCAAAATAGAAGGCCAGAATCTCCCGGCGCACCGGACTGTCCTCATGATCTTCCAGATAATCTTCAATGGCGGAACTTAGCCGGATCAATGTCCGTACAAATCCCTCGATACTTTCCTCGATTCTGTAGGTATCACACTCTCTTTTCAGGGAAAGCAGTTCCCTGTTGCACTTGTCCAGATTGCCGGCAATCCGCTCATCATATGCCTTGACCGTCCTTTTCAGTTCCAGAAAATCCTCCTTGCGAAGCACAGCACTGTACATATCCCGCCCACGTTCCACCAGATTGTGAGCCTCATCGATCAGAAAAATATATTCCCCCCTGATCCCCTCGGAAAAGAACCGCCGCAGATAGACATGGGGATCGAATACGTAATTATAATCGCAGATCACCGCATCAGAGAACAAACTCATATCCAGACACATTTCAAAGGGACAGACCTGATGCTTTGCCGCATACTCCTCTATCTTCTCTCTGCTATAACTGTCCTCATGGGTCAACAGATCAAACATGGCATCATTGATCCTGTCATAATGTCCCTTGGCAAAAGGACAGTACACCGGATTACATTCTGCCTCCTCCATGAAGCAGATCTTGTCTCTGGCTGTCAGGATCACACTCTTTAGTTTAAGCCCCCGCTCCCTTAACAGGGTAAGCGTATCGTCCGCCACCGTCCGGGTAATGGTTTTGGCTGTAAGATAAAAAATCTTTTCACACAGTTCTTCCCCCATGGCCTTCAATGCCGGAAACACCGTGGAAATTGTCTTACCTACCCCTGTGGGCGCTTCTATGAAAAGCTTCCTCTTATGGTAAATCGTCTGGTAGACATAGGTTACCAGTTCTTTCTGCCCATCCCTGTAGTCAAAAGGGAACGTCATCTGCCTGATGGACTCCTGCCTGGCCTTCTGCCACATAAAACTGTAATCTGCCCATTTGCGGTATTGTTCCATAAGGTTCTGAAACCAGGCTTCCAGTTCATCATAGGTATAATCATAATGAAAATACCGAATTTCTTCTGTTTCCATATGGCAGTAGGTCATACGTACCCGTATGTTCGCAAGATTCTGTTGGCCGGCATGGATATAAGCGTAACATTTCGCCTGTGCCAGATGCACCGGCACCGGTCCCTTCATCTTCTTTAAGTCCTGAAAAGTACCTTTGATCTCATCAATGGTGACCCTGACTACCTGTGCCTTCTCTGTAATGATCCCATCGGCACGCCCTTCCACCACTATCTCATATTCCCCCGCATCATACACATAGCGAAGAGCCACCTCCGCCTGATACTCCGGCCCCATACGCCGCTGTATCATACGATGGATGCGCCCTCCCTCCTGCATAGCATTGTCGGAAGACACCGCTCTTCGATTGTCTATATTGCCGGAGCGCAGAATAAATTCTACCAGTCCCCGTACAGAGATACGTACTTCCATTAAGATTTCCTTCCTTTTTCTTCGGAATCAATACCACCGACTTGGTAAGCGGCCTGTCCCATCAGCAGACTCGTAAGACTTCGTCTTCCGAGTTCGCGTTGCTCGTCATAAGCTGTCAGAACCTGTCTTGCATGCTAGCATGCAGACTGGCTCTGACACCTTCTGACTCTGCTGATGCGCGCAAAAAACTCCCTATGTAGATATTACGCTATCTTACATAGGGAGTCAATGTGACACGTTCCTGCACCAATCTATACTGCTACTGCAAACTGTTTGAGATAATTCTCAAAATCTGCATCATAGCCGTTATACGCAACGGTTAAAATCTGATTGAAATTAAGTCCCAACACGCCAATAATGGATTTTGCATCCACGATGAAGCGGTTGTAAGAGATATCCACATCAAATGCGCATTTGCTGGCTGCAGATACAAAGCTGCTCACTTCGTTCGGTCTCAATTTGATTTTGTGTTGCATAACCTTCACCTTCCTTTTCCATTTATGTATGCAAAAGGCACACATAGAAAAAACGTTTTCAGTCTCCTCATTGGAGTAAATTATACACGATTATTTTCTTTTGTAAAGCAGGACTTTTGTACCCTGTAAAATACAATTCTGACATTTTTTTGCAATCTTACCAATATATTTTGAAATCCAAAATAAATTTGATGACATGTGCCTATAAACTGCCCTGCCACCATAACATATAAGGCACAATTTATTCACTTTTTATGAAATTCCACCATATAATCTTGGTAGCGATAAGCGCACATCTGTCTTTGCAGTCGCTTATTTTCCCGCTCTTTAATCCCTATCGTCTCATGAAACGTCTGAAACAATTCCTGGTATGCCTCCTCCTTATCGGAGTACTGAAACTGCTCCGGCTTAACAGTCCCCTGCGCTGACACCAGATACCATTCCTGCTTCGCCGGGTGCACCCCGAAAAGTTCCCGATTCTCATCGTAGATCATAAAGTTCTCCGGACATAAGCGATCTGCAAAATGCGGCATGATAAAGGGAATCACATTATTCCTCGGCCCTATCCTGGAAAAAAGAATTCCCTGCTCCAATTCCTGAAAGCGAATGAACTCCGTCTCATAATGCGCCTCATTAGCCGTATACCGCGCCAATTCGAACGTTCTTTGCACATAAGAGTTCCGCAGGTTCTCCATCACACGTCTGCCGCTGCCAGCTGTGATTGCATCCACCACGCTCTTATAGACAGCCTCCCCCTTATCCGGATAGCAGGAAGCCGCTGCCCGGCAGAGCCAGTGGTAGGCGCTCTCCCCCAGGTGTTTGAGCAATGTCTGGGCCACCTTACCAGTCTTGACTGAATCCGGTAAAATATGCAGATACGTTGCAAACAGTCTATAATTGTCCTCCTCACCGATCTGAATATGCACATGCTCATGCCCCTCCCGCAGGGCATAAGCCTCATATATCCCGGTGAAGATTCCTTCCAGCGAATCCTCACAGATCAAATACTTTTCTTCCATATATAACTATATTGTCCTTTCTATAAAAAGCCCAGCATTGCCACGTCTTTTCTTCCATTGCAAAGGCCGTCCGCATATAGACTAAAATCTGTTATACAGAGAATCAGCTTATCAGCTGGGGAAACAGCGACATCTGCTGATAGATCGTTCCATCCGTCATAAAGGGAAGCTTCTCTCCGCGCCCCATCTGGTTCTGATACGTTAAGTTCCGCACAATATAATTTTCCTCTATCTTCGTTGGATACATCATCCTGCCATTACAGGTGATAAAATACAATGCCCGCTTTAAAACCACACCAATCTTCTTCAAATCCTCAAAGGTCAAACTGCCAAATCTCCTGGCGCTCACAATCCTTCTGGCGCTCTTAACCCCCACACCCGGAATCCGCAGAAGAAGTCTGTAATCTGCACGATTGATCTCCACCGGGAACAACTCCAGATGCCGTACCGCCCAATCAGCCTTGGGATCAATAGCCGTATTAAAGTTCGGCCTCTCCGCCGTCAGCAGTTCATCTACCTTAAAGTCGTAAAACCGCAGCAACCAGTCCGCCTGATACAGCCTGTGTTCCCGAAGGAGCGGCGGACCGCCCGCCAAAGCCGGCAGATCCTTATCTTCATTCACATTTACAAAGGCCGAGTAATACACTCTTTTTAAGGAAAACTTATCATAGAGATTCTCTGCCACTGACATAATCTGATAATCGCTTTCCGGCAGGGCGCCAATCACCATCTGGGTGGATTGTCCCGCCTCACAAAAATGCGGTGCGTGTCTGTATAGGGTAAGTTCATTCTTATTCTCCACAATCCCATTCTGAATCTGCCGCATAGGTTTTAATATATTCCTGCGATGTTTATTCGGCGCCATCGCCCTGAGTCCCTCGGCGGTAGCCATCTCCAGATTCACGCTCATACGGTCCGCCAGATAACCTGCCCGCTGTATCAGAAGCGGGTCTGCCCCCGGTATCGCTTTGATATGAATATATCCCTGAAAACGATGCACCGTCCGCAGCTTATGCACCGTTTCGCAGATCAATTCCATGGTATAGTTCGGGCTGTAAAGGATACCGGAACTCAAAAATAAACCTTCTATATAATTGCGCCTGTAAAACTCCATTGTCAGTTCACACACTTCATCCGGTGTGAAAGATGCCCGCGGCACATCATTGGAACATCGGTTGACACAGTACCGGCAATCATATATGCACTCATTGGTAAACAAAATCTTTAAGAGAGACACACATCTGCCATCTGCCGCAAAACTGTGACACAGTCCGGCCGCTACCGTATTGCCGATTCCCTGTCCATCATTCTTTCTGGAGGAACCGCTGGAACTGCAAGACACATCATACTTCGCTGCCGCTCCCAATATTTTAAGTTTGTCCATGACCGACATCTGCGGTGAGATTCTTACTTCCATCCTTATGACCATGTCCCCTTTATCTAAAAGTAATTTGCTTCGCAAATTACTTTGCGAGTGCCGCTTCGCGGACTCGGATAAGCGCAGGACTTTCCTTTACCAAAAGTAAATTTGCTTCGCAAATTAACTTTGCGAGATCTGCTTCGCGGACTCGGATAAGCGCAGGACTTTCCTTTACCAAAAGTAAATTTGCTTCGCAAATTAACTTTGCGAGATCTGCTTCGCAGCCTCGTAAATCCGGAGCAATTTCCTATACCAATATCTGTTTACGCATTCACTGTTCCATTTCTCAAAAACTAGAACATATGTTTGTTCTATTATCATACCACCTTTCTTTCTTGATTGCAACATATTTTTAGAACATTTGTTCTGTTTTGCATGTTTTCTAAATTGTTACCCTCACCCCCATGCTGACATACATCTAACTGCTTGGAATGGAAAAGGAGCGCATAGTCTATTGCTACGCGCTCCCCCACTGCCTGATCACAGATTGCGGTGACAGGTATGATAATCCGCTGTCAAACCGGAAACCATCTCTTCAATAACCGGTATCTCTTCCTCAAGTTCCTCTGCAATTTCCAAAACAATTTTTCCTTTGGCCAGCTTTTTTTGCACCATTTCTTTCAGTTTCTCCTGGCGCCCCTTCTCCCGTCCTATTTTCTCTCCTTCTTCCCGGCCCTCCCGAAAGGTATTCCTCAGATGTTTCTTCTCGTCATATTCCGTTAAGAGCATATGCAGTACCACTCCTTTCTCCGCCAACAGGATATCCGTGAGAATCCCTCTCTCAATACAGCTGTCAATAGCTGTATGTACCGCTTCCTCCCGGCGCATCCCTTTTTTGATATTCTCCTCAACCTCAGATGATAACTCCGAATACTCCCACAACCGGTGACATTTATCCATCAATGCCTGATTGTAACCACGGTTAATATTGATCACCTCACAGGTACATTCCAGACATCCTTTCCCACGCCCCGCCGAAAAGGAATCCGACAGGTAAAGCACCAGATTATCTGTGTTCATACCGCTTCCGTTAAAAAATACGATATAAATCGGCGTGGGCAATTCAATACGCCCTTTTCCGTAAATATCATCTCCACGGACAGCAAGCAGCCCCTCAAACTGCTGGGCAAAGTATAACAGGCCCCGCAGAGGCATATTCGGATTCCAGGTACTCTGGTGCTCATAAAGATTGATCTGACTTCCAATAATAAAGGATAAGTCGTTCTTCATCTTCATAAAAATGACATCCTCCATGGTAACTACTTCCAAATCTTCCGGATTCCCGTATGTACTGCCGTTCAGAGCATTATAAAGATCCAGAAGATCCCGCTTATCTTGAAAAAGATGCCGAAAAAGAACATCCTTATATTTCCGGTTAAACCAGAGTCTCCTCCACCAGTTCCCATGCCTGTACCATTTCCCCAAGTTTCGTTTTGTCATAGATTTTCCTCCATTATACAGTTTTCTGTGACTGAATACAAGAAAATCTTGAAGGTATCTGGTAATAGTATCAAGTAAAAGTCCAGCCAGCCGTCCAGAAAGAATCAGACTACGAAAGAACAGACCACGAACAGAGCACAGACACAACAGAACACATCAAAGAAACGCAGGATCCAGCCAGGTAACAATAATTACGGGATTATTTCCGACAACCGGAAAGAATCTTAAAGATGGAGATGTTTGCAATAAACTTCTCCCCGGACAGAATAGAACTCTGTCAACGTAATATTTATTATAAGACAACCATAAGATAATATGCAAGGACTTTTCACAAAATTCCCCCTTGATTTCTTCCCTAAAAAGCGGTTAAATAGTATTTAAAAAGCAGGCACACAGTCTGCGTACAAAGCGAGGATATTTATGGAACATTTACTCATTCCCCAAGACTACAGATCCGCCTTGAATCTTTACGACACACAGGTTGCCATCAAGACGGTAAAAGACTTCTTCCAGAATCTGCTGGCGGAAAAACTGCATCTTTTAAGAGTATCGGCGCCCCTGTTTGTGGATCCCGCCTCCGGCTTAAACGACAACTTAAACGGTGTGGAACGCCCGGTTTCTTTTGGCATCAAGGAGCAGGACGATGCCCCGGCAGAGATTGTGCATTCCCTGGCGAAATGGAAACGCATGGCGTTAGATGAATATGGATTCACCCACGGGGAAGGTCTCTACACCGACATGAGCGCCGTCCGCAGGGACGAGATCACGGACAATATCCATTCTATTTATGTGGATCAATGGGATTGGGAAAAGATCATCTCCCGGGAGGAACGTTGTCTTGACTATCTACAGGACACGGTCAAAAATGTCTACAAAGTACTCAGGAAAACAGAAAAATACATGGCAATCCAGTATGACTATATCAACGAAGTCCTGCCTCATGATATTTACTTTATCACCACCCAGGAACTGGAAGACCTTTATCCGGACAAAACACCGAAGGAACGGGAATATTACATAACCAAAGAAAAGGGCGCTGTCTGCCTGATGCAGATTGGCGATCTTCTGGCCTCCGGTGTCAAACACGATGGAAGGGCGCCGGACTATGACGACTGGGCGCTCAACGCGGATATTTTAGTCTACTATCCGGTGCTGGATATTGCTTTGGAATTATCCTCCATGGGAATCCGGGTGGATAAAGAAGCCCTGCTCTCCCAGCTGGATAAGGCAGGCTGTCCGGAACGGGCGAAACTTCCCTTCCAAAAAGCCATCATAGATGAGTCGCTTCCCTTCACCATCGGCGGCGGTATCGGCCAGTCCCGGATCTGTATGTTCTTCCTGCGCAAAGCCCATATCGGCGAGGTGCAGTGTTCTCTATGGCCGGCAGAAATCGTGGCTGAGGCTAAGAAGAACGGAATACAACTTTTATAGGCGATAGAATTTCAGAAGCCCCGCAGGTATTTGTATCCTGCGGGGCTTTATCATTACCCTTTTACCGCGCCGGCCGCGAGTCCGCCGTATACCTGTTTCTGGAATACGAGGAAGATGATCAGGATGGGAATGATCGTGATCAGCACACCTGCACAGATATAATTGTACTGGCTTCCATAAGGGCCTGTAAAAGTGTACAGCGCCGTGGATATGGTCTTTAACTCCTTGGACTGCAAATACAGGTTGGACGCATAGTACTCATTATATACGCCTACCCCCTTTAACACCAGCGTTGTCATGATCGCCGGCTTTAAGAGCGGCAGCAAAATCTTGAAAAACACCCCGAAATAGGTACATCCGTCAATGATGGCAGATTCGTCCAGGGATGTTGGCAGGTTTTCAAAGAACTGTAGGAAAATATAAATGGATATAATATCCGTTCCCATCAGGCAGATCATGTAACCATACAGGTGATTGATCAGGTGCAGGGAATTCATGATCTCATAGATGGTAACCTGCATGGCAATTCCCGGAAGCAGGGACGCAAACATGAACAGATTTCTGATAAGCCCATTTCCGATAAACTTAAAGCGGTTTAACACATAGGCGATCATGGAACTGACGAGCACGGATGCCGTGAGCACCACCACAAGGACAAGCGCCGTATTGATGAAGCCGCGGAGCATGTTTGCCTGGGTAAAGGCCACTTTAAAGTTCTCAAAGTACAGAAAGCTCTTCGGAAGCGATAACGCCGAAGTATTCTGATATTCTTCCTCCGTCTTAAACGCCGTAAGCACACATACCACCACAGGGATGATGGCAACCAGGGCGGCCATGATCAGCATGAAATATTTAAAGACCGTAAAAATTCCCATTTCCACTTTCGCTTTATTCATATCCTTCACCCCTTCCTATTTCAATCCCTGATTTATTTTGTTCTGTTTCTTCCTGCGCCTTACCGCCGCCCTGGATTCATCATCCGTCCCATCGTCAAATACATAGGCAAAGAACAGTTTCTGTGCCACGGTACACAGGATGATGATCGCCAGCAGTACAATGGCCATGGCGCTGGCAAGTCCTACTTTCTGGTTCTCATGCGCCAGCCTGTTCATGATAACGAAGTAAGTCCCCGTACCCATGGTACCGTTGGTGATAACGTAAGGCGGCTCAAATGCACTTAAGGAACCGCTGATGGATAAGATCAGGTTCAGGACCACAATGGATTTAATGCTCGGTAAGATAATATATTTAAACTGATGCCATTTGTTCGCACCGTCCAAAGACGCCGCCTCGTAAAGGTCTGCATCCACAGACATCATGGCGCCCAGAAACAGGATCATATTCTGTCCTGTATATCTCCAAACTGAGGTAGCCGCAAGGGATATATTATTGATACTGGTATCTTGCAGCCAATACGGGATATTTTCCGGCGCTATCCCAAAGAGCATTAAAATGGAATCCAGCACATAGCCTCTTGCATAGAAAAACTTAAAGATAAAACCGATCGCAATACCGGAAATCAGATAAGGGAAGAACATCGTTGCCTTAAAGATGGATTCTCCTTTTACCTTAAAGACCATTAATGTTGCAAAAAACAGCGCGAGCGCCAGCTGTAGGACAGCACCGCCCATATAGTAGACACTGACGAACAATGATTTAAAAATCTCCGGCCGTTTAAATACTTCTATATAATTCTTAAGTCCCACGTAATTACGCTTGCCAATATATTTCATGTTATAGAAACTAAACTGCACCATTTTGCCAAACGGAATATAGGTATACATCAACAACAGCAAAAGCGGTACAAACATAAATGTGAAAATGACTAAAAATTTCTGAACTTTCCTGCTTCTAAACCATTCCCCAAAGGACTTTTTTGTTTTACCCATAGTTCTCTCCTTTTCACCCTTTTCATCATCACAAGGCAGATGGACGTATTTCCATCCGCCTTATGATGTAAGTACTGCTTTACTGATTCACTTCCACACCCAGTGACTCCTGTGCAGATGTCCATTTCTGGTTCCACTCATCCATGATGTCATCCAATGTTCTTGTGCCATAGAGCGCTGCTTCCAGAATCTCACAGTCAGGATAATCGTTATTGTTGATGCCGACTTCACTTTCGTTGTTCACATTATCAAACAGATCTTCCTCTCCTTCGGGCGCCGGGCTGTTGGAAAGGAGTTCCACGCCGTCAAACGCTTCCAGGACAGAAGGATATTCGCCGTCCTTGCGGGCCGGGATACTTCCCTCATCCAGATAAATGCTGGATTCCTCGATCAGCCATTTCATGTACAGCAAAGAAGCGATCTTATTTTCATCAGATGCCTGCACATTGATACCGAAAGAATAGTTACCGCCGGAACCTGCATACTGCTTGCCATTTACACTGATGGGGAACGGCATATAGCCGATGTCGTCCGGATTATCGCCTGCTTCCTTAAACTGCTCCACACACCAGGAACCAAGTACCATGGTGGCAATCTCACCTCTGTTGATAGCGCCTTTGGAGGACTCCCAATCCGTACTTGCCGGATCTTCTTCCACCAGTCCGCGTGCCACAGCTTCATAAAGAATGTAATATACGGCATAAGGCCCAGTCATATCGTCTCTCTTGGAGAAGGGATTGCTCATATGTACCATATTGTTCTTGAAATCCGGGTCGCCGGTCGCTGCACAGTCCGTATAAGCATCCCATGCGCCCATCGTCCAGCCTGCCGCAAAGTTCGTATAGAGCGGAACGGCATTGGTATTATCTTTGATGAGCTGTAAATCCGCCAGGAACTCTTCGGGCGTCTTGGGCATTGTGGTGATGCCGGCATCTGCCCATACTTTTTTGTTGTAGGCAATACCGCTTGCAGTACCACCGTTGGCAATACCATAAACCACATTTTCAAAGGATTTTTCTTCCAGGAAGTTGTAAGTTCCGTCCATTGCTGCGAAATCTCCCAGCGGCATAAAATAGGTGGACAATTCATTCTTCGCTACAGAAGTGGGGATAAACATGATGTCGCCCCAGTCACCTGCGGTAAGACGAAGGGTTACGGACTCTTCATAGTCAGTAATGCCTTCATATTCCACTTTGATATTCGGATAAAGCGCCATGAACTGCTCTGCATATCCTTTATAAACCGTATCCACAATATCCGTTCTGTTGGTCAGCACCTTGATGGAAGCCTGCAAATCTTTGTAGTCCTCTCCGACCGTGATCGCATCGATGGTCGGAACGCCCGATGCTTCGCTCGCCCCGCCTGTCTCTCCTGCCTCTTGTGCACCTGCCGCATCCGGTGCCGCCGCTCCCGCCTCATGATCTGCTGCATCCGGTGCGCTCGTTTCGGCATTACCGGAACCGCCGCATGCCACCATGGACATTGCCAGGACAGCTGTCAATCCAAGTGCCATAAGTTTCTTACATTTCATTTTATGTCCTCCCATAATTTATTTTTTGTTTAACGCCTCTATTTGTTAAACTATTTTTATTTTATTTTAAGTTAATTATTTAGTCACTATCTTTTATTTACATTTATATTCAATTATTGACTCCTTTCGTTATTTCTTCTATTTACACTAATTTTTAATATTATTTTTGTATATATTGCACAATTTCATGTCCCTATCTTACTATGAATCACTATTCTTTTAATTTTATATTATGTATATTTTTTAACTTTACTTTACCTTATTGATTTTTATAAATTTTTGTCATATACTATTTTTAATCATTATTAATTAACTTTTAATCCACTCACCGCCCGATTGCAGGATTCACTTTTGAATGCTCGGATAAGCAGAGGGCTTGCAAGAAAGGATATCCCACATGGCAGATTCCTGCTTTGCCTCCGAATTTTATAACAGCCTCATCTCTTCCGAGACCAGCAGTCATTTTTCTTTCTCCGACTATTTCCTGAATGTATATGACAGCACTCACGATTTCTGCGATACTCTGCCGCTCCTGCTGAGTAAGGGCACCGTTTCCGTCACTTCTCCCTTTTCCTATGAAGCTGCCGGACTTGACGCTTTCTGCCTGCTCTATACCCACAAAGGCGCTGGAAGACTCTTTTCCCAGGAAAATATTTTACCCCCCCCCCTGGAAAATTTTCAGGAGCTTTTACCCGGCACGCTCGCCTTCATCGACTGTCGAAAAGCGCATAAACTGATCTGTCTGCACAACATCTGGGAATATACCGTTTGTTTTGTCACCACACCCATAAGTACTTATTTTCATCAGAAACTGACACTTCCCGGGAACTGCGTCTTTCATCTGGATAAAAATACGGATACTTTTTCTGCGTGGGAACATTTTTTGAAAATAAAAGAGGACGATGAGGTGCATAGTCTGATGCGTTCCCGCGAACTGATCGCATTTTATACACAGTTGTGCCTTTCCAATTCCCAGCAGCAGTCAGGCTCTTATCATGTACCCGCCTATATTGCGGAGATCAAAAAAAGCTTCGATACGGCGTATCAGGAACAATATTCCCTGGATGACCTTGCCGCCAGGTACCATGTGAATAAATTCACGCTGGTCCGGCAGTTTTCCCGCTATTACCTGGATACTCCGCTGCAATATCTAAACAAGATCCGGATGGACAAAGCAAAGGAACTTCTTCTCCATACACACGAAAAAATAGGCGCCATCGGCCAGGCTGTGGGCATCGACAACACCAACCACTTTATCCGCCTCTTCAAAGAAAAAACCGGCGTCTCCCCTTCCGTCTATCGCAGGGAAACACCGGTCTTATGACTAGCATCTGTTTTTCTTCCTTTATTAATATTAACTTCTTCTTTACTAACTTCGTCTTTTCATATTCTCCTCTAATCTATTCTTTTTACTGTCTTACGCTCCACCAATCTGCCGCTCACCACATGTATCCTGGCACCCGCCGTACCATCAGCAATCCGCCCAAGCAGTACTTCCAAAGTGGTCTGCGCCATTCTCTCTATATCCACTGCATAAGTCGTGATCCTGGAATCCCCCAGTTCCGCATAAAGGTAATCGTCATAGCCGACCACGGAAATATCCTCCGGCACCCGGTATCCTTCGTCCTTTAACTGTCTGATCAATGCATATGCCGTCACATCGTTATTGCATACAAATGCAGTCGGCATATTATCTCTGGGCAGGGATATCCGATAGGGCAGACCCATACAGCCGTCCTCAGCATTCCTATCGTCCATGATCCATTCCGGCCGCTGTGTAATACCATGTTCCAAAAGCGCTTTGCTGTATCCGAAGTAGCGGTCCGTAATACTTTCCGTATACCGGAGCATCCCCACGAAGGCAATCTTCTCATGTCCCTTTTGGATCAGGTACTCCGTCATCCGGTACATACCGTAATAGCCTTCCGATATCACAGAATCCACGAGCAGTTCATCATCATAAAAATCCAGAAACACCATAGGAATCTTTCTATTCTGGTACAGCATCTTTAAATATTCACGCCTGGGCTTTCCGATGATAATGACACCATCCACCCGTTCCTCGTCAAGCAGTTTGGGGCGTGTCAGGCGTTCTTCATCCAAAAGGGATATAACCTCCAGCATCATAAAACAGTTTTGCTTGACTGTCTGCATGGTCAATCCCTGATACATCTTCCAGTAAAAGGAGGCTGTCTCATGAAAAAGGCGTTCGAATGTCACGACTCCGACCGTACAGGCCCTGGACTTTTCTCCCTGTACCGAGTGAACCGGCCTGTATCCCATCTCGTCTGCCATCATCTGAATCTTTGCCCGCAGCTCTTCGCTGACACCCTTTTTCCCCGTCAGCGCCTTCGATACTGTCACCACACTGACACCGATTTTCTCTGCAATATCTGTCAGTCTTACCGACTTTGTCATATCACCCGCCCGTACCTTTCCATCAATCTTTCCTCCATTCCGAAGCGTCACAATTCATTCAACCCTCCACCGCAGTTAAATGAATCAGCCTGGCCTGAAAATCTCCCGGCATATTCGGCACCAGGATGCCTGCCTTCATCAAAGTATCGCCGCTGTATACCGGCAGTTCCTCCATTTCCAGCTTATCCTTTTCAATATGCACTTTATAACGTATATTTTCAGCCAGTCCTTTCAACAGAATGCGTCTTGATTTATAATTGGCCCTGGTCAATACCTGTACAAAAGTCACCAGCGACTCCCTTTGATCCTCGCTGACCACCTGCCAACAATCATACATATGATTCTGGGAATAGGAAGCGATCCTGTAATAATCCCCTTCCCGAATCAGGTCATTGTACTGATGATACATCGCCACCTGCTCCGGTATCTTGGCCCTGTCCTCCTCTGGTATCTTCGTCACATCCAGCTCATAGCCAAAAGTCCCTGCAAGCGCTATAGCCGCCCTCGTATCGAAAGGCGTTGTCCTGCCCACCACATGATTGGGGCAGTCCGATACATGCGCCCCCATGGTCGAGAGCGGATAGAGAAGCGCAGTACCTTCCTGTATGGCCAGACGCTCTATGGCATCCGCATCATCAGAGCACCAGATCTGGGGACTGTAATACAGCATGCCGGGATCGAAACGTCCCCCGCCGCTGGAACAGTTTTCCAATAACAAATCCGGGAAATCATGGATCAGCCTGTTCTGCATCTCATATACCGCAAGCATATATCTGTGATACAGTTCTCCCTGTCTGTCCGCCGGCAATGCAATACTTCCAATATCCGAAAGCTGCCGGTTCATATCCCATTTCACATATTCCACATTGGCGCTTCTCAGCACGGCGGCCATCATTCCATAAACATGATCCAGCACTTCTCTTCTGGATAAGTCCAATACATACTGCTGCCTTGACTCCGTGCCCGGTCTGTTCGGAATGGCGATGGCCCAGTCAGGATGTTCCCTGTACAGATCTGAATCCGGTGAGACCATCTCCGGTTCGAACCAGATGCCGAATTTCATGCCCAGCTTATTTATCTCATCCACCAGATACGCCAGACCGCCGCTTATCTTCTCTTCATTGACCACCCAGTCACCCAGTGCGCAGCCGTCAAAATATCGGTTGCCAAACCATCCATCATCCATGACAAGCATCTCAATCCCCAGCTTGGAAGCCTCTCTCGCAATATCGAGGATTTTCTCCGTATTGAAATCAAAATAAGTGGCCTCCCAGTTGTTGATGAGGATGGGACGTTTCAAATCTTTATACTTACCGCGCAGTAAATGTTTCCTGTAAAGTCTGTGGAAGGCACTGGTCATGGCATCCAGCCCCCGGTCCGTATAGACCATCACTGCCTCCGGCGCCTGAAACTCCTCTCCCGGTTCCAGTTTCCAGCAGAAATTCTCCTGATGGATTCCCATGCTCATACGCACATAATCAAACTGTGACACTTCAGCCTGGGCACAGAAATTACCGGAATACACAAAATTCATCGCATATACTTCCCCTTGCTCCTGGGTCGTATGCCGATCGACCAGCGCCAGGAAGGGGTGATCCTGGTGACTGGATTCCCCTCGGAAAGAACTGACATTCTGAATCCCATATCCCAGAGGCTTTCTCTGTATATGACGCTCCCTCGCCCAGCTCCCGTGCAGACTGATCATATCATAATCCCGGTTATCCATGTCAAGACAAGCTGAGTATACCTTCGTCAGATAGAAATGTTCTTTCCCAGTATTCACAATCTTGACACTTCTAGTTATGACATCATTGTCAGAAAATGCCGTATACAAAAGTTCCACCTGCATTCCCACATACTTATCTTCACAGATAATCCTAAGCGTCTCGCACTCCTCCTGGGTACCAAAAGTTGCCGGAAGTCCCGGCAGTTCAGGCTTGCCTCCCAGAATCTCATGTGACACATAAGAAAGCATGGAACCTGCATGGCCGCCCGCGGTACGTATAGCAAGGCAGCATTCTCTGTAGTCACCGGTACCTCCGGTAGGATATTCAAAAGGGAAGCAATCGTAAAACGCACCCCGCTCCCTGTTATTCCGCCCCGGCACATAGGGTGGCTCCTGTATTCTGAGCAGATAGGACGCCTCTGCATTTGCAAGCCGCTTTCCATAATAAATGTGTCCGATAAAATTTTCTTCGTCTACAATGCCGATCAGATAGCTGGAATTCGGTGTATCCAGTTTAAAAATACGTTCTTTCTCGTAATAGGTTATCATGGTATTCCTCCCCTGTGGAATTGGATTAGTTCCTTTTAACAGAAAGAATACCATATTTTTTTCTTTTTTTAAACTGTTTTTAGGTGGGATTTGTTAAAATTTTATTTTTGTTTAAAAGGTGACGCCAGGGCAGTGATAAAATTCTCTGTCTGCATCCGGAGTTATTTCCGTTCTACCTGCACATCACCATCTACCTGGGTGACCTCGGTCATGTTGTGGATGATAAATTTGGGCCTTTTCTCCGGACGGTCAGTTTCGAAGGTGATGGTGCTGCCATGGCGGGCTGCTTTGGCCGTCATCACGATTTTGCCTGTAAGATCCGGAATCTGGCAGACTGCCTCGGCACCGTCTTCCAGTGCATACAGGTGGAGTTCCAGGCCTTCTGTGTAGTCATAATCCGGAAGATTCTCATTGCTGCCCAGGGCTAAAAGGGTGTTATTCCGCACAAACACCGGTAACGAAAAATAGTCGTGAGTCTCTCGGTACCATCTGCCGCCCTCTCTTGCCTCGCCGTTTATCAGATGCGTCCACTCACCCTCCGGCAGATAATATTCTCCTACGCCGTCCTCCCTGAAGATTGGCGCTGTCAGGATGGCATCTCCCAGCATATACTGCATATCCAGATCTTTCATACCCATCTGATCCGGAAATTCCAGCACCATGGGCCGCATCATGGGAATCCCTGTCTTATGGGAATACACCGCCTGTCCATACAGGTAAGGCATCAGCCGGCATTTAAGATTGACAAAATATCTGACCACATCACAGGCCTCCTCATCGAACAGCCAGGGCACCCGGTAACTCTGGGAACCGTGCAGTCTGCTGTGGGAAGAGAAGATGCCAAATTGCAGCCATCTTTTATAGATATCCGGGGATGCCGTCTTCTCAAATCCCGAGATATCATGACTCCAGAAGGAAAAGCCGCTCATGGCAAAGCTCAGGCCGCCCCGCAGGGTCTCCGCCATGGAAGGATAGGATGCGGAACAGTCCCCGCCCCAGTGTACCGGGAACTGCTGACACCCCGCCGTGGCGCTTCTGGCAAAGAGCACTGCCTCTCCTTCCCCTTTCACTTCTTTTAACAGATCGAAGACCGCCTGATTATAGAGATACGTATAATAATTGTGCATGCTCAAGGGATCTGCTCCATTATAATAAGATACGTCAATGGGAATCCGCTCTCCGAAATCGGTCTTGAAGCAGTCCACCCCCATATCCAGCAAAGTGCGCAGCTTTCCGACATACCAGTCCTTTGCCGCCGGATTAGTGAAATCTACCAGGGCAATGCCAGGATTCCAGAAATCCACCTGCTTGGCGCCTTTTCCGTCCCCTCGCATCACAAAGTATCCCTTTTCCATACCCTCTCTGAAGAAAGGCGTCCCCTGCGCAATATAAGGATTGATCCAGACACAGATTTTTAATCCCTTGTCCTTCTTATAACGCGTTAACATAGCCTTTACATCAGAAAATGTCTCATCATCCCACTCAAAATCACACCAGTGAAGCGCCTTCATCCAGTAACAGTCAAAATGAAACACGCGCAGGGGGATATTACGCTCCGCCATCCCGTCAATAAAGGAACTGGTCGTCTGCTCATCATACTTCGTGGTAAAGGATGTGGTCAGCCACAGTCCGAAAGACCATGCCGGCGGCAGAGCCGGTTTGCCCGTCATATCCGTATATCTGACCAGCACTTCCTTGGGTGTGGGCCCATAAATGAAGTGATAACGCAGTTCCTCTCCCGGCACGGAAAAGCCCACATATTCCACTTTCTCGCTGGCCACCTCAAAGGATACCGGCGTGCTGTGATCCACAAAAATACCGTAGCCCTCGTTAGTCATATAGAAAGGCACTGTCTTGTATGCCACCTGGGAGGAAGTACCCCCGTCCTCATTCCACATCTCCACCACCTGGCCGTTTTTGGTAAAGGAGGTAAACTGTTCACCCAGACCATAAACCCGCTCGCCCGCCTTGAGGGAAAGTTCTGTGACCATATAAGGGGTATGCCGCTCGGAAAGATAATTTTCCTGTGGGAACATGGTGCTCGGCTGTTTATCATAGCGGATATATCCCAGGTTACGGAACCCACATCCCGTGATCACCTTTCCATCTGCTTCAAAACAGTAGGTGCCTTCCTTTCTGTCAAAGCGCACCGTCACGGCGCCGCTGACCATCACAGCCTCCTCTTCCGTGATCTGCACCTCAAAAGGCACTTCTTGACCGGTTAAGTCAAACCTTGCCTCCCCATCCTCGTAAGCCTCATAATGCCTCGCTTTTACCAGAATATTGTTCTCGGCAAAAGCAATGAAGTCAATGGTAATCGTAGTGATATTCTGCGCATCCGCCCGGCTTAAAATCTTCCGCTCCGGCGCTACAATGCGCATCCCTCGCTCTGTCTTCGATGCATAAAATCCCTGGGATGCATAAGAAGCCGCAACCCGCTCACTGCGGAGCCAGTAACCCTCTGTAAATTTCATGTGTTTTCCTCCTTATTTCTCTCATATTTTCATAATATTTTTATAATCAAATCCTCAAGCTTGCTTGACTGTATAAGTCAACTTTCATAACACTCCTGTCATTTCGAGCAGAATAATCTGCTCACCCTATTCCCCATTATACACGTAAAATAGCATATACACACTATTTTTGTAAATATGACATGGATGCCAGGGTATTATGTTATCATACTTATGCAGGAGTGACGCCAGAACGGATGGAAAATTCTCCGTCAGCCCGCTCTCGCTCCTTTCACAACGCAGCAGACACTAAGCTCGTAAAAAACCTCGCTAAGTGCTGGCGTTGTTCTAGGGCTTCCTTGAGAATTTCCCATCCGCTCTGGCTGTTATACTGGCAACAAGTATATAAATAACTTTGTCAAGATATCATCTGCGCATATCCTTCTATTTGACAAACAGCTGCATAACTTCCACCCACTAACACTCTTTCTCATGTCAATTCGATACCCCAGCCCGGCCGGTGGTTACTTTCTTAAGGCGCCCCTTAAAAAACGCCAGTGCTTAACGAGGTTTTTCACGAGTTTAGCACCTGCTGCGCTTTTTGGGGAGCGGGAGCGCGGCGCCGTAGAAAGCAACCGCTGGCCGGGCGGCGCTCCATTACACCCCGGAATTAATATTTTAGCCTGATTTTCATAACAATTCCACACAGAAAAAGGCCCACCATCCCAAGTTGCCACGCTCTCCAACGCCCACCCTAAGACAGCAGCCCTTTCCTATATTAATTACTACATTAACTCCTATGAATCATCATTACCCGTGTCAAATTCTAACGCACAATCCCCTGATACACGTTTCCTGTATCTGCTTAGTTCGCCCCATCAATCGCTGCCCACTGTTCCTCAATCTGTACACAGGATGCATCTTTATCCGCCGCACCGGAGATGTAGGACTGCATGATCTCACCAAAGGTCTGATGCCAGCTGTCTGTGGAATAGCAGATTGACAGATCCGCCGCGCCCTTGGAAGCGCTCAGTGCATCGCCCTGTTTTACCACTTCAAAGGTGCTCTCTACATCAGATACAACAG
>CAMNXA010000021.1 GCA_946566685.1 uncultured Lachnospiraceae bacterium
CTCCGATCACCGCTGCGCTTATTTTGCAGCTAGTACCATCATATTTTTCCTGCACACGCCCATAAGTCTCCAGACAGAGCTGGAACTCACCATACTCTTGTCCCTCCCGCAGTAGATTGGCTGCATATTCTACCACGGCATCTATATACTCATTATCACCCACTGCTATCTCCGGCAACTCAATCGTGGCTTCCGGATCAAAAGTCACTTTCGCCTCTCCCAGTTTGACCAAATCATCTGATACAAATTCATAGCTGAAATATATTGGGGAATCACACAGGTCTATCTCTTCATACACAGCATCCTTATCCCGCACAATACATTCCCTGATCCTATGGCAATAATCCCCCTCCAGTGAATTGACGGGAACCCCCTGCTCTGATAGCTGCCAGTCTACAAGGACATAAAATACATAGCCGCAGGCCTCTTTGCAATAATACAGGTTACACACTTCACCATTTACCATGGCTTGGGTATTTGCCTTTTCTTCCGGCAAAAACAATATCTTATTTCCTTCTACGGTGTAGAACGATACGTCAATATCTTCTCCCGAAGGAAGAAACGACAATTGTTTATAATCATAATCCGCTATATGGTCTATCATATTTTCATAGACAAACTCATACTCGATTCTTTCTGCAATCTCCTCAAGCGGGATCTGTAAAGTTGGTAAGTCTTGCCTATCGGCCTCATTGGTTCTTGTTTCATTTCTGCCGCAGGCCCCCAGAAGGAAAAGTCCCAGTATGGATAGGCAAAATAAACCTATTTGCAGGCACCGATATTTATTAGAGCCTTCAAAATGCGTTTCTGTCTTTGTCGATTTTTGCATGTATTCCTCCTGAAACACTTTGTCTGAAATATCCCCTCAAGCCCCATACGGCACTTCATCCAACACCTCTAAATGCCAGATGGAATCAGCATACTCTTCCGCCTGTCTCCTCACTGTCTCACTCTCATTCCCATATATATGCAAGTCTTTCAGATTCGGTATATCCAAAAGTATTTCCATATCCTCAACGCCGGTATCAACCAACATAACACTCTCCAAATGCTCCAAATCAGTCAAAGACTCCATGCCGTCTATCGGAATCCTTCCTATCCTGAGAAATTCTAATTCTCTCATGATCTTTAACACCGCCAGATCCATACATTCAGAATTTTCCCCATACCCATCCAAATACAGGCTCTGCACCTCATGAAGATTTTTCAATGCCTCAAATCCGTATATATCATCTGTTGCCTGGATACCAATACTTTCCAGCTGCTTGGCATCTTTCAGGCAATTTAAATCTGCCACGTCAACATACTCAATGCTTATGTCCTTTAAATTCTTTAAACCCGTAAGCATGGACAGATCCTTCATCCCTGTACATCTGTCCGTATACACATCTTCCAGTGCTTCCATGCCTGACAGGAAAGACATGTCCATATCCGATGACCACAGACTGATCTCCTTAACTTTTTTCAGCTCTCCGAGCGCTGTCGTGTCTACCTCTTTCCCACCTCCTATCGTCAACTGTTCCAGATTCTCCAGTTCCCCAATCGCATCTAAATTCCGGATTGCGCCCTCCCCATCTCTGGAACCCAGATGGAGATCTAATTCTTTTAATGAGGTGACCAGTCCTATTTTATCTATGTCCTCCTGTGTATCCGTATAAAGCACGACCCTCTGAAATTGTTCCAGTTCACTTACCCTATATCCCGACAATCCTTCCATGAACTTTTTCTGCAATCGTATTACACCGGACACGCTTTTGCCATTATGTTTTTCAACCACCCGGACATAATCTCCATATGGCGCCTCCAAAGAAACAAAGTCTGGTTTGATCAGCCAGCTTCCATCTGCTCCCACTAATCCACAGCGTTTTCTTTGCATAGCTTTATCTTCATAAATATATTTGGGCGCTGCCTGGTATTTGTCTTCCTCAAAATAGTCGTTTGCCCCATCATCGCAGATACCCGCTATCTGTTCCCCGCAGGCCGCAATGGAATCATATTCTCCTGAATCCACAAAATCACCCAAGCCATCCATGATGCCATATTTCCCATTTTCTTTCCGGACAGCTATATACTCGCCGCCCAAAAACTGAACATCATCAAATCTGCCGGGCAATATCACCCAATCCCAGCCTAATGCTGCTTCACTCTGCAAAGCCTCCCGAAATTCTTTGGTCCTCCACTCGTCCTTTTCCTCATCAAAACCTTGTCCCATATAGTACAGTTCCATTCTCCTGCCTGTCATAATATGTTCTGATTCCTCGTACAAAGCTCCGGTTTCCATATCGATCCGGTATCTTTGCAGGGTATGTACCGTAGTGCCGTTATCCTCTATCAGCCTGACACAATCATACTTTCTTCCCAGAAAAGTGCTGCTACCGTCATACATAATCTTAAAATCGGACAACCCTTCCTCTGTTTTCAGAAAATCAGATACCTGGATCAGCAGTTCCTGTACCACCTCATCCTCTGTTTCCTTGCCATAGGTCCAACTCATTTCCGGCTCATCCGGCAGGCTGAATCCCTGGAATACCCCTGGCCCTACCAGCTCATGGTCTTCCTCCCCCAGCCTGTAAATATCCCCGTTCTCCTTATCTATCCAAAACACACATTCCAAAAGGATATCCTTCCCGGCTGTCTCTTTATAGACCAGGATCTGATAGCCGACAAAGGGGGCACCTATCTTTTTCTCATAAAATACAATCGCCTTTTCCTTCTTTCCAAAAGTAATATCCTGGAAAAAGCCGGCTTCCAACAGTTCCTTCAACTCCTTGCAGGCATCTGTTGCAGCCATCCGTATCTCCCCGTCTTCCCGGACAATCTTCCAACGATAGTACTCCTCATCCAGACACACTGCGATCAGATAATCTCCCTGTATCTCATAATCACATCCATAGCCGTCATAGTCATCCTCTTTCTTTTTGATATTTTCTATCTGACCGCTCTCCAGGTGAACCATAACGGGGCCGGCATCGTTATAACAGATAAAATGATTCGCATCGATCCAGTCCATGAAATGACATTCTGAGGTTCTCCGGAAAATAAGATCCGGTGCCTTCTCCTGATAACGCACAAAAATCTGTGACGGGTGTTTCGGAAGCATTCCGTTTGATATGCACACTGCCTTTTTCTGATTCGGGGAAAGGACCCATTCTCCCGACCGTATTTCCTCCTGCACCTCATAATAGGATTCTTCCAGACGCTCATAGAGGGCTGCCGGCGCCACTTTCCTGCTGTCCGTTTTCTCCAGTTTTACCTTAATATAAGAAAGTTCTATAAGTTCCGGCCTGCCTTCCCCACCCTCTGCATTTTCCCGAAAATACATGGACAGGGCATATTCCCCGAAATACCGGACAACCACACTGCCCGGCTCTTGTTCATCCGCCAAGGTCATATTTCCTTCCCAGAAATCCGAGTCTTTGAAATGCTCATTGCCAAACCGTATCGCCGTTATATTTTCCACTTCATAGCAATCTCTGTCGTCCTGAAAGCCATCTACTCTCTCCCCGTCATACTTCCACGCCTCCCTGCTGCAATAGAGGATATCCTTGGCATACAACTGCTTTTTGTCATATGTTCTCTCAAATTCCTCCGCATCCATTGACAGGAAATCGGACACAATCCCCTCATCATATGCCGCTGGATAATCCATTTCCTCCAGAGAAAAAAGCTGTATCGCCCCATAAAGGTACTTTCCGTCCACTTCCACTGCCACCCTGACATAGTCGTCCACCGGCGTTTCCACAGCATCAAATACCGGCGCCAGCAGGCAGCTTCCATCTGCTGCCGCCAGTCCATATTTTCTCTGAAGCATGGCTTCATCTGCGAAAACATACGCCGGAATGGCTTTGTATTTGGAATCCCATGCAAAGTCATCTATGAAAAAAGCAGAATCAAACACCCACTTCCCCTTCTCGTCTATGATACCGGGAATCCCATCCGTGACAAAGGCCAGTCCATCATGAAATTCCCCCACGTTCATACGAAACGCCCCGGCCGCACAATAGGGATAATATCCGATCACCACCGCATTCTCGGAATCAATATATGCCCATTCATCGATTCCTTCCTCCGGATAGTCCCCGCGTTTCACAGGTGCCTTGCCTTCGCTGAAACTGCCGGCATCGTCATACATAAATGCAATCCTCTCTTGACCGCTTTGGTCAATATAGCCCCATTTATCCTGCTTCCTCACCGCAGCCAGTCCTTCACTGTAATCTTTTATCTCATCGTATTGACAGGCTGCTGCCATCTCTCCTTTTTGATCCACAAAACCCCAGACGCTTCCCTGCCTGACCGCAGCATATCCTTCCTGATAATCCCTGACTTCATCATATTGGCAGGGCACTATTATCCTGCCTTCCTGATCAATGTAGCCCCAGCGGCCCTGCTTCTTCACCGCTGCACAGCCTTCCCGGAAATCCCTGACCTGTTCATATTGACAAGCTATGCTCATCTTGCCATCTGGGCTGATGAATCCCCAACTGTCGTTTCTTTGTACAGCGGCTCTCGCTTCCTGAAAACTTCTGGCTTCCTGGAACGCACCTTCTGTCACGCATTGCCCCTCTTCATCCAGATAGAAATATTTCCCGCCGTTTGCGGCGCAGGCCAGGTGTTCGCTATAAGGAGCAATGGCATCATATTCCTCTGCACAGATCCATCCGCCCCGGGCATCCTGAATGCCATATTTCCCATTTTCTTTTTTGACCGCTATGTATGCACCACCCAGGAAATGGAAGTCTTCAACCTCCCCCGGCCTGATGACCCAGCGCCAGTCCAGCTTTGCGCTGCCTGCTATTTCCTGATATAATTCTGTCGTCTCTTCTTCCGGTATTCGTTCTGGTATTTCTTTTGACGGATTTTCTGATGTATTTTTTGATGTATCCTGCTCTGTCTCTTTTGACGTTTTCAGCAGCATCTCCTTCCCGTTCTCTGTCGATACTTCTTTCTTTGCAGGTGCGCTCGGTGTTTTTCCGGGATATGCATAATCCCCTTTGTCACAGATGCCTGTTTCTTCACCTATATACAATGGCTTCCTCTCTGCATAGTGATAGAGAGCAAGGAGCAAACCGATAATCATTAAAATTTCGCAAAGCCTTTTCCTCATATATCTGTTATCCTCTTCCAATAGGTATCTGCACTGTTACTTACTATAGATATCATTATATATGTAAATTTTTCGCATCCTGTGTCTGCTTTATCATATAACAACAATGCATCATTTCTGCATCATTTTGGGACAGAAATACAAAAAAACATATGATTACCTGTGTTTTTGTTATCCCTATATTAATTCTGTACCCTTCTAATACAATATTCTTTCATAAATGCAATGATCTTACTATCATTTCCAGTCTCATAAAACGTAATCAGCATTTCTCTAAACGCTTCTAACCGTTCGATTGGCACCTGAAATATTCCTATATCATTTTCAATCAGCACCTTGTTTGCCATCAATTGCGCCACCCGCTTATTTCCATCGATAAACATTTGGGTTCGGGCAATATAGCAGAAGTACTTTAAAGCCTTCAATTCGGCATCTTCTATCTGTTCTATTTCTTTGATGGCATCCATGATGACACCTGTTTGCGGCATCTCAGGCTCCCACGATGTGCCTCCAATCTGTACAGGGATTGTCCTTATTTCGCCGGCATAATGGAATAGCAGTTCTCCAACGATTTTATCGTATTCCCGTAATAGCATGATACAGTTCGCATAATCCAGATTATCCAGAAGAAACTGCCATGCCCGTTTCATGTTAATGACGAACAATACCTCTTCCGTCTTAGTGGTAGTAGGTGCATTTGCAAGAATCGCCTCCGTCTTAGGAAATGTGGTTCCCAATCCCTCAAGATTAGCGCTTTTCCATATACTATCCACCAACATTCTTTTTGCCATTTCTATCGCGGTATCCCTCAAGACTCTGTCCTCCTCCATTTAATTCACGAACTCAGCATGAAAGAACTTCTACCCTGCAACTATGTTCTTTCGTCTTTGTGCTGTAACTGATTCCTACCGCTAAAATACGTCCGGTGTATTTTGACTCTTCCCCCAGCCTGCCCATAAATCGAAGCGCATAATCCTTCTTCTTAATCTGATCAACCGCTTCTTCCGCTGTGCTGTCCACTTTTAATTCAAGAATAATACCCTCTCCATTTTTATACTTAGGATAAAAGATGAAATCCACAAATCCCTTTCCCGCCTTATCTTCACGTTCAACCCAATATTTATTGCGTGCAGAAAGATAACATAAATTTACGATAGCCGACAATTCTGTTTCATTATTATATGCCAGAATCGGAGCCTCTGTATTATGTGCAAACTGTAGAATTTCCACCATTGTCCTTGTATCCCCTGCTATCGTTGCCCGAAGCATTTGTTCTGACTTCCTCGCAAGCTGATAGACATATCCAAGAGAATCCTTCGCCAGCAGCAATTCATTGTATTTGTCCATCAGTTCCTTATTGGGAATCAAAACATTACCATTGTCATAAGTCAGGAGTCCATAAACTATCATTGCTGAATAAATCTGTTCTCTGGAACTGATTTCCATGGAACCGGCCGCAAACTGTCCGATATCAGCCGGCACACGCTCTCCCGATACCATAAGTACCAGATCATCCCTTACAGCCTCGACATTATGCCGTATATAATAGAACAGTTCGTCATACGGGCCGGAACTGGTCCAATAATTTCTAAGTTGGCTGTCCGTCAAAGCCAAAACAACCGACCGAGGGTTATAAAGCCTGCTCCCTGTCGCAGTAAAATAGCCATCATACCAAATGCGTAGTTCCTCGCGGCTGAATTTTGGAACTATGACATTCTTCTCATACACTTCATAGAGTCTGTCTACCTCTGTATCAGAAAAGCCAAAATATTCTGCAAATTTCTCCGATGTCGTCATATCATATTCCGCAAACATATTTAGTTCAGACCCACTGGAATATTTTGCGATTGGGAGAACACCTGTCATATACACAAATTCTACATAAGATTGATCTTTGAGCAGCCATTTTAAAAACAATAGGTACTCCTGTTGGTCTTCTTCGGAAATAAACGGCATATGAAAAACAGCGTCCCATTCATCCAGCACAAACAAAAATTTATTATCTGTCTGTTCATAAATCTTCTGAAAAGCGTCCCACACAGAATCTTCCCTACTAAAATCGCAGTCCGCATATACCGCAGACAGATCCTCCATAATCCCGTTTTCAATGCGGGCAATATACTGTTCATAATTTTTGCACCCTTTGGGCGCCCTGCTAAAATCGACAGAAATAACATCATGCTTGTTTAGATGAGATTCATACTCTGGATGCCCTGAGATAGACAGCGTATCAAATATTCTGTCCTTTCTGTCAGTTTTACCGAAAAATGCTGCTATCATATTGGCCATAACCGTTTTACCAAATCGGCGCGGGCGTGTGATACAACAATAACAGTTTATACTGTCAAACGATGGAATTAGTTCTGTTATCAGCGATGTTTTATCGATATAATATGGATTCTGTATGATTTTATTATACATCTCATATGGCGCTTTACTATTTAAATACATTCCCATATTTGTCAGTTCCTTTCCATCCATCAACTGTCTATACTACTTAATCATTATACACAGTATCATTATCTTACACAATCTCAAATCCATACTGCACAGCATTTTTACATTTTTACATTTTCTTTTCAGATTTTAAATACCACAAAGAAGGAGACTTGCCCAGTCTCCCATAAATCTTTGCATATCTTATTCTTATCCAACTCTACCGCATATACGGCGCATACGCCTTCATATTCTGCTCATCCACCGCAAGCGGTCTGCCATAATAGGTCTCATAAGTCAGTTCCTGCCCTAAAAGTCCCTTGTAGTGATACTTTTGCAGTGTTTCCAGATACAGCTTCAAATCCCGGTTCCCATCACCCCACGCAAGATGACCGTAAGGATTGCTGTCAATAAAGTGTGTATGTATGATATTGTCCCCGAACACCTGGAACCAGTCCTCCATGGTCTCGCCCGCCACACTCATAGCCGTGGTATCGATCAATATCTTCAGGTTTGGATGGGAAACTTCGTCAAACATCCTTTTGGCATCATGCAGTGTGGTGATAAGCTGTGACTCCTCCGGTCTCAGGCTCTCCATGGCGAGCAGGATATCATATTTTTTCGCTTCATCCGCCAGTCTGGATATCATTTCTCTTGCACGCTTCCACGCCTCTTCTCTGTCTTCGTCAAAAAGCCCCCAGCCGGAATTGATCTGCATGATGCCGCAGCCCAGTTCACTTGCCACTTTCAGACCATTGGAAAAGTAGGCGAAACTCTTTTCAAAAAATATTGGTTTCGGCGCCGCCAGTTGATACTGGTAAGTACAGTTCTCCGGTGTCACAACTTTCACTTCCAGCCCTCTTGACGCAATTTTTCGCTTAATCTCTTTACAGTCCTGATAGGTCATTGCATCCAGGTAAAAATGCGGCGATGCCGCCCACAATTCTATTGTCTCAATGCCTACTTTCTTTTGACAATCTAAGAAGTAATCCAGCGAATACATCATATAATGAATATTCATCCCCGCAATCTGCCTGCGGTCTATCAATCCCATATGCTCCATAGTTCCCTGTCCTTTCTATTCTCCCATGACCTCCACGTAAACCTTTCTGGTCTGTGGCCCATCCAGTTCTACAATATAAATATCCTGTGCGCTTCCACACACAACTTTTCCATCTACCACCGGAAACACACAATGATTCCCGCACAACAGGCTTTTGATATGGCCAGTGGAATTATTCCCTGTAGCGCCATAGCTTGGCAAGAAATGCGCGTGTGCATAATCGGCCTCCAGCGGCACCAGCCTTGTCAGTGTCTCACCGATATCTGTCTCTACACAGGGCAGTCCTTCATTCACAATAATGCCTGTAGTTGTGTGAGCCGTCACAACCAGCACGATGCCTTGCTTTATCGGGCTCTTCTCCACAATCTCATGAACCTGTCTGGTAATCATATGAAACTGCTCCGGTTTCTCGCTGCTCCAATAGATTTCCTGTAAATCTACCATCTATACATCCTCCTCTCCAAGAAAACGCAGTGCATTTTTATAATAGATTCCCTCCCGTGCATACTCCCGCATGGGAATCTTTTCCAACGCACGAAGCAGCTTAAATTGACGAAATCTTGGCCCATTGGAACCAAACATCACCTGCCTGTAGAGCGCACGATCCATCCAAAGTGGTCCCATATCAACTGTAAACAGACGTCTGATGGACTCTTCCGGGGAATCCAGATAAAGTACGGACGTATCCGTATACACATTTGGATACTTGATCATCAGCATTACCATTTCCCGCACAAAAGGCCAGGCAAAATGAGCCAGACAAATTCTAAGCTGCGGATACTGCATGGCTATCCGCTCAAATTTTAAGGGATGCGCATACTCTGTGACCGCGTTTGGTTCCCAGCTCAAACCTGCATGGAAAAGAATCGGTTTATTATGTGCGATACACTTCTCATAGATTGGTTTCATAAAGTCTTCGTCCGGGAAGAAATGCTGTTTAGCCGGGTTTAATTTCAGTCCCTTAAGCTGTAATCTGCCAAAAGCATCCTCCAGCACTTCCAGGGCGTCTTCCCGCCTTGGATCCACGCTGGCAAAGCCGATAAAGCGCTGTGGATGTGCTTCCACGATACTCTGCACCTGTTCATTGGTCACCACAAAGCCGCCCTCCGTAGTTGTCAGATCAAGTGGCAGCATAGCGGCCCGGTCAACCCCGGCATAATCCATCTCCCGGAATACCTCATCAAAATCATAGGGAGACTGCTTAAAAACACCGAATGTGTTCTTGCGAAATTCCAACTCTTTTTCATCCTGACAGATGGATTCATAAAAAACAGGATGAATATGCATGTCTATTATCATACGTTTTCCCTCATTCTTTCACTTCAAAACAATTACTGCGGTTTAATATGGTTCAAATTTTGAGATTGCCGCCGCACTGATCTTCGCACCCATCTTCTGACAATCGTGTATTGTCCATCCTTGCATGACACCGTAAGTAAACCCGGCAATGTAGGCATCTCCTGCCCCTACGGTATTGACCACTTTTGCCGGCTGTATCCCATAACGATAAAATCGTTCCCCGTCATAACTGATACTTCCATTTGCACCTAAGGTCGCGGTGACAATCTCAGGCCCCAGTCCTTTGATTCTCTTAAGATGCTCCCTTATATATTCGTCTTCTTCCGTATAAGAAAGAAACACATAGTCGGTATTCTTAAAATTTTCGTCACAGTTGTATTCCGGGTCGTCACTGTAAACCGAATAATCCAATATTACCTTCACACCAGCTTCCCGAAACTCTCTTAAATCCTTTAACACATTTCCGAACAAATCCGTATGTACATAGGGAAAGGTCTTCACATAATCTTTATCTTCTTTTGATAATTCATAGTGTTCCATAACACCTTCAACAGCTTCCAGGTGCACCCTGTCCACTCCATCGATCAAATCCATTTTTTGCAGGCAGGTATCCCCTTGTTCCACACGCAGATGTGATACGTCAATCCCTTCCTGCTCCAGCATCTGTCGCATAGACTCGCCGTATGCGTCCGAGCCTACAGCGCTGACCACGCTGACTGAAACGCCTAACCGGCTCAGATGAACGCCCCAGTCCACACCGTTTCCCGTGGGATAAAATTTACCCAGTTTATCATACAGATCAATGCAGGAATACCCCGCTGCAACTACCCGTAATTCTTCATTCATTTTCATCATAAACGCTCCTTTACACGCTTCCCAATCCAACCCTTCATTCTGCACGATCACTTACTTGTTCCTCCTGAACATATTGTGCCTCTTTGATAATCTGCTCCCTGCTCTTCTCTCCATAATCCTGCCTGATAGCCTTTAACACAGAAACTGTAATCAGCACCGCAATGAAGATAAGCGGGAACCCCAACACGATGGCAAAACTCTGGACGAGTTTGAGACCGCCCACAAAAGACAGCGCGATCGACAATGCAAAAATTGCTACCGCCCAGCTGAAACGGATATACAGATGGGGATCCTTATCCGGATCCAGCCGTTCGGAAGTAGCCGTCCCCAACACCAGTGCCGTAGAATCGATGGTGGTAGCCAGAAAGACAAAACAGAGAATAACTAACACCAGAATAAAAAACTTGCTCCACGGCAGGGTGTGCATGATCGCCAACACCGCTCCCTCATTTCCCTCTGCTGCAAGGATGGATACCAGATCCACAATGCCGTTTTTCTGTAGATAGAGGGAATACCCGCCAAGTATCGCTAAGAATGTACAGCACCCCAGTGTACCCCACAGCATCTGTCCCATCAGTACCTGCCGCAAGGTTCTCCCTCTTGACACCTTGGCGATAAAAATACCCATGATCGGAATAAAGATCAGCCACCAGGCCCAGTAGAACATGGTCCAGCCGGAAACGAATGTCCTGTCCCCGAAAGGATCCGTATAGAAGACCATACGCGGAAGGTTCTGCAAGTACAGCCCTATGCTGTTCAACTCCATGCCAAATATCTCTCCCGCCGGCACCACCACCAAAAAGACCAGAAGAAATGCAAAGATAATCTTCATATTAATATTGGTCAGTTTCTGAATGCCGTTCTCCAATCCACGAAACACGCTCCAGCCAAAAATCAAAAACCAGACTGTAAATACAAACAATTGAATTCCTCTTCCATCCGGAATACCGGTCAGGTCGGAAATCAATCGTGACATGACCGGCACACCGAGTCCCAGGGATGTGGTGATGGACGCTACAATCCCCACCGCCACCACCGTATCCAAAATCTTGGCTGCCCAGCTGTCCCGGAACTTCTTCCCCAACAACGGCGACATGGTATTAGACAGCTTCACATCCCGGCTCTCCCGAATATAAAGCATATAGGAAATGGCAACGATTGCCGGCACATAAAATGCCCATGCACTGAGTCCCCAATGAAACTGTCCATACATATGCGCATATTCGTATGCCTCCTCGGACATCGGCTGAATATGGAAGGGGGTATCTGTCAGATAATAAAGCGGCTCTGCGAAACCAAGGATCACCGTGCTGGAACCGGCCCCGGAAGTAAAGATCATGGCCGCCCAGCTGAAAGTGGAAAACCTCGGTTTGTCCTGAGGTTTTCCAAGCTTAATGCTGCCATATTTGCTGAAACACAGATAGAAGAACAACAGAAAACATCCGCCATTGGCTGCTACATACATCCACCCAAACCTGCCCACCACAAGGTAATATGCCCTCTCAATACCCACTTTCATGATTTCCGGGCACAGTCCCAGTAGTACCACCAACAGCATGATAATGGAAAATGTCATGATATATACTCTTTTATCTAATTCTTTCCATGCCTGTTTCATTGTACCTTTTTCCTTTACAATGTATACCTGTTTATGCCCTCAGTTTCTCCATCAGGATTTCCCTGCCATAACCAAAGGCCCCTTCCATCTGGCATGTTTTGGAAGCAAACACCGCTGCCTCGGCAATGCTCTCCCGGATTGCAGTCTCTTCTTCCACACCCCGTTTGACAGCATCCAGATATCCCACCATAAAGGTAGTGATCAGGGAATCCCCCGCACCCATAGTGTCAACTACCTCATCAATGGGCACCGCCGCCTGCATATAGAATTTGCCATTTGCATACAGCATACAACCTTTCGATCCTCTGGATGCACATACGATCTTCGGCCCGTAAGCGGCAATCTTTTTCAGATGTTCCTTTGTCTCCTCGTCATTGCCCGGAAAAGAACAGAACGCGTAAGTCACAAGGGGCGCAATCTTTTCATAATATGCGTCATCCGAATCATCAGAGAAATCAAAAGATAACGGCAGGCCGGCATCTTTGATCTTCGGAAGCTGGCTCTCCATATAGCAGTAGTTGCCGGAATGCACCAGGTCAAACTGGGCAAGATATTCCAGATCAAATTCATCCAGTTCATAGATATGGCGGCTTCTGACCCCGCCCTCGTTGTAATCAAGAAATACCCGGTCGCCATCTTGCAGCATACATCTGGAATACCCGTTTTCACCTGGTATCTTCTTACACTTTACCATCTCGATCTTCTCTTTACGAAGAGTCTCAATCACATGATCCGCATTGACATCGGTACCAAAATATCCCATGTAGGCGCATCTTTTTGCCCCGAACATCTTTGCATACACCGCCAGGTTCACACAATTCCCTCCCGGATACTGACGGTTCATATGGGTATAAATATCCACCACATTATCACCGAACCCAACCACACTCACATCATATTTCATCAGAAACCTTCTCCTTCCTACATATATTACGAAATTCCCAGCGCCCCGCGTTCCATGGCGGGACGCCTTTGGAACTTCTTCCTAATGTTCTTCTCACACTAGTATTCCACCACACCCATGTATCTTCTCATATCTAACGGATGCCCGGTCTTGTTCTGGATTGCCGTTCTGTACAGCACGCTCATCTCATAAAACAATGCTGCATTGAAATAATCCACGCAGTTTTCATCGATACTCTCCAGGCCGCATTCAGCCGCATCAATGATCTCGTATTTTTTCGCATATTTCTCCAAGAACGCCCTGGCACGAAGGTCAATCTCCCTGGTCTTGCCCACCGACATCATCAGGATATAGAGATGTTCCTCATCCGTCACCTCAAAGGGGCCATGGAAATATTCCGCCGTATTCAGGTAACAGCAGTCCATCCACTGCATCTCCTGCAGGGAGCAGATGGCGAACCCGTATGCCTGCGCATAGGCAGCCCCGGAAGACATGATATAAAGGAAGGGGGCCTTGTAATAATGCTCCGCAAAATTCCACGCTTTATTCTGATATGTCTTCATTGCTTTACGGATAATCCCATCACATTTGACAATGCCATCCTTCATGCCTTCATACAACGTATAGGCCGGCTCCTGGCGGTGGATCAGTTCATTTAAAATCCCGTATGTAATACACATGGGTTTTTCTTCCTGCGGTGTCTCCGGCTCCCATTTGTATACGATCGCATGATACTTATCGCTGGCACACTTGCTGGTATCGTCATGGGTATAAGAGATGACAAATGCTCCCGCCGCAATCGCCACATCCGCGGCTTCCACTGTTTCCTTCGTATTCCCGCCGTGGGAACAGATAAAGACAAGAGATCCTTTGCCCAGACGTTTCGGCGGTGTCAGGACAAATTCCTTGCTGGGAATCCAGTCTGCGATCATGGAGGTTGACTCCCTGTTTACGAAATAATTACTGGAATAAAGGTCGATCAAAGACCCGCCGCACGCCACAAAATATACCTCCGAGATTGTTCCGTTTTCTCTCTGAATCTCATCTACTAATTTCACTACGTCATAATCTGCTACATACATCGCATCTATTCCTCAACTTTCTCTTTATTTCTGCTAATGAGAACTCTCATTATGATTGCCAGTACCATACCAAGAACTGCTGTTGCCATTAAGAAACCAAAGATCATCTTATAAGCTGCATTGCCATAAGTGTCCATCCACTTTCCGAAGATCGTAAAGTAGAAGAAGTCAGGTGTATATCCCAGAATTGAACCGATACCGATGACCGTTCCAAAATAGGCCGCCTTGAACTTACACTCCCTGAGGCCGGACCAAATCACACCGTAAAGCATCATTGCCACCATACTGGGCAGTAAGGATACAAAAGTTGCAAGCCCCGGGCTCACCGTGTCAGGCATGATCATAACACCCGCATAGATTGCCGTGGTGATCGCAAATGCGGTAATATACCATTTGTTAGCGGATTTAAACACACGGTCTATGATGTAGCCTCCCACCGGACACAACAGGTTCATCAGGTTACTCCTCACAATGTTGAGCAGTGTGGAATTAACTAACGGGATTCCCAGCACATCTGTCAAATAAGGGGAGAAATAGGATACGCTGGTGTAGAGGCCATATGCACACATAACCATAATGGCGATCAACCATGTCATAGGGTTTCTCAAGACAGCTCCCACATACTTAAACTGGAAGGTGTCATCCTCACTGGCTGCCTCTACCTCTTTTTCTTTAAAGAAAACAATTACCAGAAGCGCCGCTAAGAGCGTGCCGCCTGCCATGACCCACATAGCGATCATGAAAGAGGTCGTGGGATCCTCCGAAAATCCACTTGCCCAGAGACAGATTGCATTCAAGATTGCCGATATGATACCGGAAGACGCATAATAGATTCCGTAACAGGAGCCCTGTGTCTCGGCGTCCCCCACCATGCCTACCGCTTTGGTAATACCGCACCAGAACACGAAGTTGGTGGACATACCTACCATAAACCATACAAAACACGCTACCGTAAAAGTCATGGTAAACGCATAGATACAAATTGCAACAAAGGATACCAGTACGGAATAGACCAGACATTTCTTCGTGGAAAACTTGTCCGCCAGGATGCCTCCCGGTATCATACTTGCCATCATACACAGTGAGTAGATCGACATGAGCTGTCCTGACTGCGTATTATTGATTCCCATCGCGATAATCTGCTGTTCATAAAACACATATCTCACATATGGGAATGTATACATGATTGCATTGACAAATCCAAATATAAACAGTACACCGAGCATCTTGCCCGTTAATTTTGCTTTTGCGGTTTCTGCCATTTCTTTCCTCCCATTCTCAACTATCTGCTTTTGTGATACACTTCCTGTCCATTTACAATCGTTCTCTCCACTTCCACCTCCAGGATCTCTTCCATCGGTGTGTGGAACAGATCTCCGGTAAAGATAACGATATCCGCCCGTTTCCCGGCTTCCAGTGTGCCGAGGATATCCTCTCTTTGCATCGCATACTGGCTGTTGATCGTCCAGGCATCCAGCATCTCAGCAATCGTCAGGCCATTAGCAGGATTGATCCTCTCCTTCCTGTCCATCCCATAGTTGGCACAGCCGTAGTAGATGGATTCGGGAATACTCGGGATCAAGAGCGGTAAATCCGTTGCCCCGCACAGCCTTACACCGTGATCGACCAAAGACCTGTAATTCAGATAACGTTCCTGCCTTTTCCCTACGACCTTTTTATAGGCTTCCACATAGCCCTCGTAAGTATCCAGTGCATACACCTGCGCATAAATCTCGCCGAAGGCGTTAAGCGCTGCCATTCTCTTTTCATCCTCCGGCATGGTCAGTTCCAGATCCGTGATGCCATGCCTGTTTTGCAGGCTTCCGTCCTCATTTCTGCGGCATTTCTCATAGATATCCAGAATTTTGCGAAAAGCGCCGTCTCCCTCCGCGTGGAGCGTGAACCGAAAACCGTTTTCATCTGCAAGCAATACTTCTTTCTCTATGGTGTCGTAATCGATTTCCTTTTCACATACTGTGGAAGTGCCTTCATAGGGTTCTGTCAGATGCCCCTGCCTTGCCAGGATCAACCCGTCCGTCATCTGATTGTATCCTGAGAATCTGACGAACTCTGACTGAAACCTCTCCCGCATCTCCCTGCCGTATTCTATGTTGGCAGGTGCACCGACCGGCTGTGACATAAAAGAGATCCGCACAGTCAGCTTCTCCTGGTCATCAAATTCTTTCAATACATCCGTGAAACCATAGAAGTCATCAAAGCCCATCTCCTTTACCGAAGTCACCCCACGCGCATTCAGCATATCCATATATGCGGTAAGCTGCCCATCCACAAAGGTTCTATCGTTTAAGTAGATTCCCATAATCTTATACAGGGCTTCCGCATAACATTTCTGTGGGTTAAAGCCAAATTCTTCCCGCGCTCTCTGATTCATGGCGCAGGTGCCATGCCCTGGCACAAATAATACCACCGGCACCCTGGGACTTACTTCGTTTAGCAGTTCTTCCGTCTGACTCTGATTCGCCAATGCAGGACTTAAATTATTTCCAAAGACCACACTTGCGTCCTTATCCGTAAGCGCCTTACGCACAACGTTCTCCAACTGATCCAAATCTTCCGTTCCTGTCAGATCAATTCCCAGATTGTCGATGATAAATCCGGTAAAAAACGTATGCGTGTCGCCAAAACCGGCACAGATTGTTGCATCTTTGTAATCATGGTATGTAATCGATGCATCCCTGTACTTCTCCGGGACTTCTCCTTTTCCCACTTCCAGAATGGAATCTCCCTTGATCACAACATATCCGGCATAAGGTTCTTTCGATACGGAATCATAGATACAGGTCGAAACAAGCACTTCATCAGCTATCACATTTACACCCATTTTTTGTCCTCCTTCCTCTGATTTATTTTGTGAATTGATTATATCATCATATAACGTTATATTCAATTATAATGTTTAACATCATATAATTTTCGTGACTTAATACATTTTTATTGTCCAACTTTCACATATTTTTTGTATATACCAAACAAATTTTTATATAATCTTTTATTATATAGGTATTACATGTGATGTTTTCACAATACGTATTGTAATGTTATTATCTTTATAGTATACTTTTCCATAGGATAATTTTTTGTGAGAAAGGAAGATCCAAGCACCCTTCTCAGGATGATTGGATCATGTGTGATCAGATGAACTTACATAAAGAAAGCACTACTCCTCTGTTTGAGCAGATAAAGGATGATATCTACGAAAAGATCAAGAACGGAATCTATGCGGCAGGGCATAAGATTCCCACAGAACTGGAATTGATCGATCAATATCAGGTGAGCAGGATTACCATCAGACGTGCCATTGATGAATTGTGTAAAGAAGGTATGCTGGTAAAACTTCAGGGCAAGGGAACTTTTGTACAGGAAAAACGGATCTTCCGCAAGATTGAACATACCATAAGTTTTTCCGAGTCCTGTCAGGCAAACGGCATGGTACCTTCCGCCCTGGTGACAGAACGCAGGATTATGCTGGCAGGCGATCCCGAGGTCCCGGAGCATCCGGCCTTTCAGGACAACTCTGTTATCTTCATCCAGCGCGTCCGCTCCGCAGACGGTATGCCCGTGATGCTGGAAAATAATTATTATCTGTATGATAAGTATTCTTTTCTGCTCACAGAACCATTGGACGGCTCCCTCTATGACCTGTTCCGCTTAAAAGGCGTGACCATTGGCTGTTCCCAGCACTCCTATATCGATGCGATCAAGGCCTCGGGCAAGCACGCTGCCCTGTTAGACATCTCGCCGGGGGATCCTCTTTTCCTGCTCTACACGGAACTATACGACACCCACAACGAATTGGTCTATATAGGGAAACAGAGCATTGTCGCCGCAAAGTACCGGTTTAGTTATGAGAATTCTTGATGATGCAGGAATCAGAGTGGATAGAGCCTGCCTTACCCCCTCTTCCTCCTGGATAAAGATTTCCACTGTATTTCCGCCATTCCCCATAACTGTAAACATATCTGATCTGTTCCGCGGCCTCCTCTACATCCATGGTACGAAAATCAAAATCCATGTATGCTTCCTATATAATTTGCATCATTTTATTGATATTGCCTGGAAGGAAGCACGTTTTATTTGAACTATATTTGTTTCTATTGATTTTTATTTTATTTATATATATAATTTTATTTAAGATTCTGGTGATTAATAATCAAATTTTAGCATATATCATTTTCTAATCATATAAATATTTTATTAAAATTCAGGAGCTAAAGTAAAATGAGTAAAATAAAGACAAAAGAAGAAATACAGGTTCATAAAGATGAAACCATATCAAATTTATCATCCTTTTTAGATTCATTAATACAAACACCCACAGATGCCAAACGTGCAGATTTAATCAGTTATTGGCTGAAAGATTTTCAGCTTTACATTTCTCAGGAAAAAAGCTTCGATGCCTCTAAAATTAAATCTTATAAACGCGGAGATGTAATCAAGGTAAACTTAGGTTTTAACATTGGGAGTGAGCAGGGCGGCCTTAGATACGCCATTGTTTTAGACAAAAATAATAAACATAACTCTAAGACCATTACAGTGATTCCTCTAACCTCAATAAAAGAAGAAAGAAAGATATATGAACGAGACGTGGATTTGGGCCGTGAATTATATAATCGCTTAAAATCAAAGTACGATACCTCTTTAGAGAAATTAAATAAGGAACGAGATAAATACAATAACACACTCAACACTGCCCAACTTCTACTGAATGCATTAAAGTCTCTTTCTTCCAAAGGTGACCCTGAGCAATCTGTGAAACATGCAATTACACATACCCAAAAATTTATCACCACGCAAACAGAAGTCTTAAGTGCATTGCGAGATGAAGAAACCTATTTAGAAAGAATCAAATTTGAGCTGCAAAGAATGAAAGATGGAAGTATCGCCAAGATTGAACAGATAACCACCATCAGCAAACAACGTATATTTGATCCAAAAGGGAGCAAAGATGTCTTGTCAGGGATACAATTTTCCAATACTACCATGGATAAAATAAACGACAAAATCAAGGAATTATACATATTCTAGTTGACTGTGGGAATATTATATTCTATAATAACACTGTCAGACAGCTATATGCTGTCAAAACTGTGCCTATAGGGCATTTAAGAAGACTGTAGTTATTATCCAGGAGGCCTCGCTTTATGCGAGGCTTCTTTCGTCTCTTCCTCATTCCGATAAAATCCATTCTCCCTCTTGCACAACTACCCCACCTGTGCTATAATAACTCTCGGCGGTTTGCATGCGACCCGCCGTACCATAGAAAGGGGCATAGTTCAAAGGTAGAACAGTGGTCTCCAAAACCATCGATGTGGGTTCGATTCCTACTGCCCCTGTCATCAACCCGTGAGTTACCCTCACGGGTTTTTAAGTTGCATACTCCGATGCCTGACGGCGCAGTATTCACATCTATATTTATATTTACATTTATATTTATATTTTACACAGGAAAAATGACGAAGGGAACTGACGATTCATGAAAAAGACAATCATAAGCCTGCTGATACTCTGTCTGGCTTCTTGCATATTATGTGCCTGCGGTGAGGAAACACCGCTTCTGACCCTGGAAGATTATAAGCTGGACGCAGAAAACGGCTCTACCAGCCGCGGTATCAAGATTGGTGACGATGCCGGGGCCTTTCGGGCCGCTTATCAGGACTATATGATATTCTCCGCTGTAGAGGAAGATACATCCTATCAGTTTCTCCCTATGGACGAAATCCCATTCGATACCATCCATTCCATCATCCTGCCTACCTTTTTCATTGATGGCCAGCCCCTGGACATGGAACTGTTCTGTGAGGAAAACGAGATTGAACCGTCTGATCTGCTCACCTTTCTGACCGATGATTCCTATCTTGCCAGCCACAAAGTAGTCTACCGCTACCTTACTTTTATCTGGGAGGACGGTGTCATCACCGATATCCGTTCGGAATCCATGGACTACAATCAGGACGGCTCCTATTATGAAGCGAACTGACTCTCATAAAGGTTCGCATAGAACCCTTTCTTCGCCAGCAGTGTCTCATGATTCCCCTGTTCTATGATATTGCCGTCTTTCATGACCAGAATCACATCAGCCTCCCTGATGGTAGAAAGTCTGTGGGCCACGATAAAGCTGGTGCGCCCCTGCATCATGGTGGCAAAGGCCTTTTGAATCCGGATTTCTGTTCTGGTATCAATAGATGATGTCGCTTCGTCCAAAATCAGCATCGGCGGCAGGCACAGCATAACGCGGGTGATGCACAGAAGCTGCTTCTGTCCCTGGGAGAGGCTTCCTCCATCCTCACCGATAAGCGTATCATATCCCTGAGGCAGTCTCTTGATAAAGCTGTGCGCGTGAGATGCCTTCGCCGCAGCAATGATCTCTTCCTCTGTCGCATTGGGTTTCCCCATCACAATATTATCCCGGATTGTCCCCGCTTTTAGCCAGGTCTCCTGCAACACCATACCATAATTAGCCCGCAGGCTCTTTCTGGTCACTTCCCGAATGTCTGCGCCATCTACGCAGATTTTACCCTCATTTACATCATAAAACCGCATCAGCAGATTGATGACCGTAGTCTTGCCGCAGCCCGTAGGACCCACAATCGCCACCCGCTGTCCGGGCTGAACGGACAGGTTGAAGTCTGTGATCAGCTGTTTTTCAGGTACATAGGAAAAGGCCACATGGGAGAGATCCACCCTGCCCTCCACATTGTGCAGTACTTTGGCATCCGCCTGCTCCGGCACCTGCGGCTCTTCTTCGATCAGGGCAAAGATACGCGCCGCACAGGCCAGGGCATTCTGCAATTCTGTCACCACACCCGATATCTCATTGAAAGGTTTGGTATACTGGTTCGCATAGGTCAGGAAACAGGATAACTGTCCCACACTGATACCGCCCCGGATTGCATAGACCGCACCGGTCACCGCCACGCCGGCATACACCAGATTATTGACAAAGCGGGTCGATGGATTGGTAATGGAGGAGAAAAAGATGGCCCGCAGAGAACAATCCTGCAATCTTTCGTTGATCTCATCAAATTCCTCCAGTGCTTCATCCTCATGGGAAAAAGCCTGCACCACTTTCTGATTGCCGATCATCTCTTCGATCAGGGCCGTCTGTTCTCCTCTGGTCTCAGACTGCAATTTGAACATGGCAAAAGTCTTTTTGGCAATAAAGCCTGCCACAAAAAACGACAGTGGTGTCACCAGCACAACGACACCCGTGATAGCTACGTTGACACTGAGCATAAATCCCAATGTACCCAGAATTGTGATCACCCCGGTAAAAAACTGGGTAAATCCCATCAGCAGTCCGTCCGCAAACTGATCCACATCCGCGATCACGCGGCTCACCACCTCGCCGTAGGAGTGAGCGTCTATATATTTCAAAGGCAGAATCTCTATTCTCTGAAAAGCCTCGTTTCTGATATCCTGTACGATACGGTAAGTCATCTTATTGTTGCATACGTTCATAATCCACTGTGCTGACGCCGTCAGGGCGATGATCACAGCCATCTGTCTGAGGATTCTGAAGACACCTGCAAAATCTACCTGCCCCACACCGATCACCAAATCTATGACTCTACCGGTCAATATGGGCAGATATAATGTCAGCGCCACGGTGACAGATGCCATCACAATAGAGACTGCCAGATAGAACCAGTATTTTTTAATATATCGTAAGACCTTTCCCAGGGTTTTTCTCTGTCCTGTCATGATTGTTCCCGCCTTTCCCTATACACTCTCTGTCTTTGGATACTGTGAATAATAGATTTCCTGGTACACTTCACAATCCCGCAATAGTTCTTCATGGGTGCCGCAGCCCACCATCAGGCCGTCATCCAGCACAATGATCTGATCCGCATGCTGAATGGAGGATGCCCGCTGGGACACGATAAACACCGTTATCTCCCCCGGCAGTTCCCGCAATGCCTTGCGCAGTGCCGCATCGGTGGCATAATCCAGAGCCGAAGCGCTGTCATCCAGAATCAGGATCTCCGGCTTTCCTACCAGCGCCCTGGCTATGGTCAGACGCTGTCTCTGTCCGCCGGAAAGGTTCCTGCCCGCCTGGGCCACCACCGCATCCAGCCTGCCATCCTTGCCTTCCACAAACTCTTTGGCCTGGGCTATGGCAAGAGCCTCCCACAATTCTTCCTCCGTGGCATCCTCCTTACCCCAGAGCAGGTTCTCCCGGATGGTCCCTGCAAACAAAACCGCTTTCTGTAAGACCACGCCCACTTTCTGCCGCAGTTCTTCCATGGAATAGTTTCTCACATCTTTCCCATCTATCCGCACGGCCCCCTGGGTGGCATCATAGAACCGGGGGATCATATTGACCAGGGAAGACTTTCCGGATCCCGTACCGCCGATGATGCCTATGGTCTGTCCTTTTTTTACCTTAAAATCGATATCGGAGAGGGATTCCGCACCTGCCCCGGCGTAGGCCAGGTGTACGTGATCGAAGTCTACGGCATATGAAATATCATGCCCTCCATCTACCGCCTCCTCCCAGGTCATGGAAGACTGCATTTCAAAAATGCTCTCGATCCGGTTCGCGCAGGCCAGCGCCTTCGTAATGGTAATGATCAGGTTGGCCAGTTTGACCAATTCGATCAGAATCTGGGACATATAGTTGACCAGAGCCACCACCTGCCCCTGGGTAATGGTTCCCTCATCCACCCGCACCGCTCCTGTATAGAGCAGGAAGATAGTAGCCGCATTGATGATAATGTATGTGACCGGATTGGTCAATGCAGAGATTTTTCCTACAAAAAGTTGCAGATCGGTAAGTTCTGCGTTCTTTCTTCCAAACTGCTCTATCTCTTCCTCTTCTTTATTAAAAGCGCGGATTACCCGGGCGCCTGTAAGGTTTTCCCTGGTGGCACCGAGCACCTTATCCAGCCCGGCCTGTACCTTTCTGTACATGGGCATGGTGAGCATCATGATGCCGAACACCACGATCGACAGGAGCGGAATGGTCACCACAAAGATCATCGCCGCTTTTACATCAATGGTAAATGCCATGATCATGGCACCGAACACAATAAAGGGAGAACGCAGGAAAAGCCGCAGCACCATATTGACGCCGTTCTGCACCTGGTTGACATCCGAGGTCATGCGGGTAATCATGGTGGAAGTGCCCAGCGTATCAATCTCCGTGAAAGAAAGACTCTGAATATGGCTGAAGAGCGCATGCTTTAGGCCGGTGGAAAAGCCTACCGCCGCCTTGGCCGCAAAATACTGGGCCGTGATAGAGCAGACCAGACCGATCAATCCCAGCGCGATCAGCAGAAGTCCCATTTGCAACACATAGGAGACATTTCCACCCTTGATTCCCGTATCGATAATGGCCGCCATCACCAGCGGCACGAACAGCTCGAAGGTGGCCTCCAGCATCTTAAACAGGGGGGCGCAGACCGTCTCCTTTTTATAATGCTTTAAATACACCAGAAGTTTTCCCATAGATAACTCTCCTTCATGAAATTTAACGCGACAGCAGTCTGTAAAGACCTGCTGTCGTGTACAATATTTCCTCTGAACGGAACCCTGTCCGCCCTCTATTCCATATTTATTCTATATATTCTTCCGTCAGTTTCTCAATCTCATCACTGATATCCTGCACCCGTCTGGAAGGGGCATATGCCTTTTCCGGATAAAGCGCTTCATGGAGCAATTTCACATTCTCCTCCAGATCATAGGGAATCACACAGCTTCCTTTGCTGCCCACATTGGCGCCGACCCTGCTGCCGTCAAAGGGAAAACCATCGCTGGTGACCACGCTGTAACCTGCCACACTTCCAAGCACACTCAGGACTTCATTGACATTTAGGGATGTCTCCACCTGGGGCAGTACCGCATTGACCATATCAGTCAGTTCCCCTACAGAAGCACCCTGGGCCTTTCCCATCATGGCCATCAGCACATTCCGCTGTCTCTCAGCCCGCTTAAAATCATCCCCCTTGGTATAACGGATCCGGCAATAAGCCGTAGCCTGCATACCGTTGAGCAGCTGCTTGCCGCTATGCTCTACAGGGATATAGTCTACCTTCAGTTCTTCTGCCATGCACAGCTGATAATTATTTAAATGGGAAATCTCCGCATCCGTGATCTCCATCTCCACGCCGCCCAGCGCATCCACCGCATCGATCAGTCCTGCAAAACCAATGGTCACATAATCCGTAATGTCCAGATCCAGGTTGGCGTTGAGCATATTGATCGCCTGCTCCGGCCCGCCCTGGGCATAAGCCGCATTACATTTGTTGTAAGTGTCGTTGCTCAGATTCAGAAATGTATCACGGAATATCGAAATCAGTTTGATCTCCTGGGTATCCTGATTGATGCTGGCAATGATAATAGAATCACTTCTGGTTCCCCTGCCCAGTTCACCGTTCCTGGCATCCACACCGAAGAGTGCAATGTTGCGATAGCCTTTTTCCTCGACTTTCTCTTCTTCCTCAATCTGCTGTTCTACTTCCTCATTGATGATGATCTGCTCCTCATCAATCTCCCGGCGCTCCACTTCTTCCGTGGTCCTGGTGACCACATACAATATAAAGACAGCAATTAAAAGTACGCTGACCTCCATCAGCACTAACAGCACATTCTTCCAACTGCTTCGTTTTTTCTTCTGTGTACCATTCGGATACCCAGGCACCTGATTTTTCTGAGGTTCCTGCATATGCTCGTCCATAGCGGCTCCTTTATCCGTTTCCCTGTAAAATTCCATTTCCAGGATGCATTTTATCATGTCAGCAGGAAATCAAGCGGCTGTGAAGCAGACATTTCATCTCACCTGACATGATAACGAAAAATCTATATCATATCCACATTATCCTACCACAAAAATATAAGGTTGAACATATCCAAACATATATTCCCTCAAAATATACTGTAGACATCCTATATCAGATCTATGGCATCCTGCACACTCTTAACACCGATCAGCTTCATTCCTGCCGCTGATTTGACCTGCTTCAGGTTGACCTCCGGCAGAATACAGGTGGTAAATCCCAATTTGGCCGCCTCATTTACCCGCTGGGCAGCCATGGAAACGCCGCGCACCTCGCCGCTTAGGCCAATCTCCCCAAAGGCAATGGTCTTATCATCAATGACCCGGTTCTTAAAGCTGGACACCACCGCCATGGATACCCCCAGGTCTATGGCCGGTTCCATGATCCGCATACCTCCCGCCAGATTCACATAGGCGTCACAGTCTGACATCTGCAATCCCAGCCGTTTCTCCAACACGGCCATCAAAAGGTTGAGCCTGTTAAAATCCATGCCCGTTGCCTGGCGTCTGGGAATCCCGAAATTGCTGCGGCATACCAGAGCCTGGATTTCCAAAAGCATGGGCCTTGTCCCCTCCATGGAGCAGGACACCACCGAACCGCTGGCTCCTTCCGGCTTGCCGCTCAGCATGAACTCGGAAGCATTTTTGACCTCCACCAGTCCCTCTTCCTTCATCTCGAAGACGCCAATCTCATTGGTGGAACCGAAACGGTTCTTCACACCGCGCAGTATCCGATAAGATGCATGCCTGTCGCCTTCAAAATAGAGCACTGTATCCACCATATGCTCTAAAACCCTGGGACCGGCCACCGTACCTTCCTTGGTCACATGTCCCACGATAAAGACGGAGATATTCAGGCCCTTGGCCAGCTGCAACAGTACATTGGTGGACTCCCGCACCTGGGATACGCTGCCCGGCGCCGAGGAAATCTCCTCATGATACATGGTCTGGATGGAATCAATAATGGTGATCGCCGGCATCTGACTGCGGATTGTCTGCTCCACGATCTCCAGGCTGGTCTCACACAGAAGAAACAGGTTATCCGCAAAACTGCCGATACGGTTGGCCCGGATCTTGATCTGTCTTAAGGACTCCTCCCCGGAAATATAGAGCACTTTATGGCCGTCCGCCGCCATATGCCTGCACACCTGCAAGAGCAGGGTGGACTTGCCAATCCCCGGATCACCGCCCACCAATGTCAGGGAACCCGGCACGATACCGCCGCCAAGCACCCTGTCCAGTTCCGCCATATGGGTGGTCATCCGTTCTTCTTCCTGTATGTCTACCGCTGTCAGACTGGTGGGTACAGAACTTTCCTGCCTGCGGGAACTCCCGCCTGCACTGCTCTTGCTCTTTGCGGGCGCTTTCTCCTCCACCATGGTATTCCATTCCTTACACCCCGGACACTGGCCCATCCACTTGGAAGACTCATATCCACAATTCTGACAGAAAAAAACTGTCGTTTTCCCTTTTGCCATATATGCTCCTTCTCCCTCCAAAGAAACAGAACTTCCCACCTGACACCCGCCAACTGAGAAGTTCCAAATTCTTCGCTCATTTTCCCTTGTGCAATCTTATTTTGTAATCCTGACCTTCACTTCGCCGGCACTGGCCAGTTCCACGCTGATATTTAACTTGCCGCTTAGGTTGGTCTTCATCCTGCCCGCATTGACATCATCAAGATATACGTCATATTCGGTATCCTCTTCAAGTCCCACGGTAATCTGGGCATCCTCATCGCCTTCCACCGTAAACGCAACGCCGTTTTCCGTCTCCGTAAAACCGTTCACGCTGGTTCCCGGCTCAGATTCATAGGCAAACATGCCGTTCTTCTCCAATTTGGTCAGTTCCTTATAGGTCTTGACCTTATACAGATCTCCGCCATGCTCATAGTCTTCCACCTTTGCCTTAGCAGCCAGCTTATGATTTCCAAAACTGATGGTGCCGTCCTCTTCTGTGCGCAATAACTCGTCTACTACAGCCATTGTGTTTTCCTCCTAAGTTTTATGTTATTTAGATCTCTCACGCGCGAACCGTGAAAGAAACCTTTTTATTTTTCAGTCCCACCGACACGCTGTCACCGCGTTTCACTCTGCCGGAGAGAATCTCCTCCGCCAGCGCGTCCTCTATCTCTGACTGGATGGCCCGCTTCATCGGCCGGGCGCCCATCTTCACATCCATATGCTTTGTGATCAGATGCTCCTTCACGGACGAGGTGATCGTAAGGTCGATATCCATCTGCTCCTTACAGCGCCTGGTCAGATTCCTGGACAACAGGGTAATGATCTGTTTCATATCCTCACGGCCAAGCGGATGGAATACCATAATTTCATCGATCCTGTTGATGAACTCCGGTTTAAAGAGGCGCTTCACCTCTTCCATAACCTTGCCCTTCATCTTATCATAACTCTGCTGTTCGGTCTCTGAGTCACAAAATAACAGATTTTTTGGATCGATGATACGATGGTCCCCCGCATTGGAAGTCATGATCAGGATGGTGTTCTTGAAACTCACTTTCCGTCCTTTGGAATCTGTGATATGGCCGTCATCCAGTACCTGCAACAGTACATTAAACACATCCGGATGCGCCTTCTCTATCTCATCAAAAAGCACTACCGAATAGGGATTTCTGCGAATCTTCTCCGAAAGCTGGCCGCCCTCCTCGAATCCCACGTATCCCGGCGGTGAACCGATCATTTTCGATACGGAATGCCCTTCCATGTACTCTGACATATCCACCCGGATCAGGGCATTCTCAGAACCGAACATGGCTTCCGCCAATGCCTTTGAGAGTTCTGTCTTTCCCACGCCCGTAGGCCCTAAGAACAGGAAAGAACCGATGGGACGGTTGGGATCTTGCAGTCCCACTCTGCCGCGGCGCATGGCCTTGGCTACAGCCACTACGGCTTCCTCCTGGCCGATCACCCGCTTATGCAGGATGGATTCCAGTTTTAACAGTCTTTCGCTCTCTTTCTCCGCCAGTTTCTTGACCGGAATCTTGGTCCACAGCGCCACTACCTCGGCAATCTCATTTTCACCGACAATATAGGCACGCTTTTCTTCCTCCTGCTCCATACGCCTGATAAGACGGTCATATTTCCTGATACAGGCTTCCTGCTGTTTCTTCAACTCCGCCGCCTGGGTAAAGGCCTCCATCCGAATCGACCGCTCTATCTGCAAGTCAATCTTCTTGATTTCTTCCGATAATTCCTGTAATTTATCCGGCTGTTTGGTCACGTGCAGACGCACCGCCGCCGATGCCTCGTCAATCAGGTCGATGGCCTTATCCGGCAGATTTCTGTCATTGATATAGCGTGCCGACAATGCCACCGCGGCGCTGATCGCCTCCGGCGTGATGGTGACTCTATGGTGTTCCTCATACTTATGGGCAATGCCGCGCAGGATATTCTCCGCCTCCTCAATGGTAGGCTCCTCCACGGTCACCGGCTGGAACCTGCGCTCTAAAGCGGCATCCCGCTCCACATACTTGCGGTACTCCGCAATGGTAGTGGCGCCGATCAGCTGAATCTCCCCTCTGGCCAGAGAAGGCTTCAGGATATTGGAGGCGTCAATCGCACCTTCCGCGCCGCCTGCGCCGATAATGGTGTGCATTTCATCCAGAAAAAGGATGATATTGCCATCATCTATCACTTCTTTGATCACTTTCTTGATCCGCTCTTCAAACTCGCCGCGGTACTTACTGCCCGCCACCATACCGGAAAGATCCAGGGTCAGAAGTCTCTTATTCTGCACGGTAAAAGGCACATCACCCACCACGATCCTGGCGGCAAGTCCTTCCACCACAGCTGTCTTACCCACACCCGGTTCTCCTACCAGACAAGGATTATTCTTCGTCCGGCGGCTTAAGATCTGCACCACCCGCGTGATCTCATCCTCCCTGCCTATCACGGGATCCAGCTTGCCTTCCCTGGCAAGGGCTGTCAGGTCACGGCTATACTGATCCAAAGTAGCCGTGGCACTCTTCTTTTTATTCTGTTTTCTACCCAAATCCTCCTTGTAGAGAGCACCGTCTTCCCCTATGGCCACCAGTACGTCTACATAGAGTTTCTGTACGGAGATGCCCATGGTATTAAGAAGCCGCACGGCCACATTCTCCCCTTCTTTTAAAAGCGCCAGCAGAATATGTTCCGTACCTGTCTTATCGCTGTGGAACCGTTCCGCCTGTTTGTGGGCCTCCTCCAAAATAGCCAGCGCCCGCGGAGAATATCCATCCCGCTCCGCGATCAGTACCGAACTTTCCGGCACCAGCAGTTCCTTGATCATCTCTTTCAATTGCAGGGCGTCTACCCCGTTATTTTGCAGTACGTTGGCAGCCACACCGGTATTCTCCCGCAGCAGGCCCAGCAGGATATGCTCACTTCCCACATAGCTTTGCCTGAGATTTCTGGCCGCCCGCTCCGCAAGCATCAGCGCCGCTCTGGCCTTATCAGTAAATTCTGACTGCATCAATCATCCATTCCTTTCCCATATTCCTCATAGATTTCATCTATAAGAGCATGCACTTCTTCTCTGGAAATATTCTTACAACTGGCCTTGGCGAGGGTTACTAACAGATCCTCCCGCACATCTTCCATCGCGCGTATCTTGTCAATGTCCACTGCAATCATGGCGCCTTTTCTGCGGTCAACCTTGACATAGCCCTCCTGTTTGAGAACCGTATATGCCTTATTGACCGTATGCATATTGATACCGATGGTATCCGCCAGCTGCCTGACCGATGGCAGCATATCCCCCTCCTGAAATCTGGAGGCCGCAATCCCCATGATAATCTGATTGCGCAGCTGCATATAGATCGCTTCATCGCTGTTAAAATCAATCTCTATAAACATTTATTACATCAAATCCTTATCGTCCATATTTAAGAATTCAAACTCAAACTCATCGTCATCCAAGAGGAAATTTTTGGGTTTACGCTTGGGAGCCGCTTTGACATCCCTGTCCTGGGCAGAGCCATCCTCATAAGACCTCTCCCTGGGCACCCTGCGCTCCGTGCGCTCGCCTCTCTCGTTTCTGCCGCCTCGCTGTTCGCTGTTTCGCCTTCTCTCCGCAGTTTCCTGCACCTCTCTGCGGCGCACAGACCGTTCCTGAGCCGGCTCCTCATTTCTTGCGCGGCTTCTTGCGGGCCTTTCCTCCTCTTCTTCGTCTTCCTCATCGTCCTCATAATCTTCATAGTAGGCATCCCGCAGCTTGAAAGCCATAATGACCACCGCCACAATGAGCGCCACCAGCAAAATGGCAAGTACTACAATCACGATCCGCTGCTTCACTACCGCTTTGGCAGCCTCTTCTTCCGCCTCGGACTTGGAAAAGGTAGACTGTAAAAGCGCCTCCAGCTCATGCGTTCCGCCCCGGATATTGTCGTCCAGATACCATACCGGGCCATTTTCCGTCTGTTCCAGCCGCACCACATAATCATTGCTGACCACAGGCGCCGGTTCCGGCTCTTCCACCGGCACTTCCTCCTGCGGCGGCTCTTCCTCTACCTGTACCATCTCTCCCAGTTCCAATAAATCTTCCCGAATAAACCCTGTTCCTTCCGAACCATTGGCAGTAGTATAAGTAACATAATACCAAGTCTTCCCATCGTTTCCGGCAGACTTACCGCTCACCACTACCTGGGCTCCCTCCGTCACACTGCCTACTGCGTTCTTTTTCGTGGTAGGCTCCGGCCTCACCCTGGAGTTTACTTTAATCTTAGCGTACTGCAAATCCATGGACTCATCCGCCGACACAGTCGCTCCGCCGGAAGATGTGTTTCCCCCTGCCCCAGAATCACTGGATGAAGTCTCCTGAGACTGTGTATCTGTGCCCGATGAATCCGCCGGCGCATCAGATGATGAATCGGACGAAGAACCGGAACTTTCCACTGACACCACCGGAATCTCGGCTTCCGCCTCCGGCTCCAGCATATCGGCACGGATATATCCCAGACTATCGCCGCTTATATACACCTGATACCAGGTAGTGCCGGAAGCGCTTACCTTGCCCCTGATGGTCACATCCTTGCCAATAGTGGAACTTCCCACCACCTCACTGTTTACATCAGGCGATTTTCGGATATTGACAGACTCGGGAATAACCTTACCTTTCGCTTCCGCCAGACTGACAATGGGCATACACCAAACCATGACAGCCATACAGGCCGCCGTGACTATCCCCTTCATCATGTATCTCATTGCTCTTTTACTGTGTTCCCTCTTCTGTATCCTCATATTTCTTTCTCCCTCTCCTAAGTCTGTATGCTTAGGACTCTTCTCTCTTGAACCGCTTGGAACCTTCTTCCGCCTTGCGTCTCTCTGTACTGAAACCAGCCATTTTCTCGTTTCTTACCCTTGCTTTTTCTTCCAGGTTTCTGTGATAAGCCGTCTCACATTTCGGGCAGTATCTTCCCATGCGGATAGCCGTCCCGCAGATCTCACATTGCAGGAAAAAATTGGAGTTTGGCGCAATCTCCAGCCTTGATTCTTTGAGCATTTCCCGAATGGATTTCTGGGAAACACCGGTGGCCTGGGATACCTGCGCCGAAGTGACACCGCTATGCTGCTCTATATAGTTACGTGCTTTTCCATAATCATCATACGCCAGGGCTCCGCATTTCTCACATTTATATTCCCCTACTCCCTTAAAGACCATGACACCGCCGCATTCCTCGCAATATGTCGGTCTGTTATAGGTATTGATATCCTGAAATTCTCTCCTGAGCGCATTAATCTTATCTTCTCTATTCCCCATTCCGATCACTCCCTTTACACAAGCGCTCTCTATGCTTCATCGATTGCCTTGCCGATATCATTTCTCATATACTGATGATCAAAGTGCACCCATTTTGTGGCTTCATAGGCATTGGCCCTGGCTTCTTTCAGCGTAGTTCCTTTCGCCATCACGCCAAGCACCCGCCCGCCATTGGTAACAATTCCTTCTTCCGTCTTCTTCGTGCCCGCATGGAAACAGTAGTAATCATCTTTGCCCTCAAAGTTTTCCAGTCCGTTGATCACGAATCCCTTTTCATAAGACACAGGATAGCCCTCGGAAGCAAGAATGACGCAGACCGCAGCATTATCCTCGAATTGCAGATCCACCTGATCCAGTCTGCCATCGATACATGCCTCGATCACATCGATCACATCATTTTTCATGCGCGGCAGCACCACCTGCACCTCCGGATCGCCAAACCTTGCATTGTACTCCAGCACCCTCGGCCCATCTTCCGTCAGCATCAGACCGAAGAAAATAACGCCTGTAAAGGGTCTTCCCTCCGCCGCCATGGCATCCACAGTAGCCTGGAAAATATATTTCTTACAGAATGCATCCACTTCCTCCGTATAGAAAGGAGTGGGAGAAAAGCTTCCCATACCGCCTGTATTCAATCCCTGGTCACCGTCCATCGCCCGCTTGTGATCCTGGGCGGAAGGCAGGGTACGGATTGATTTGCCGTCCACAAAGGAGAGTACCGACACCTCACGGCCTGTCATAAATTCTTCTATTACCATCCGATTACCGGAATCGCCAAACTTCTTATCTTCCATGATCGTGCGAACGCCTGCCTTAGCCTCCTCAAGCGTTTCACAGATCAACACACCCTTACCCAAAGCAAGGCCGTCAGCCTTAAGCACCACCGGCATTTTGGCCTGTTCCAGATAGGCAAGCGCCTCCTGCGGATCATCAAAGTTCTCGTAAGCCGCGGTAGGAATCTTATATTTTTTCATCAAATCCTTTGAGAAGGCCTTACTGCCCTCCAGAATCGCCGCATTCTTTCTTGGCCCGAACACCCGCAGTCCTGCTGCCTCCATCTCATCCACCAGACCGCCCACCAGAGGATCTTCCATCCCTACAATGGTCAGGTCGATGGCCTGTTCTTTGGCAAAGGCCACCAGCTTATCAAACTCCATGGCGCCAATGGGCAGACATTCTGCAATCTGTCCGATTCCTGCATTGCCGGGCGCACAATATATCTTTTCCACCTTCGGGCTTTTCGCCACACAGGCCGCTATCGTATGCTCCCTGCCGCCGCTTCCCACGATCAATACTTTCATGTTCCTATACCTGTTCCTTTCTATGTATCCTGCCTCGTATCCTATTATTCGGAAATATAGACTCTGCCGTTCTCCACCTTCACCTTGCCGCCGGCGATCAGGTTGATGCACCAGGGCAAGATCACCCACTCCGCTTCTTCCATAACCCGCTTCTGCAAAACCTCCGGCGTATCGCCTTCCCGCACTGCCACGGCTTTCTGCATGATGATCGGGCCGGTGTCCATGCCCTCATCCACAAAGTGCACCGTAGCGCCCGTAACCTTCACCCCTCTTGCCAATGCCGCTTCATGCACCTTTAACCCATAATACCCCGTTCCACAAAAAGAGGGAATCAGGGATGGGTGGATGTTGATGATGCGGTACGGATAGCTGCGGATCAGTTCCTCCGGAATCTTAACCAAAAAGCCAGCCAGCACGATCAGATCCGGCTGTGCCCTGTCTATCTCCTCCAGAAATGCCTGATTAAAGGCTTCTCTGTCCGCATACTCCTTCGGAGACACACAGACTGACTCAATCCCCGCGCTCCCGGCACGGGTAAGGGCATAAGCCCCCCGGTTGTTGCTGATGACTTTCACAATCTGCGTATTGACAATGGCACCCTGCGCCACACCGTCAATGATCGCCTGTAGATTTGTGCCGCCGCCGGACACACACACCACTATCCTGAGCATCTTACTTTCATCCTTCCTTAAGCTGGCTGTCACAAGATAACTTCTCTATTACCAGCCACTACATCACCCACGACATAAGCCTGTTCTCCTGCCGTCTTCAGCGCTTCCACTGTCTTGTCCGCATCCGCCGCATCCACTGCCAATACCATGCCAAGTCCCATGTTGTAGGTGTTATACATCATTTTTTCTTCCAGATTGCCTGTTGTTTGTAACAACCCGAAAATGGGCGGGATGGGATAACTGTCTTTCTGTACCCGTGCAGACACGCCCTCCGGCAGCATTCTGGGAATATTCTCATAGAAACCGCCGCCTGTGATATGGCTGCATCCCTTGATCGTCACGCCTGCTTCTCTCACACTCCTCAGTGCTTTCACATAAATCCTGGTGGGGGTAAGAAGCGCTTCCCCAAGCGTTGTGCCCAGTTCATCATAATAGACAGCCAGGCTCTCCTTTGTCACCGCAAACACCTTGCGGATCAGGGAAAACCCATTGCTATGTACACCCGAAGATGCGATCCCGATCAGGACATCCCCGGCCTTTATATGCTCCCCTGTGATCAGATCCTTTTCATCTGCCACGCCCACTGCAAATCCTGCCAGGTCATATTCGTCCTCCGGCATCAGTCCCGGGTGCTCCGCCGTCTCACCGCCGATCAGGGCCGCGCCGGCCTGCTTACACCCTTCGGCCACCCCTTTTACAATGGCCGCAATCTTTTCCGGATAATTCTTGCCGCAGGCAATGTAATCCAGGAAAAACAACGGTTCTGCTCCCGCGCAGACCACATCGTTCACACACATGGCCACGCAGTCGATCCCCACCGTATCATGCCGGTCCAGCAGAAAAGCCAGCTGAATCTTCGTTCCCACGCCGTCTGTACCGGATAAGAGCACCGGCTTCTCCATCTCCTTGATTTTCCCTAAAGAAAACGCTCCGGAGAATCCGCCGAGTCCCCCCAGCACTTCCGGCCGCATGGTTCCCTTCACATATTCTTTCATCAATTCCACCGAACGGTATCCGGCTTCAATATCCACGCCCGCTGTCTTGTAATCCATGGTTTTATCCTCCTCTATCCATCTCAAATATATGCTATGCCTTCAGATAAGTCTTATAACCCACTTCCTGCAATTTTCTATCCTTCTCCTGCACGCTCTCCTTCAGACTCCTGGAATAGTCTTTCAGACGTCCCAGCAATGCCGGATCCGAAACTGCCAGGATCTTGGCCGCCAGGATCCCTGCGTTTTGTCCCCCGTTGATCGCTACGGTAGCTACCGGGATACCGGAAGGCATCTGCACGATAGAATAGAGGGAATCCACACCGCCAAGATCGGAAGTCTTCATGGGGATGCCGATGACAGGCATCGGGAAGATTGCCGCACACATGCCCGGCAGATGAGCCGCCTTGCCCGCTCCCGCGATGATCACCTTAAATCCCTTCTCCTCCGCACTCTTCGCATATTCAAAGAACACATCCGGCTCCCGGTGTGCGGAGATGATCGTCATCTCATAAGAAATACCAAGTTCTTCTAAAATATCTGCGGCTTTCGCCATAACAGGCATATCCGAATCACTGCCCATCACAATGCCAACCTGTGCCATCTATCATTTCCTCCTACATCCTGATATCACATCCCGATATTTCAATTTTATTCCGCCGCCTGACACAACATCTTGTGGCAAAACATAGTTTTTCTATTTACCAGTGTACTAGATTTTCGATTGTTGCGCAACCATCTTTTATGACTTCTTTCATGCCTTCCATCCGCTCCGAAACGGCTGCATCTTCCTCCATTTATCCCTGCTGCATTGCTCGATTTAGTTCTTCGCAACCGGCAAGAACAAATTGACCGTCCTGGATAATCATCGTTTTTTCTCCTTCCTCAGTCAATACGGAGAGTTCTCCCAGTTCATCATAGGGAATCGTAATATCCGTATGACACTGGAAATATGCCTTACTGACATCTGTGTCACGTAAAACTGACACTTCGTTATCTTTGGCAATGATCTCTTTGCCGTCCGGATTATATACCCGCACATTCTCCGCATGGGAATAACAGGTATCTCCCACCGCGAAGTGCGGCCCCGTCTTCTCCGCGATCAAGATCGGCATCTTATCCTCAATGCCGTATTTACGAGCCGCCACATAGGCCGTGGTATTGGTGCCAATGGCAAACTCTCCCAAAGGCAGCCTGTCATGATGATGGAGGACATTATCACGGATATACTTACGGTTTTCCTCTTCTGCCTCAAAATTCGCACAGCCGTAATCTGTCACCATGCCGTCCTCAAACCGCAGCCACATGTCTTTGTATTCCAACTCATTTAAGAAAACCCTGGTCACATGGAGGATTCCATTCGTACCGGTAAGCAGGGGCGAAGTGAACACTTCTCCTACCGGGATATTCACATCTGCCACGCAGTTTTCAAAATTGGTCTGACTGGCGGGGTCTTCCAGCTTATGCAGCTGTACGGTCAGATCCGTGCGGTTTGCGCCGCTCCCTTTGACCTGTACAGTCAATCCCTTGTCCAATGTATCTATGATGGTCTGCTGAATGCCCTGATACAGCTTGTAGTCCAGCGTATTGATTCGCACGATATCATCAAAGATCTCCGCAAACTGCTCTCCAATATCCGGTACCGGAAAGGCAATGATGGTAAAGCTCCTCTCTTCTCCCCTGATATATTCATTCTGTAAAGCGCCCGCCTTGCCCGCATATTCCACCGCTAATTTCTGCTGCTTTTCCGACAGATGGCAGGCCGTCTTTTTGGTCTTTGGCACAAAGGGCTTCTCCCCGAAAATCTCCAGAACCGCCGGGCCGCCATGCACTGCCGCCTGTATCTTCCACTTCTCAAAGGCATTCCTCAGTCCTTCCAGCCTGCGTTCCACCAGGGCGCCATCCAGTACAAGCGCCATATCTTCCTTGTGGTCATAATCGAACTGCTTATTCGGATTGGCGCCGCACCAGCCATTCTTGTTGACACTCCTGCCCTGAAAGATATTCGTGCCTGCCCGGTAAAAGGTGGGTTGTAGACCAATCCGGTCAAAATTATTGACCGCTTCCCTGATCATACGCTCAAATCCCAGGAAATAGCGGATATTTACGGTCTCTTTGATGGAGATATCCTTATTGCCTACTTCAAAGCCGATCCGATAGCCCTCCGTATAGGTGTCCGCCATCAGCTTCACCTTTTCCGCCGGCATGCTGTTCAGATGTCTGGCTGTCTCCAGTTCGTTCTCCGAGACGTATTCTCCATAATAGTAGAGATACCGCAGATCGGATAAATCACTGTCCATAACGATCCGGCGGGCAAATCCCCTGTCCGGACACAGGAGTCTGGCCGTGTGCAGTACCGTTTCCGGCTCATAATAGTCGCTCACATACCAATACAGTATCTGCCGTACCGTCTCCTTAGCCGGCACAAAACACTGTCCTATCCCCCCGGCGCTTTCCCCGCCTGTCTGCTCCACTCCCTCCTGTGCCGCACAGACAAAAGCCTGATAGACTTCCAGCAGAAGTTCCATGCGGATTACCATATCAAATCGATTTAACTCATAGGCTGCCGGAATCATGCCCCGCAGTTCCGCATACAGGAAACACAGCATCTGCCCCATTGACTCACCCAGACAATCTACTGCATAATCCGGATTGCCATAACTCTCACCATAATTCTGGGGCAGGATATCCCCATACAATTCCTCATTCTGTGCCTGTAGCTTTGCAAGCGGCATTTGAAACAGTTCCCCGCTCTCCACCAGGTTCCAGGTTCTATTCATCAAGGCAACAAATTCCGCCATCTTACTAAAGTATTTCTGAAATGCCTCCGCGCACACCGCCTCCCGCGGTATCTCCCTGATTCGTTCCAAGGCCAACGCATACCTCTCGCCAAACAATTCTTCCTGTTCCTTTTCGTCCATATATTTATCTTCCATAAATTCTCCTTTCCGTTATGCATACGCCCCCGCATATAAAATCACACTCAGCACCGCCAGCACCAGCACATTCAGCCCGATTCCCAGATAGCTGAACAGATAGAACTTGTCACGTTCCGACTTGGAAACCACGCCCAGCACAATCCCCACAAAAGCAAAGATCATGGACAACAGCGCGGCCGCACCATACTGCAAGGGCACATCCCCCGCCCGCTGGTAACTCATCAGTACCATATAAGCCAGGGTCACCAGAGAGATCACCCCCAGGATCGTAGCCATGATCCCTTTCTTCGTATGTTCCTTATTCGTAAACATGAAACTATTCTTCTTCGCCATATGCACCTCCACACGGAAGCCTCTTACTGCTGCATCAGCCACCGGAATTTGAAATGGGCATCTTCGTCCATGCCGAAAACACCCATTGATCACTCTTTCTTTAGAATAAGATTTTATTTCTTCCCGCTAACAACTTGGCCCCGCTGATGATCAGCAGCACACCGCTTGCCACGCCCACCACCAGAGCAACCACACCGACTGCAATATTGAGCGCGCCGGAACCGCCCATTGTCTTATAAGTTTTCTCTTCCATCTTCCGCTCCCTTTCCTGCTTTCTATTTTGCGCCATATTGCTCATAATATGCATCGATCGACTGCTTTAAGACAGCATCGATATAAATCTTTCCCTTATAAGGCTTATCATAAAGGTACTCCACCACATCCGCCATCGTCACAATGGCATTGGCCTCAAAACCATACTTATTCTGAATCTCCTCCAGAGCGCTCTTCTCGCTCTCCAGTCCCCGCTCCATGCGGTTTAAGGATACCATCAGTCCTTTGATCTCCACATCCGCCTGGGCCTTGATAATCGGGAATGTCTCCTCTATGGATTTGCCTGAGGTGGTCACATCCTCGATGATCACCACCCGGTCGCCATCCTTTAATTTACTGCCAAGGAGAATGCCTGTATCCCCGTGGTCTTTCACTTCTTTCCTGTTAGAACAATAACGGATCTCCTTACCGTACAGTTCACTGATCGCCATGGTCGTAGCCACCGACAGCGGGATCCCCTTATACGCCGGCCCAAACAGAACATCAAAGTCCAGTCCGTAATGCTCATGGATTGCCCGCGCATAATACTCTCCCAGCCTGCGAAGCTGTGCCCCTGTCACATAGGCGCCCGCATTCATGAAAAAGGGAGACTTTCTGCCGCTCTTTAGGGTAAAATCCCCAAACTTGAGCACCTGGCTGTCCACCATAAATCCGATAAACTCCTGCTTGTACTGTTCCATAGTTATGAGTCCTCCTGTCGCTCTGCCAATCCGCACTTATCCTAGTGCCTGTGCAATATCTTCTCTCATATCGATGACCGCTGCCCTTGCGGCATCCGCATAGTTTAACGCGCCATACTGCGCATACTTCTCCTGTTTATAGGCTCCGATGATGCCCCTGGAAGAACTGATGATGGCACCGAGACCATCTTTGTTAAAGAAATGCACCAGATCTGCACCCTTTCCGCCCTGTGCACCATAAGCCGGTACCAGAATATAAGCCTTCGGCATGATCTCTCTCAAGACCCTGCCCATCTCCGGATAAGTAGCGCCCACCACAGCGCCCACATAACTGTACTCCGCGCCCATATGGTCTGCGCCCCACTGCGCCACCTTCTCACCGACCACCTCATAGAGCGGCCTGGCCTTGGAAGCATCCTCACATCCCTCCGGCAGCACCAGGCGGTCCTGAAATTCCCCGCTGCTGGGATTGGAAGTCTTGACCAGCACGAATATGCCTTTCTTTTCCTGTTTACACACTTCGATAAAAGGTTTCACACCGTCAGAACCAAGATAGGGATTGACGGTGACAAAATCTTCACCAAAACCGCGGCACATGGTATCACCGACCTGTACTTGTCCCAGATGGCCTACCGCATAGGCATCGGAAGTGGAGCCGATATCACCGCGCTTGATGTCACCCACCACCACAAGATCTTTCTGCTTACAATATTCCACCGTCTTATGAAAAGCGATAAGTCCTTCCACGCCAAACTGCTCATACATGGCAATCTGCGGTTTCACCGCAGGAATCAGATCGGCGACTGCATCCACGATTCCCTTATTGTACATCCAAATCGCTTCCGCCGCACCCTTAAGCGTCTCCCCATACTCCGCAAACGCTTTCTGCTTGATATGTTCCGGCACAAGCTTCATGGTCGGATCCAATCCGACCATGACAGGCGCCTGTTTCTTCTTAATATTCTCAATTAATTTATCAATCATAACGTTTTTCCTTCCAGATCTTTGAGTACATACTGGTTTTCAATATAGTAGGGGAACTGGTCTCTCTTTACCCACTCCCAGCTGCCATATTCTTCCGGCAGGATAATATTGGACTCATCCTCCTCAGTAATAGAGCACAGATAGGCAATTCCGACACAATGAGTCTCTCCGATCAGCTGTGACCAGGTATATTCAATCTTCTCAATCGAACCGTTCACAGATAAGAGCTCCGTAATCGCATGAAGCATGGCCTCATCCGGTGCTTCCCCATGTGCCACTTCTGCATCGATAAACTCCCACACGAAGGGTTCCGGAATATGATCGTCCACCCATCTTTTGATCAGCAGATAGGTGTCGTCTTTCTTGATGATTCCTTTTACTCTCACATATGTATTCTTCATCTTTTCCACACTCTCCCTTATTCTTTTGGTTTCATACTACCATTGCCCGAATTTCTTGTCAATCGCTCATCTTGTCTGTAAAAACTCATACTCCCGTTTTGCCTTCTCATCATCGGGATAACTTTTCAGATAACTGTTCATCAGGGCGGCAGCCGTCTTATAATCTCCCAAATACTCATAGGTGACGATCTCATTGAACTTAAGCGTCTGCATCATGCCGTTATCTTCAATCTTCATGGCCTCCTGAAACGCAGCCAGCGCCAGATCATATTCCTCCATCTTCATCCGGCACAGGCCCAGCTGATTATAAATCTCCGCCTTGGTCTGGTCATACTGCGTATAGTCGGCATAGATGGTGGCCGCATAATTATAATCTTCCAGTTTCTCATAAGTCCTGCCAAGATAGAGCGCTGCGCCGTAGTCCGTAGCGGTCTTTAAATTCGTCAGAAAATTACGCGCATTTTCATAGTCGCCCATATAGTAACAGATCCGGCCCATATCATAATCCGAGATGGACTTCTCATTCTCCAGCATGGCGTTTTGCAGATAATTCAGCCCCACATCCTTATAGCCGTATTCCTCCAACACCATGTATATGCGTATGATCTGGTCGTAATTCTTCGGTTCCAGCGCAATCGCCGCATCAAAATCCTTCTGCGCCGCCTCATAATCATTCTGGGATAATTCCACACATCCCCGCAGATAATAGGCATCCATCTCTTTTGGCCGAAGCGCCAGGATCGCATTATAGGAGGCTATCGCTTCCTGCGGCTGCCCATTCTTAAAATAGGCCGTGGCCAGATAATAATTGATGTCAAAATCCATATCCTCCACTCTGCCATTGCTCAGTTTCAGCGCTGCCTCCAAATAGGTGACCGCTGACTCATAATCCGTCTTCCCCATATAGGCAATGCCCATGCCCCGGTAAAGCAGCCTCTTCTCTTCTCCATTCTCCTCCGCCGTAGTAAAAAGCGTAAGCGCCGCGTCATAATTGAGCGCCTGTACTTCTGCCATGCCCTGTTTGGTATAGCTTTCCTCACCACCACCTCCGCAGCCGGTAAGAAACATCCCCAAAGCAAAGATGCCTGCCGCAAATCCTATTCTGATTTTATCTGTTGTCCTACGATGTTTCACTTTTGTTCCCTCTTATCTTTACTATCTTACCACACCATCTTACGCAAGCCAAGCGCAGAATTTCAAAGCTGTGGGAGTTACAGCAGGTTGCCGCACACCAGATCCTTCATGACGCCAAAGAACTCCCGCACCAGATTGTTGGGCTGGAAATAAATATTGGAGCGTGCCGAGATACCGCAGGCGTCCTCGAACCCCGCATGTTTTGCCAGACGCACCCCGCGAAATACATGAAAATTATTGGTGACAATCCCCACACTGACATCCGTGCCGCCGATCAGTCTGACGCTGTAGGCAATGTTCTCCGAGGTATCTGTGGACTGGTCTTCTAACAGGATACGATCCGGTGAAATGCCTTTTTCCACCAGATACTGATACATGCCCTCCGCCTCGGTACAGGGTTCATTGCTCCCCTGTCCGCCGGAAACCACACAGAGCGTCCCTTCATTGGCTGTCAGATACTCATAAGCCGCATCCAGACGGAACTTCAGTACCGCACTGGGCCCGGCCGGTTTCATCTGGGCGCCCAGAACGATGATATAATCCAGATTTTCCCTGCCTTTGTCCTGGTAGTGGGCAAAGATACATCCCTCAACTACCACAAACAAAACCACCCCCAGCAGTACCAGTCCGCCAATCCCCCGCCGTAGCATCCGCGGGAATTGACTCCACCAGTCAAATTTTATCATAAGAGCCAGTCCGATCAGACAGAAGCCGCCTGCTGCCCAGATCAGGTAAAAATGGCTGCCGGATCTGATCATAAACACCACCAGACAATAGAGAAAACACAAAGCTGCCGCCAGGATACAAACTATCATCATGATCATCTTCCTCTTGTTCATACCAACATTTCCTCAAAATCCTTTTCCGGAACCGGCTTACAGTAACGGTACCCCTGGGCCACATAGGCTCCAATCTCCATCATCAGTTCCGTATCATTCTGTGTCTCCACACCCTCGCAGACCACCTGTGCTTCCAGGTCTCTTGCCAGGTTGACGATATTCTTCATAATCTGCACCTGTCGCTCGCGGTTTTCATTATTTAATAAGAAAGACCGATCCAGCTTGATGACCGATGCCGGTATCTGCTCAAACACGCCCAGGGACGAATAGCCCGAGCCAAAATCATCGATGGACAGCCGGACGCCGTTTGCCCGCAGGATCGCCACATTTTCCTTGACCTTCTGCTGCTGCATCTCTTCCACCACCAGCGTCTCTGTAATCTCCACCTCGATCAGTTCCTTGGGAATCTGATATTTATTGATCACAGCCTCGAACCGCTCCGGGAACCCGTCCTTGACAAAGTGCATCCTGGAAAAGTTACAGGAGACCGGCACCACCCGCTTGCCCTCATCGAGCCTTCGGCGCAACATCTGACAGACACTCTCCATCACAAAGAAATCAATCTCCGTGATCCTGCCCGTCTGCTCATAGTAAGGCACAAAGAACCCCGGCGCCCTGACCGCCCCATTGTCTGTCGGATCCTTAAAGCGCACCAGCGCCTCCGCTCCCACGATCTGTTCATTGCGGATATCCACTTTTGCCTGATAATAGGCCACAAAATCTTTGCCAAAATCTACCGAATCCAACAGTTTCTCCCGTTCATGACGCTCCTTCAACTGCCCCCGCAGCATGTCATCATAAATCTGTATCGCATTGCTGTGGCTGTCCTTCAGGGGATCCACCGCCTGAATCGCATAAGAGAGGGCCAGCTGTATATCCGTATCTTCCTGATCGACAGGGCAGATTCCCATAGCCTGTGCCATCCGGATGCCTGTCTCCTCATAAATCCTGTCGGAAATCCTGTCCGCCAGTTCCATCATCCGCCGCTTCAAAGAATCCATGTTGTCATAACACACGAAAAGTACAAAGTGACTGCCATAACTTCGGGCGTAAAGTTCCTTCACACTGTCGATCATGGCCGCAATCTCCTTAATGGAAAGTTCCAGGATCCGCTGCCCCGCATGCCATCCGTAAATCGCATTATAACTCTTGAACTGACAGATATCCGTGTAGACGATCGCATATTTCAACAGCTTGGCCTCTGTCAGTTTCAGGGAAGCTCTGTACTTCAGATAATTCAGGTTCCAGATATTAAAATCCGTATCCTTATACATCAGTTTCTGAATCCGGATGCTGTTTTTGAGCATTTTATATAAAACCAGAATCGCAAGTACGGCACAGACTGTCAGGATCAGGATAATGGGAATACTGTGATCGCTGATAAAAGTCTCCAGGCTCATTTTGGCATAGAAATTATCACGCATCATATAATCATTGACCATCTTATCCGTGACTGCCAAAAGTTCTTTGTTTAAAATACCAAGCAGTGGCGACTCCGCATCCTCTTTCACCGCCATATATACAATGTGCGAGTCATTTAGTACATTGTGGATCTCCAGTTTGCCCAGGGAAAAATCTGTCCCCATCAAATACTCCGCCAGATACCCGTCACAAAGAGCCGCATCGGCCTGTCCGGCTTCCACCGCATACAGACAGTCCGCCTGAGAGTCCGTCTCCAGAATCTGCTCATGCTCCCCCACAAAACCAAGATTGCCTGCCGCAGAAATACTGCTTTTCTCCACTGCCACCGTATCGATCTTCTCTGATTTATCATCCCGCTTTCTGATGATCACCTGCGGCACCTGCGCATAGCCTTTCGTTAACGCCACACCGGCCTCCCGCATAGCGGCAGGCGTCTCATCACAGTAACTCAGGATATCGATACGGCCCGTCTGCAATGCCTGACTGGCCTCCTGCTGGTCTGCCATTTTCACATAAGTAAAGGATATCCCGGTACTCACGGCCACTTCTTCCAGGACCTGAACCGCAAGCCCCTGATATGCCCCGTCCTCATCCTCATAGGAAAAAGGATAATAACCGTCCAGATAGCCCACCGTCAAAGTGCCCCTCTGCCCAATATACTGTTTTTCCTCACTGGTCAGAAGGACTGTCTGATCCAGCCGGCTGTCATAATATTTCACCATCAGTTCATTTTCCAGTTCCGGCCGGTTCATCTTCACATCGGCAACGCCCTGATTCAATTCCCGCATCACATCATCGTTGCCCCGATAAGATATGTAATAAAACGGCATCGGTGCAAAACGGCCGATCACCCGCTGTCCCTCCCGCACTTCCGTGAGAGAGTGAACCAGCGCATCGATCTCCCCGGCTGCCAAAGCCTGATGCAGATCCGCCGTATTCTCGTATTCCCGCACCTTGGGGCTTGTGATACCATGATCGGACAAGTACTCATTAAATTCCTGCCTTCTGACATAGGTCGCCACAATCCCATAAGTAATATCCCGCATGGCTTCAAAATCTTCATAGGCAAGAAGACTGTCTCCCGTCACGGCAATGGCACCGAACGTATAACCACTTGCCAGATTGGCGTACTGGAACTTTTCCGCCCGCTGCGCCGAATACTGTGCAGAACCCACCAAGTCCAGTTCCTTCTCCTCCAACATCTGAAGCGCCTCATCCCAGCTGTCACAGGGCACGTATTCGATCTCCCAATTCACATAATCACACAGATTCTCCAGGTACTCCACATCCATCCCCGCATAACTGCCGTCCTCTTGCAGTTCATGATAGCCTTCCATCGGGAAAAAACCGACTTTCACCGTGCGCTTCTGTGCCGCATATGCCACGCCGGCATCTTTTTCCATTACAAAGACCGCCCCAATAGCAGCTGTCAAAAACAGCAGGGCGGCCAGACGTATCCTCATATACCATTTTCTTCTTGTCTTATTTTCCATAAACAACCATACCTTTCAGGCAAACAGGTTTACCAAATCCCCTAACTTAAATTTTAGCATAGTTGTCACGGTTGTACTACTTTTTTCCATCTTAATTTTACATTAATTTTATCGGCCCTATCCTTTCATCGCACATATTCAGTCAAAAAATCCGCAATCCTCCCATAATACGCCTCCGGATCCTTATCCTGTGTCTGTCCGTGCCCGGCTCCTTCCACAATAAAAAGCTGTTTCTCACAGGAGGCAGCCTCATACAGCATCCGTGCCATCTCCACATCTATCATCCTGTCCTCATCCCCATGAATAAACAGCGTGGGAACAGTGCTTTCCTTCACCGCCTGCAAGGCAGAAGCATCCCGCAGATCATAACCGCCCCGCAGACGCAGCATCAGACAGGCAGAATCCACAAAAGGAAATGCCGGCAGTCCAAACCATTCCGTGATCTTATCCCCGAACATCGAATAAGCATCCGTATAAGCGCTGTCGGATACCACAGCTGTGATATGCCCGGAAGGATTCTCCTGCCCGCTCATGATCAGTGCCGTGGCCGCACCCATGGACTGGCCGTGCAGCACGATCTGCGCATCCGGCGTACAGGAAAGGATATAATCGATCCACAATTCACAATCATAGTGATCCGTCCATCCCATGCCGATAAAATCCCCCTCACTCTCGCCCTGACAGCGAAGATCCGGCACCAGCACATGATAGCCCTGCTCATGATACCAGTAAGCAAACTGATACATTTCCTCCTTCCAGCCCGTGTAACCATGCAGCAGAAGCACCCACCTGTCACTCTCCTGCCCGGCCGCAAATTCTGCCGCGATCAGCGTATACCCATCAGACGTCTGCACGGACAACTTTGTGCGTTCAGCCGTCTCAAGCCACTTCGCGGTATCCGCCAGAAGTTTACTCTGATTTTCCTTGAGTTGTGAGGTCTGAACCTGCTCGGCATAACACTTTTTGGTGATGTCCTCAAAAGCATTCAACCGGTCCATAAAAGAAGGGACAAGGCAGGCGCTGACCAGGAAATAGATCAGGATGACATAGAGAATAAAAAATATGAAAAATAGGAGAAGAATGGCTTTGATCGCTTTTTTCTTTCGCATTAGAATACCCCATGTGTTTCATTCGCAGTGCCTTCACGTACATTGTACCATAATAAATACAATCTGCGGTAAGAATATAATGCCAATCAGGCGGAGGTAACCTTCAGTACCATCCGCAGCATAAAAACATTGCCGTCACATTGAAAATCTGTCTGGCCATCGTAAATCTGTGCGCTGTGGAGCATACTCCGAATACCGATGCCATCTCCCTTCCCGGACTTGGGAATTCCATTTTCAAACTTTACCCTGCCATTACAGGAATTTCTGACCAGTATGGTCAATTTTGTGCCTTTTGTCTGTATTCTCACATCAATAAACGGCGCAGACTCCCCGGACTGCTGACAACCATGCAGGGCATTTTCCAGCGCATTGCCAAGAATCGCCGTAAAGTCAATATCCTTAATCCCTGTCTCCTGTCCCACCAGAGCCTCGGCTTCCATCCTGACTCCCGCCTGCCTGGCCCGCTGTACATAAGCTGTCAAAATACTGTTGACCGTCCTGTTTTCGCAAAACTGCACCGGCATATCCAGCCGGTCAGCCTCCTCCTTGGCCTCCATATAGCGCAGAAGTTCGTCTATCTCGCCCTTCCTTGCATACTCCATGATCACCAGGTCATGATGGCGCGCATCGTGCCTGACTCTGTCCGCCTGCGCCATCCTCTCCTCAATCATGGCAAATTCCCGTTCCAGATAGGCATTATTCAGCGCAGAATACGCCATCTCCTCCTTCGCCTTCATCTCGCTTCGCATCGCAAAGAGTGCCTTGAGCATGGTCATGTGCGTGGCAAAGAGAATAATCCCAATCCCGCTTGACACCATCCTGTCCCGGAAACTCCTGATCATAACCTGTTCCGGATAGACCGCACAGTAAAGGAACAGGATATTACCCGCCAATGCCATAAATGCCATCCACTTCCAGCGGGATTTCATATAGTCCAATATCTCCAGATAAGGCCGTCTGAGATAATGACAGTATAAAGCAACCACAACCCCAAAATAGATACACCGGATCAAAACATCCATCCATGCATTCCCGCCAAAAAAGAGAATGGAAAAGCGTACCCCAATGAACACACCGCACAACAGCACAAAGACCTGCAAGGATACATTATATAATATCTGTGAAATACTGCACTTGCTCATAAAGGAGAAAAAGATGATCATGCTAAAACAAAAGTACAGCGTAATAAAACGTCCATAACTTTGCGGATACAAAAGCACCCAGAACGTTCCCAGTACGGTAGTAAACAATATGAACGCCAGATAACTGACTATTGTACGTTTAAAGGAATAGCGCGGTTTATCCAACAGCAAAAACAGGATACAGCACTGAGAAGCCTCCACCAAATTCCGTATGATACTAAGCGCGAGTGTAATTCCTAAGACCATGTGTTTCTCCATTCTGTTTGTAATTCCTGGGACGCAGGTTGCTGAACCTGTGTCCATTATACCTCATCCCCAAAGGTTTTGTACAAGACAAATCCATCCTCATATTGTATAATAAGGACTATACTTTACTTTTCACACGTTCGCCAGAATTGACGCCTAAACAGATATAAAATGCTCCATCGGCTCGCTTTCGCTCCTTTCACAGCGCAACAGACACTAAGCTCGTAAAGAACCTCGCTAAGTGCTGGCGCTGTTCTAGGGCCTCTTTGAACATTTTATATCTGTTCAGGCTGACATCGTGGTGCGGATGTGAAAAGTAAAGACCATGCAGCTAACAACTTCTATTTCAAACAGGAGAAGCGACCCATGATGAATCTACAAGACAGAAACACCCGCCCTACCCTAGAAGAACTTGCGGACTATATCAACAATCCTCTCTTTCTATCATTTTGCTCTCAGGTCAAAGCCCTCTATGCATGCCCTGAATCGATAGAATACAGTTCTTGCAGTATGGAAAAAGGCTGGAACATCAAATTCAAAAAATCTGGGAAGACCCTGTGTACCATTTACCCCAGAGAGGGCTATTTTACCGCGATGGTCGTTATCGGTCCCAAGGAAAAAGAACGTGTTGAGGCACTCCTTCCAGACTGTTCCTCTGCCTTACAGGAACTCTACTGGCAGACCAGGGAAGGAAACGGACAAAGATGGCTTATGATAGATCTGGAAGATGACGATGAACTATATCAGGAAGCCTTTCAGTTGATCCAGATCCGCCGGCAGGGAAAATAGGAGGAAACCCGTGAGAATTCAAGAGAAATGTATCCCATGTATCGTCAATCAGACAATTAAAGTGGCAGATATGGTAGATTTACAGGAAAAGAACGACTTACTAAAAAGCGTCTTTGGCTACTTAAGTAAAGTCGATTATACATCCTCATCCACACCGGAATTGATCGGTGAAATCTTTGCCCTGCTCAAAAGGGAGACCGGGAATCCTGATCCCTACAAAGAAACCAGAGCCCGCTATAATAAAATGTTTCTGGATCAGCTGCCGATGTTAGAGCAGGAAATCACGAAAGCTGATGATCCCTTTTTGGAGAGTATCAAATATGCTATCATCGGAAACATCATAGACTTCAATCCCATCCATGATCTATCCCTTGCCGATGTAAAAGCCTGCTTTGACAAGCTTAAAACAGAATCGCTGGAACTGGATGATTCCGCCCTTCTTTTGCAGGAACTCCAAAGCGCGGCTGTCTTACTCTATCTGGGCGATAATTGCGGAGAGATCTGTCTTGATAAAATATTGGTCAAAAAAATGAAAGAGATAAACCCGTCCTGTCAAATCTTCTTTGCCGCCAGAGGCACCAGTGTCGTAAATGATTCTATCGAAGAAGACGCCTACGCTGTGGGAATAGATGATTATGCAGATATCATCAGCAACGGAGACGGTTCCCTGGGAACCGTTCTTCACAGAACCTCCGAAACATTTCAGGATATTTACCGGAAAGCTGACATTATCATCGCCAAAGGACAGGCTAATTATGAGTGCCTGAGTGAAGAATCCCAGAACATCTTCTTTCTCCTGATGACAAAATGCCGGGTCATCGCAAATGACATCGGTATTCCGGAAGGGAAGATGATCTGTATGAAAAACAGACTGCATACAGGAGGTCTGCAATGAATTTAGAGGCTTATTGGAAGGCAGCATTACAACAAGACGCGGATGCCATGAGGACTTTTTTCCACGAAGATGCTTTTATAAACTGGCACAATACAAACGAACACTTTACCGTGGAAGAATTTATCCGGGCCAACTGCGAATATCCAGGCGCGTGGGATGGCCAAATTGAACGGATCGAACAGACAGATAACCTATATATTACCGTAACCCATGTATTCACCCCCGACAAAACAGCTTCCTTTCATGTGACATCGTTTATACAATGCAAGGCCGGAAAGATTGCTTCTATCGATGAATACTGGGGCGATGACGGTGCCGCTCCACAGTGGCGGCTGGATAAAAAGATCGGGCGTCCGATCTGTTCGTTGGAGGGAGATGACAAATGAATCCACTGGATACCAAAGACCTTTTAATACGCATTTTTACACCTACTTCCCTGCTATCCCTGTTCTACCTATGGCTGGGACATTTCACCAAAATACCGCATTTATTACTGTTCTGCCTTTTGGGAACTGTTATTCTCGTGCCCATAGAATTGGGCATCATTTTAATGGCAAGCAAAAAGGAATATGGCTCCTATTCCCTCAAAAGCGCCTTTTTAGGCCAAGAGAAACTGCCTGTCTGGAAAGTGCTGCTTATTGCACTGATATTCTTCGGCATTTCAGGACTTCTCTCGGTCTCTATCGCACCAGTGGAAAACCAGATCTTTGCCGATATAAGAACTTCTGTATTAGGCAGACTGCCGGCCGGATTCGATTGGACTGATTTTGAATACCTAAATACCTTTTCCAGACCCATACTGATTGCGACCTGCATATACTATGCCTTCTTTAATATACTGGTGGGTCCCATAACGGAAGAATTGTTTTTCCGGGGATACCTGACTTCTCACTGCAAAAGACAAAACGGATTTACGCCCATATGGATTGCCATCCTGTTTTCCCTGTATCATTTCTGGCTGCCATTTAACAATGTATTTCGTATACTGGTGTTTGCACCAGTTGCCTATATCACTTATAAAAAGAAGAATATCTACATAAACATATGTTTCCATTGCTTTTGCAACCTGTTCTCCGTTGCTGTTTTTGTGTTGGCCATCCTGGGCTGAATTCGCCCGGGATAACCACTTTTGTGGATATGATACATTGATTTTAGAAACAGATTCTCAGTAACAGGAGAAAAGAAAGATGAAAAACCCATGGGAAAAAATTAATCTGTCGGATTATGAAAATCATATGCGTTCCGGCACTGTCATGCAGCTCCAGGCTATGAACCAAATGATGAAGGGACAATGCAATGCTTATCCCATACACACAGTCATGATCCTCGGTGTCGCAGGCGGCAATGGATTGGAACACATTCCTTCTGGCATGGAGAAAGTCTTTGGCATTGATATTAATCCTGCCTATCTCACAGAATGTGCGAAACGGTATCCCCATTTAGCAGACATCCTTACGTGTATCTGTGCAGACCTGACAGATGAAACCATTGCACTTCCCCATGCTGAACTGGTTGTGGCAAACCTGCTGATAGAATATATTGGATACCGTTGTTTTCAGGATGTTATTATTAAAACAGATCCGTTATATGTTTCCTGCATTATCCAAATCAATACAGATGACGGCTTCGTTTCAGATTCTCCATACATCCATGCTTTTGACGACCTGGATGAGGTACTTCATCCCGTGCAGGAAACGGAACTGATCCTGGCCATGAAAGAAGTCGGATATTTTCAGACCGCACACAAGGAACAGCCCTTGCCTAATAGTAAAAAACTGGTGCAACTTGATTTTGAAAGAGGGTAGGAAATGAATATTGAAACGTATGGATGGATTATGTGTATCATCTTCACAGGCCTGTTTGCCGTATCGGTTTTGGCGGGTATTATCGCGCTTGGCTATAATATAGTAAAAAGGAAACCGCTTAAATACGGCTGGATCATTCCCTGTGTTATTGTCTATTCTGTGTTTGCTCTCTTCAATACATTTGTTCCATCCATAGCCTATGATGATATTTCCCATCCCAACTATAGCCGCTATGAGGGCTGGAGTTTACCTGATTTTATCTTAAATGATATTAAAATGCTGCTACTCTGGGTGTTCATAGGGATATTGCTCTATTTCAGATTTCATAAGAAGGAAACTGCCGGCTTCCAAAAAACGAGTGGCAGAACATTGTTTATTTTAGGAGCGGTTCTGTTTGTATTGATGATATTTTTGTTCGTTTTCACGGGACAGGGTTGTGTGCTTGAATCGGGAAATTGGGATTGACTGAGAGGGGCTGGGACTTATGAAAATGCCAAAAGAAAATATTGATATAAGTATGTTTGCTCCTTGCGGT
>CAMNXA010000022.1 GCA_946566685.1 uncultured Lachnospiraceae bacterium
TTCAGTGCTGTGCGACTTTCATATAATATCAGATGCTCTCTAAGATGTCAACGGGAATTTTTAATTTTCTCCCATTTTTTCTCTTTTTCTTCTATTGAAGCCTTAAAGTTGCATTTTCTTCCTTGCCTCGCAGAATAAAATCAATGTTGTTTACACTTATATCTCGGGGTACTTCCACAATGCTCACCAGTTCTATAGATGATCCTGCGGGAATTACCTCATCAAAAGTCTGCATATCATTTAAAAGCATGGTAGCCAGTGCACCCTTGCTGGATTCCCCATTGACAGAAACCCTGAATCTTGCCCCGTAGCCCAGCATATTCATGGTCTGATCTTCATTTGCCGTATTGCTCACCAAGAATTTAAGTACCAAAAGCTGTGTACCAGGAGTCGCTTCCATAGAAAAGAAAAGATTCTCATCATTTTCAGTGTTCGGATAGGAATCTGTCAATTCATATCCCGTATACTGAACCGTCACATTGGGAATCCCATAGTATTCTTCCACAGAAGAAACAACCGGCTCTGCTGCCTCTTCTTCATCCTGACTCACATCTACAGTCTGTGTTGTCTCCGACAAATCTTCCGGCACTTCTTCCGGCACCGGTTCCTCCGGCACCTCCGTCTCCGGTATTTCTTCCACAATATCATACGCAGAGGTATCTACCAGACGGCTGCCATGGTTTTTATCATATTTCAGCAGCAATCCCACCGCATATTCTGATATCAGTTCTGTTTCTTCCTGTGTCAAGTCCGGCATGGCCCCACATCCTGTCATAAGAAGTGATGCCGCAATTCCGCACAGAATCATCCCAATCCTTTTCACGTTCATATCTCCTATCTATTTCATTATATTATGATCCATCTTATCCCTGAATATTATAACTTGACGTTCTGCTGAGCCTGCGTCTATTATACCCCAATAGTTTTATTCTTACAAGTCAAAACCAAACAACATCACCTCTGTTACGCGACATCCAGAACAAACCAAAATTCCACGCCGTTTTCATAATTAACCACGCCATATTCCTGATTCATGGATTCCATGATAGCCTTGACAATAGAAAGGCCGATTCCGCTTCCGCCGTACTCCCTTGTCCGTGCTTTATCTACTTTATAGAATTTTTCCCATAAATGTTCCACACTCTCCAGGGGAATCGGTTCTCCTGTATTAAATACGGAGATCCTGACACTCTGCTCCATTTTCAATATTTTGATATCGATCACTTTATCTCCCGATGCATGGTTTATGGCATTGGTAAAATAATTGACAAACACTTCCTCCACTTTAAACTCATCTCCCCAAACATAGACCGGGCCGTAGTCCTCCATGCGGACGGAAATCTCTTTCTGTTTCAATAAAATATCACAGGTAAGCATATAGTTTTTAATAAGCGCTGTCACATCGAACCGTTCCATGTTCACAATCTCATTTCCGGATTCTAACTGATTCAGCGTCAGAAGTTTTTTGACCATGGTATTCATCCGGGACGCCTCATCCATGATCACATCGCAATAAAATTCCCGGCTTTCCGCATCATCATTAATTTCTTCTCTTAAGCCTTCCGCATAACCCTGTATCAGTGCAATGGGTGTCTTTAACTCATGAGAGACATTGGATAGAAATTCTCTTCGCATCTCATCCACTTTATCTTTTCTCTCGATATCTTTTAACAGTTCATTATTCGCTGTTTTTAATTCCGATATTGTCTCCTCCAGCGCCTCGGACAATTCATTGATATTATTCCCAAGGACTGCTATTTCCGTCTTATCATCCCCCGTATACTTTGCCTCAAAATCCAGATGTTTCATCCGTTCAGAAATCTTGGCCAGTTCCAGTATGGGCTTGGTAAACCGATTGGACAGCCACAGTACCAGCAGCGCACTGATCAAAATTGCCACAAGACCCACATAAGTGAGAAAACGGTTTGAGATAGACACGCTCTCCTGAATCCCTTCCAGGGCACTGCGCAGCATAAACAGATATCCGTTATCGAGTATCCCCCACATTTCAATATATTCTGTCTGTGTTCTGTAATCCATGACCACCTGCATTTTATAGTCATCTGTATTTAATAGAAGATTCTCTTCGTCCACACCGCGAAAAATATTATCCAACAGCTGTTTTAATACAGTCTCAGGGTCATTCATGGAAAATTTAACTGCCTGTGAATCGCTGTCCACCACAAGCACATGGATATTATACTTTTCACGAATCTTTTGCAGTTCGATATCATAGGCTTCCGTGTTGATATCGCCTTCTCTGGAAGCTTCATTGATACTGGCATATGCCTGCACCAGCGCATTCTGCTTTTTATTGATATAATATTTTCCAAGCAATGTGGTGTTTAAAATCAGGCACAGCAAAATCATTCCTGCAACCAGTGCCAGAAGAACGAATGCAAACTGTCTTTTCATAGAATATTTCATCATAAAGCACCACCTTTTTTGTAACGTTAGCATTCAGTTCTTTATTTGTCAATATGTGCTTTTATAGTAATTTGACTTCCCGAATTAGCCTTGCTATAATAAATTATTAGAATGTATCGGATAGGCAATACCCCTTTTGTCTATCCCAGGGGGAATATCATTGAAACAAAAATCTAGATACATCTGGACGAATATAAAACTGGTATGCACGATTGTTCCCATTGTTCTTCTGATGATCGTCATTTACTTTATTCTTGTCAGGAACGAAATCATAGCATTGTCCAAAGCCAAGCTTTCCCTGGAATCTCAGAACTATGCAGAGGACATCAGCACCTGGACAGAATCCGTCTTACAGGAAATGACCATCTATAAAGCCATGGCAGAACAGCTGGGGTTTGATAAAGAGGAAACTTACCAAATGATGGCAACCAGTTCCGGGCCTCACAGCGCTTATCCTTATGGCCTTTATATGGGAGATGAGCACGGCAATTACTATGATTCCTCGGGCTGGGTTCCCGATGAAGATTTCGTTGTGACGGAACGCGACTGGTATAAGGAAGGCCTGGAACATGATACTTTTACATTCGGAGAACCTTATGTGGACGCCATGACAGGCAGTACCTGTGTAAGCGTAACTGCCCGGCTCAACACCGATTCCACGATACGTGTACTGGCTGCTGACGTATATCTGGATTACGCAGCACAACTGGTCAATGAAATCACTGCCAATGAAATTGAAAGCGCCCTTTTTGTGACGAGGGACAGCCGTCTGATTGTGGCCGACTCCAATGCTTCTATGACTGGAAATTATTTATCTACAGAAAGCAATTCCCTGCTGTACCAGAATATCAATATGCTTCTGGATACAGACAGCACGGGTCTTCACGAAGTTTCCGGTGATCACGGTAATCAATATTTAGTTGATATTAACATGATTGAAAATACGGACTGGTATTTTGTGACATGCATGAACCAGGATGTCGTAATCCGCAATCTATGGAGGATAGAATTTCCCATGCTGGTCGTGGCGATCGCCGCTTCTCTGCTCCTATTTGCCATGACGTCTAAATACTCAAAGGAAATGAGCATCATCCGCAAGCGGGCCAAACGTGATCCTCTTACCAATCTCTGGAATCGAAACGGCTTTGAGGAACATGTCCGTCTCGCCATGGAGGAAAATCCGGAACACGGTCTTCTTCTTATTATTGACATGGATAATTTCAAGCTGGTCAACGATCAGCTGGGGCATCCTGTGGGAGATAAGGTGTTGCAGGATTTCAGCCAGCTTCTGGAATCATTTTTTAACCGCAATAAAGATGTTGTCTCCCGTCTGGGAGGCGATGAATTTGCTGTCTTTATCGGGCGCAATATCACAGCTGCCGAGGCAAATGCCATGTTGACAAAATTTATAAGCATTGCTCACCAGAATCTGGACGAAAAATATCCCGCCCAGAACCTCTCCGCCAGTATTGGCGCAGCCTTTGTATCACACAGCCAGTCCTATAACTTCCTGTATCAGAATGCCGATAAGGCGTTATATGAGGCCAAGCGAAACGGCAAGAACAGGTTCCAGATCCGCTGACTTGCGAGATCTGCTTCGCAGCCTCGAATAAGCGTAGAACTTTCTTATACCTACATAGCAAAAAAGCCAGAAGCGGCAATCCGTTTCCTGGCTTTTTGTTATGTAATATTATGTAAACCTAATTTTATTATTCGCCATCTATCTTATCTATCTCATGCGTCTTTTCTTTCATCCTTCTCTTTTCTTCCTTCACCGCCAGCCTTGCTTCTTTCCTGCTCAATCTCTTTTCCTTACGGCTTCTCTTATCTATGATCAGATAGAAGGTCGGCATCAGCAAAAGGATCAAAACGGTGGATGCGATCAGTCCGCCGATGATAACCAGAGCCATACCTTCCATCATAACGGATCCTTCCCCAATTCCCAGGGACATGGGTACCATGGAAAGAATGGTGGTCAGTGTGGTCATCAGGATGGGCCTGAGACGCAGCTGCCCGCTCTGGATCAGTGCCTCCTCAAGGGACATTTCCTCCCGCAGCCTGTTGGCCGTATCCACATACAGGATACCGTTATTCACCACGATTCCGACTAACATCAGCACACCCATAAGGGAAACCATACTGAGGGTGGATCTGGTGAGATACAACAACCCAAAGGAACCGATCAGTGCAAAAGGAATACTCATCATGACCATCATGGAAAATCTCGGCGATTCAAACTGCATCGCCATCACCAAAAAGATCAGGAACACAGCCACAAATATAGCCGTGATAATTGCCGTAAATTCATCGATGATCATATCATCCATCATCGTGGTGGTACGGGAAACCCCTCTCGGCAGAACCATCTGTTCCATTGCTTCATCTGCCGCCTCCTGTGCCGTAAACCTGGCATCATCTGTGGTATTTGCTGTCACTGCCACCTGATAGATTCCATCCACACGTGTCAGGGTGACCGGCGCATCCACATATTCCACCGATGCGATCTCTGACAACGGCACCTGGATTCCATATGGCGTAGTCAGCGTTATGTTTAGGAGGTCGTTCATATTATCAAATTCGCCCTCCGGATACTCTACCCGCACCGAAAACTCTTCACCGCTTCTGGTCAGCTTCGCCGCTTCCGTACCGCTTAAGGTACTGTACATTTCTCCCGCCACCTGCATGGGTGGAAGTCCCACCGCCATACTCTTTAAGGGATCAATGACCACCTTTGCCTGGGTAGATGCATCAGACATATTGGAAGAAGTCTGCAAGACGCCCGGAATCTGCTGCAACATCTGCTGTACCTGTCTGGAAGCGGTTTTTAAATCATTCAGATCCCGTCCCTCCAAATCGATCTCGATCCCGCTGCCCATCATACTGGTCATGCTGGCGCCGCTTGCCTGGATGCTGATATCCATATTGGTCATATCGGCAAGGGCCTTCGTATAACTCTCGATTGCCTCACCCGTAGAAAGTTCACACTCATCGGTCAGATATGCTGTCAAAGTAGCTGTCGAACCGGAAACACTATAAGAATAACGTCCCACATTCTCATCTGCCTCCGCCATCTCCTCCAAGAACTTTGTCCGCTCCTCAATCACATCCATCTTAGTGCCTGAGCGAAAACTTGCCGTGATGGAGAACGCGCCCTCATCCATGCTGGGCATCAGTTCCGTATTGATATGACTGACTAACATAAAGGCCGCGATCAGAAGGAATATGGAGACACATAGAACCAGTACCTTCTTTGGTAACAGTCTGCGGAGCAGTCTGTCATAACCGCTGTTTATCTTACGCAATAATTTATTAACCGGCAGTTCTTTCTTTTCCACTGGCTTAAATTTGGAAAAAAGCAGCGGAATAATGGTCATGGCCATAACCAAGGATGCCAGCATGGCCATGATGATCGTCATGCCAAGTTCTGAGAACAGCTGGCCGGACAAACCTTTCATCGTACTCAACGGCATATACACCACAACGGTTGTAATGGTGGAAGCTACAATGGAAGCCGTCACGATACCGGTACCCCGAAGTGCCGACTCCTGGTACTCTCCCGTCTCATCTTTGAGCCTGAAGCAGCTTTCCAGTACCACGATGGAACTATCCACCATCATACCGATGGCGATAACCAGCGCACCCATGGTCACCACGTTAAAGGTAAAACCAAGCATATTCATGCCGATCATCGTTGCAAACAGAGAAATCGGCATGGAACTTCCCACGATCAGACTGGCCCGCAAATCTCCAAAGAAGATAAATAACACCAGCATGGAAAACAAAACACCTAAGAGCAGTGTATTGCCCACGGATGACAGAGAAGACTGGATCATATCACTGGCATTATAGATAATGCTGATCTCCACCGTATCATTATCGGCTTGCAGCCTGTCCAGTACCTTTTCCACATCTCTGGTAACATCCACCGTACCGTAACTTTTCTTCTTTGTAACTGCAATGGTAACATTTTCCTGACTATTGTATCTGCTTACGCTGGACGCCTCTTTCTGGCTCTCGCTGACATGGGCAATTTCAGAAAGCGGAATGATCTGTCCCTTGGCTGTGGTAATGGGAATGTTCTGAATCTGCACTACACCTGAAATATCCGCGCTGCTGGATACCGCAATATCCTGCGATCCCTGGCTCACACTTCCGGCCGGAACCGTAAAATCCATGGAGCCGATCGTCTGCGCAATGGTACTCATGGATAACCCGTACTGCTTCATGGCCTGGGTGTCCAACTGGACTCTGATATAATTTTCATGCCCGCCGTACACTGAGACATCCGCCACCCCGGAGATGGTCTCGATTTCCGTTACCAGTGTATCGTTGACATAACTTAGCACATCGCTGTCTCCCACTGCCGTAACAGAAATATCCATGGTCTCCATCTGATCCATGGCCATCTCTATGACCAGCGGGTCGTTCACGTCTTCCGGCATGGATGCCTTGGCCGTATCCAGGGCTGTTTTCAAATCCATATAGGCATCTTTTAAATCCGTTCCATATTCATACTGAAACATGACCATGGACATATTCTCTGCGGACTGTGATGTATAGGTGGTGACACCGCTCTGCTCGGAACCGGCCGATTCCACTTCCTTGGTCACCAGTTCTTCCACGCTCTCCGGATCAGCCCCCGGATAGATAGTGTATACTAAGAGCATGGGGAGTTCCATATCCGGCGTCAATTCCAGGCGGAATCCCGCCACCGAAGTGAGGCCGAAAACCACCAGCGCCAGAATGATCATTGCTATGGATACCGGTCTTTTTAAAGCTAATTTAGTCAAATTCATATTATGTTATTCTCCATTCTGCTGCTGTACCGATATCTCTGCACCATCCCGCAGATTCGCTGACCAGCTGGTGATCAGCACGTCTGCCGCGTCCAGTCCTGACAAAACGGTGATCGTCTCAGCGTCAAAAATGCCTGTCTCGACATCCTTTCTCCTGGCAATACCGTCCACCGCCACATAGACATAGGGCTGACTGTCGTCATAATACACCGCATCGTAGGGAATCAAAAGCGCTTCATTCTGACTGTATGTATCTGCGATGACTTTCACACTGCTGCCCGTGAGCAGACTGTCATCCGGTGTACTCACACAGGACTTCACAGCAAATAATCCCGTGTTCTGATCGATCATGGAACCGATCTCGGTAATCACCGCATCATACTGTTTGCCGTTCCGGTCAACCTGTATCTTCTGTCCTACCCGCAGGGTACCTCGGATTCCCTCGCTCACATTGAAAGTAACCGTCATGGTATTCTTATTGGAAATCACAAAGGCAGGCCCATTGGGAGAGGCAAAATCGTGTTCTTTCACATTCACCGCCTCGATCACACCATCGATAGGCGCCGTCAGCGTATACATATCCAGTTGATACTCTGCACTGTCGATGGCAACCTTCGCCCCTTCCGCGCCCACTTTGGCGGAATTGACTGTGGCCGCCGCAGAATCTACTCCCAATGCCGCCGTCTTCTTGCTGGCATCCTGCACTGGTGTGGTATCTATATTCAGACTGGCTTCCGTCATATTCTTGATGGCTTCTGTCTGTTCCAGACTTTTATAGGTATCAGAAAGGGTGTCCCCCAGCTGTTCCTGCCCATCCTCGATGGATTCGATACCGGCCTCAACCTGCTCGTAGGCTGACTCTGTCTGGGAAACGGCCGACTGGGCGGAAGAAACAGCGGACCTGGCTTCGTCCATGGATTTCTTAAAATATGCTATCTCCTCTTCCGCTTTCTTTAAATCCTCGCCCGCTGCTTTTAAGGCTGCCTTTGCATCCTCTAAAGCTTTATCATAGTCCCCGACATATGAATCTTTCACTCCCGGTAACTCCAATGCCGTAACTTCAGCTGCCGCCGCCTGGTATTTTGCCTGCGCATCATCATATTCATAGGCATCCAATGTCGCATTATACGCTGCCTGCGCCTGCCCATACGCCGCTTCCGCCTGCTCCGCATAAGCGTTCGCCCGATTCTTTGCCTTCTTTAAATCATCCTTCTTCTCTTCCGCATCCCTCTTGTCTTCGCTCAAATCCGCCATCTGCTCATTGATATCATCGATGCCGCTGTTGATGCTGTCAATCTGAATCTGCATCTGATATAATTGCAGATCCTTCTGTCTCTGGGTCTGTTCATTCTGCACATCTATCTGTGCAAGCGCACTCTCATACTGAGCCTGGGCTATCTGATATCCCACCTGAGCCGCGTCCACATTGGCCTCTACGCTGTCGTACTGAGCCTGGGCGCTGGCAAGCTGTAACTCGGCCGCCTCGGAATCTAGTTTACATAACTCTTGTCCAGCCACTACCGTATCTCCCACAGACACGTCAGCGCTCAACACCTCTGCCGACACCATGGGAATCACATACACAAACTCCTCCGGGCTTACCGTACCCACGAACTCATTTTTTAAAGTCAGTGTCCCTGCCTCCGGGTTCTGCACTTCCACCGGAATCAATTCACTGACTGTTTCTGTCTCCTCCGCCGCCTCCTGGCCGCAGCCTATGAGCATCATGCCTGCATACGCTGATGCAAGCAGAATGGATACCGCCCTGCGGGAGAATTTTATGTATTGTTTCTTCATCGTAAAATCAAATCCTTTCCGTCAACTTCCATCTTCGCACATTCATTTTTTAGAATACATTCTTTTCACCAAAAATCAATAGCCTGCCCCCACATTTAAGATTTTTTTTATAAACCTTAAAATAGGCTAAATTACAAAATTCGCTTCGCAGCCTTAGTTGTATTTGAGAAATTTCTCATACAAAAATACCGACTCTGTCCATAAACAGAAATCGGTATCTTCTTATGTTCCAATCATCAATTGAGCCATCTGGCCAGCATCTGCTGCAACTGGTCAATATCCAGAGGCTTCATCATATGTTCATTCATTCCGGAAGCCTTGGCCTTCTGCACATCTTCCAAAAAGGCATTGGCCGTCATCGCAACAATGGGAATCCGTCTTGCATCCTCCCGCTCCATGGCACGGATCGCACAGGTCGCATCATAGCCATTCATGATCGGCATCTGAATATCCATCAGAACCAGATCATAATATCCCGGCGCTGATGCCATCATCATATCTACCGCTTCCTTGCCATTCTCCGCAGTCTCGATCTTGACACCCGTCAGGGAAAGTATCTCCGTTGCGATCTCCCGGTTTAAGTCATTGTCTTCCACCACCAGGAGGCGTTTGTGAGAATAATCTTTCTTCCCAATCTCCTCCAGGGAACTGCTGTGCTCTCCCTGATTATCTTTCGGCAAGAATCCCTTGAAAGTATTGATCAGCCGGTTCTTATAGAGGGGTTTCATGATATAACCATCTATCCCCGCCACTCTCGCTTCCATCTCGATGTCTACCCAGTCATAGGAAGATACCACTGCAATGGGTACCTCCGACAGCGCCTGTCTGCGTATTGCCCTGGCTGTATCCAGGCCGTTCATGCCAGGCATACTCCAGTCTAAGAGCACGGCAAAGAGTTCCTCTCCCTTTTGCTGTTTCTCGATCACACGCGCAACTGCTTCCTCTCCCGACAATACCCATTCACCTTTCATGCCGAGTTTCTGCAACATTCTACAGGAACTTTCACAGATAAACCGGCTGTCATCCACCACAAGCACTGTTTTGCCTTTAAGATTCAGTCCTTCTGTCTGATCCTGCTCCAGATATTTCAGCGGGATCGTCACCGTAACGATGGTGCCGACTCCCTGCCCGCTCTCTATCTCAATATCACCACCCATCATCTGGATGATATTCCTTGCGATCGTCAGACCCAGCCCTGTTCCATGAATCTTGCTGATCCGCACGTCTTCCGCTCTCTCAAAGGGCTCAAATATTTTCTCTAAAAACTCCTCCGACATGCCGATTCCATTATCCTGAATCACAAATTCATAACGGCCGGTATGACTCTGCGGAGATGGATTCTCCGCGATATTAATAGTGATTTCACCCTCATTGGGCGTATAGCGGATGGCGTTTGTCAGCACACTCATAAGCGCCTGCTGAAGCCTCATGATGTCCCCGGTCACATTGTCATGTTCCAGTTCATGGGTGACCACTTCTACCTTCTGCTGCTTCTCCCCTGCCTCAGAAGATGTCATCCTCACCAGATTATCTACCATATCGAAGATATTGAAATCTTCCTCATTTAACGACATTGTGCCCGCTTCTATCCTGCTCATATCGAGCACTTCATTGACCAACGAGAGTAAATGCCTGCTGGCTGAAGAAATTTTACCCAGACACTCTGCCACACCTTCCGGATCATCCAGTTTCGTACCGGCAATGGCTGTCATACCTATGATCCCATTTAAAGGCGTCCTGATATCATGGGACATTTTGGAAAGGAAATCTGTCTTAGCGCTGCTTGCACGATCAGCTGCCTCATAGGCATCCAGAAGGGCCCGCTTGGCATCCCGTTCCTTTTTTCTCGCCTCCGTAATATCTTTCGCATTAATGAGGGCGAATACATCCCCGCTCTCCGTATCCTTTGTGAGCAGGATCGTATAACGCAAGCTCTCCGGCATATCATCCGAGCCGGCCGTCTCAACTTCCAAAATCAGTTCATTCTCCCCACGGTCATAGGAATGCAGTAAGTGCTTGGTATTGACAGTCTGAATAAAGAGTTCCCGGTCTTCCGGAAATATCATCTCCTTACTCCAACGAATGAAAAACTCATCTGCCTCGCAGGGCACCTGAAGCCCCACCAATGGTACCACCGCCGTCATTTCCCCGTTCCGGATCTCATAGAAATCCTCTTCGATCAGATTGCGTGTGACATTCACCGTATATACAAATACTGCCTCAGAGGTAATTGCATGTCTGTACTGCTCCTCGGCGCTTAACGTTCTGCGGAGCACAAGATTCGACTCATTTACCTTTTGATTAGCCTGCTCCAGTTCCTGTTTGGCCTGCATCAATTCCGCGTTGGACCGAAGCAGCTTATCCGTCATCTCCGCTTCCTTGGCCTTTTCCTCCGATATGTTCCTCACATACCACATGACGCGGGCATTCTCCTCGCAGAAATTATCCACCGGTACAATCTTGGAGCGTACCCATTTCCATTCTCCCTCCACCATACGGTGATAATTGAAGTATATCGAAGCACCGCCATCCAGAAAAACAGATTTCAGGTTTTCTGCGTTCATGATATTAGCAAAGCTGTCCCTGTCTTTCTTTTCCACATGATTATTCGCACAGGACTCTATCGTCTTCCTGTAATCACCGCAAAGTCCCTCTATCTCCTCCACTTCACTTTCCACAATTTTCATATCAGTGATGGAGTTTCTGTTAAGATCAATGGAACTGATTCTGAAATAGGAATCCTGCAACATCTGAAATGCTTCACGATTCAGCTGACTGCTCCGGCGTGCTTCGTCCGTCAGCCGTACCGCACTGATCCATATCATTTTACCATTGCCTGCTATGGACTGGGTTCTTTCCTCCTGCACCCAGACACCCTCACCATCGCTGTTTAACAGACGATACTCAAGGCTGTTTACACCGCCTCTTTTCGAGTTTTTGAAGGATTGCATAAAGGTATCCCGATCTTGCTCATATATGGCCTCCAGGTAATTACCCCCAGTAGCCTTCATAAACTGTTCAAATGTCATCCCGATATTATTGAGTGCAAAAGAACTGATAAAGTAGACAGGAAATCCCTCACTGTAAAAACCACCGACTACCCCCACTGCCCCGTTTCTGTTGAGCATATCAATGATCTTTTCCTGATTGACTTCCCTGAGACTCTCTTCTTCATTGGCAAAGAATAATTCTTCCTGATAAAACCAGCGTTTGGACATCTTTGTTCCTCCCCCGTTCTGACAGATAGCATGATTATTCCACTTCAAATTTGTAGCCCATTCCCCAGATGGTCTTGATCAAATCCCCTTTTTCACCCATTTTACTGCGGAGTTTCTTCACATGGGTATCAATTGTCCTCGCGTCCCCAAAATAATCATAATTCCAAACGCTGTTCAATATCTTTTCCCTGGATAATGCAATTCCTTTATTTTCCATAAAATAAGACAGCAGTTCAAATTCTTTATAGCTTAATTCTACCGGCTGTCCATCTACCGTTACACTGTGCGCCGCCTTGTCTATCCGTATCCCGCCGGCCTCTAAAAGTGTATCCGCACTGACCTGGCTGGTTCGTCTTAAGATTGCCTCCACACGGGCCACCAGTATTTTGGGACTGAAAGGTTTGGAGATATACTCATCCACGCCCAGTTCAAAACCCAGCAGTTCATCCCGCTCATCCGACTTGGCCGTCAGCATGATAATGGGAACTTTGGAATATGCCCGTATCTCTTTGCAGACCTGCCATCCGTCCATCCGCGGCATCATCACATCAAGAATCACCAGATCAATATCATCTGTTTCAAAAAAAACATCAAGCGCCGCCGCACCATCCTCCGCCTCCAGCACTTCATAGTTACTTTTGACCAAAAAGTCCCTGACCAGTTTGCGCATACGGCTCTCGTCATCCACCACCAGGATCTTTAATTTATCCATACACCTTTGCTTCTCCCTGTCATTTATCGTGTATTGTCAAGCTCTCTTTGCGCTTCCCGCAGGGCATTTTCCCGTTCTGTAAGTTCCTGTTCCCACTGGGAATACTCATCCACCACGGTTCTGCGGTAATTAACGATGTTCGGCACATCACTGCGCCAGGAAATAAGCAGCATCGCCGCCACTAATACTATCAGGATCACATTGATCAGTACGGACGTAATAAACCTGCCTTTATACTCTATCTTCGGATGTCTTGCCGCGAAGCTTTTCCTGATGGAACTGTTATTTTCCGTCTTATTACTGAAGGTTCCATAAAGAGGAACCGGTCGGATCTTATCCGCCGGAACTCCCCATTTGACCATCTCTTTTTGCATTTTATGCAGATAGGAAAAACCAACCGGTGTCAGAAACACCTTATTATCAAGCGCCCTGTTATAGACAAGCAATACATTCTGCGGCTGGCGGTAATCCAGATGTCTGTCCAGATTGTCTGCCTTCTTTTCTTCCATCCTGGCAGTCTCCGCATCCGCTATGGTCGCGAACCGATAACCGTCCACGATAAAATCATCTTCGTTCCTGTCCATCCTGTTCTCCTGCAAGTCTCTACAGATATATTATATCTTAAAAATATTCATATTCTGCTCTAAGCGTGTGGCCACATCTTTAAGCTGTGTCGCGTTCTCTGAAATATTGTAGACAATACTGCTCACTTCCGTGACAGAAGCGGAAGTCTCTTCCGTGCTGGCCGCATTTTCTTCCGCGATTGCCGTCAGGTTCTGAACCACGTCTACTACATTTACCCTGGCCTCATCCAGCTTTCTTGTCTTATCAGCAATCCGGTTGATACCGTCTATGGAACCGGTGATACCGGTCTGTACCTGGGCAAAGATCTCATTGGTACGTTCCACGCTCTCATTCTGGCTGCTCATGATCTTCTTCACATCTTCCATAGTAGCCACAGACTTCTGAGAATCTTCAATCAGGGAATCTATGATATTCTCAATCTGTCTCGCGGAATCATTGGACTGCTCCGCAAGCTTCTGAATCTGGCCTGCCACCACTGCAAATCCTCTGCCCTGTTCTCCTGCACGGGCCGCTTCAATGCTGGCATTGAGGGATAATAAATTCGTCTCCTCCGCGATGGAAGTGATCAGCGTGGTCGCCTCCCTGATCTTCATGGCAGACTCATTGGTCGTATTCGTCTGCTCATATATCACATCAATGGCCTCTCTGGCCTGATCATTAATCTTCTCCAGTGCTGTCAGTGTAACAAAGGCTTCCTCGCTGGATCTCTTCATATCATTGGCATTGTCGATCAGATCGTCAACCTCTTTAGAAGTCTCCTCCACCATATTGCCCATCAGAATGACATTTTCCGTAGCTTTCTGGGTCTCATCCGCCTGGGAGGATGCACCATCGGAAATCTCCGCCACTGCCTTCTCCACCTGTTCCACTGTCGTGGCTGTCTCAGATGCGTTCGTGTTCAGCGAATCCGATGCCTCGAAAAGCTGTTCGCTCTGATCTTGCAGATCGGATACCACATTCACCAGCTGGCCGCGGAGTTCTGCTACCGCCCTGCTCATCTGACCGGTCTCGTCCTTTCTTGCCGTCAGTTTTTCCTGTCCTTCAATCTCCGAGAAATCCATATTTGCCAGACGGCCAATGATCTGTGTCACCCGAATGATCGGATTCACAATCTTACTGATAAACAGGAATCCTATGATGCTGGCAATGATCACCATCACTACTGTACAGCATGTGCCGATAAGTGTCACACGGTTTACCGTCTTCATCAGATCATCTTTATCCGCAGACACTACCAGAATACTGTGGCCGCGCTCGGCAACATAATAAGATGCGTATTTTATCGAACCCTTAAACTCATATTCCACCACATTGGGTTTGGGCACCACACCGGATTTTAACTGTTCAACAACGCCCTTGACCACTTCATTCTCTACCGGCTGGCCGACTTTGTCCTTGGTCGGATGATAGAGCATCGTGCCATCCTCCGACACCATGTAGGCATAACTGGAATCCACATTCTTAAGGCCAATCCCGCCAATGGTATCTGACAGGCTGTTATACTCCATAGCCGTATTATATCCTTTGGTCTCTATCTCCGAATCGATATGGCCGCCATAGGCAACTGCCAAATCATACAGGTAACATTGATTTATCTCCATCAGAGGGATTCTGAGATTTCTGATAAGAACTACTGACAGGCAGATTGACAGGATAACCATCGCCAATACCATCGCCCCGACAATCTTAGTCCTGACAGAATGCAGGGCTCCCGCCTTATTGCTGTTTTCGTTTGTTTTTCTTATTTTCTCCGCCATATGCTGCCCTCTCTGTGTATTGATTATGTATTATGATATATTCTTATATATTTTACAGCAAAATGAGAAATGTGTCCAGCGAATTATTGGGCCCAGGTTATGATCCTCCGGTCATAATCCTCGGGCCCAAATCGGAAAGTTTATTGACTACATGTTTACAATTATTTATAATGATTATATGCTAATTGGCAAATTCTATCTTTCAGGAGGTACTCTATTTTGAAAGCAGTTTTGAATTTGCCCGCACCTAAATTCTTAACACCTACAGCGTGGCATAAAATTGGATCCATAACCTAAATTGTAGGCAGCTATTAATTTTAAAGGTCGTGGTGTCACACATAAACCCCGTATTGCAATGCAGCGAAGCTATTAAGTTAGCGGGATTTAGGGAAATTTGGGAGGAAGACATTCAGTGACACATGAATGTCTTTTCTTAATTTATATTATCTTTCTTAAAACTTGTGATTCATCGCCTATACTTCTATACCATCAACCATCAGAAGCGTCTGACATTCTTCTAAAATTATTGCCAGAGAATCTTTCTTCTCCCTCATGAATTAGAAGTTCTTTGTTTAGAACTTGATTGTACACCAAATGATACTGGTAAGTACTTCCAATTCAAATCACCATAATATCAAGTATAATAATCACAATGAGGTGAATTATGGCCAAAAATCATATAACTGAAACCGAATATGTAATTATGAAATATTTATGGAGTCTTGATCATGATGCTACTGCTAGCGAAATTAGAAATCATTTTCCACAACGTAATTGGAGTAAACAAGCGGTGTCCACATTTTTAAAACACTTAGTCAAAGCCGGATACTTAAAAATGACAAGATTATCTCCAACAAAATATTATTATACAGTTCTTATTTCTGAAACCGAACATAATTTATTGCCTGTGCGAGAGATTATAAAAGAATCGTTTAATGATTCTTATAGTAACTTTGTATGTGCTCTTGTTGATGCTCATGATAAACTCTCAACAGAAGAAATTGATCGAATAAATAAAATAATCTCCGAACTTGATATATAATCATTAAAGGCGATACAAATTAAGCGTATCGCCTTTAAATAGTTAATTCATTGGCATTTCTCATGGTCTCTGACACTATTCAAATCATCATTATTAGAAAGTCAAATTTTTTTGCACAATAAACCTCCACCAAATAAAATTTCACATTCATGCTCTACATAAAATACCTACATTTCTCAAGATAAAACTGCTGTTCGTTTTCAAAAAGCACAATCAATTTATCTAAATGCCTTTCTTCTCGATACTCTTTTAGTGCTTCCAGATATTTATTTCTATTTGCATCCTCAACTACAACTGGCACAATACCATTCCTTAGACACTCTCTAAAAAGAATCAACCTCCCCGTCCTACCGTTTCCGTCCTGGAATGGATGAATACTTTCATATCTGGCATGGAATTCAGCCAATACAGGAATGCTTATTCCACAACTACCATACCAATGCATAAGCAAATCCATTTCCTGAGCAACGTTTTCTGGTCTTACAGTTTGATAAATTCCGATCATATTAGGACGTTGCTTATAATCACCTATAACATACCCATTAGCACGATCTTCAAATACTCCTGCCTTTAACTCATAGTGGAATTGTTTTATCAGTTCCTGTGATAATGGTTCATTTAACGTATCCAACATTTTATTGAACATCAAGAAATGACCATTCATTTCTTCAACATCTTTTGCTCTATAATAATCATCTGATTTTGGCAAAGTCCCATTATCAAATAATGAAGCAGTCTGCTCCTCAGTAAGTGTACTCCCCTCAATCTTATTTGAGTTATAGGCAAGTAAACGCTGTGTATATGCATATACACCGGATCTGTCAAATCGATTTCTTTCAATTTTAAATCTTTCCAGCAAAAAATCTAAAAGATCTTTGATACTACTCATACCCGTCTCCTTTTTTACACAAGCCGTCAAACTAAATGTTTATCTTGTCTCAAACTTCAATACTTTACATACATCTGGCAAATCATAATTATACCAATCCAAAGATTCAAGAATGCCCGAAACATCACGTTTCGGGCATTCCCTTAAGTGGACCAGACGGGAGTCGAACCCGTGTCCAAAAGCCCATTCCCTGTCCTTCTACTATCATAGTCTGTCATTGCGGATGACTCCACATTCCCTCCTCCGTCAGGAAACAGACACCCCGGCGGATTCAGTAGCCCCTGATACGCCCACAGGATAGAGGCGTCCCCTGTGTCGTTTCCTACATAGTCGATGCCCGATTCTTAATGTGTAGGTGCACTAAGGCGGACAGCTGCCCTTAGGCAGCGTATGCTAAATTATCTTCAGCGTTTATATTTAGATTCGCGATTTGACGCATCAGCCTGCGGATAGCTTCTCCAGCTGCAAGACCCCTGTCGAAACCTTGACTGGCCCTTATAGTATTAATATCGGCATTTCTTACAGATTCTTAATCTTAAATTCCCTCTCATGCTCCCTTCGCATATCCTTTTTGGCGATATCCTGCCGCTTGTCATACAGTTTCTTACCCTTGGCAAGCCCAATCTCAATCTTGGCCCTTCCCTCTTTAAAGTATACCTGCAAAGGCACGATCGTATACCCCTTTTCCGCCATTTTGCCTGCCAGTTTGGCTATCTCTGTCCTGTGCAGGAGGAGTTTGCGCACCCGCAGCGGATCTTTATTGAAAATATTGCCCTTCTCATAAGGGCTCACATTCATCCCATAGACGAATGCCTCCCCATTCTCAATCCGCACAAAGGCTTCCTTGATACTGCACTTGCCCAGGCGCAGGGATTTCACCTCCGTGCCATGCAGGGCAAGCCCCGCCTCGTATTTCTCTTCGATAAAAAAATCATGGTACGCCTTTTTGTTATTGGCAACCAGTTTCATGGCCTCTTTTGCCATATGATCACCTGCCTTCCTGTTCTTCCCACGGAATCTCAAAATCTATATTCTTCATGAGCCTGTCTACGCCCCGGACTCTTACCTTCAGCTTTTGTCCCAGTTTATACACGATGCCGGACTCTTTTCCGACCATCTCATAGGTATTTTCATCATAAATGAAATAATCTCCCGGCAGGGTAGACACATGGATCAGTCCCTCCACGGTGTTAGGCAGTTCCACATAGATGCCCCACTGTGTTATGCCGGATATCACGCCCTCGTAAGTCTCCCCGATCCGTTCTTCCATATACTCTGCCTTCTTCAGTTTGTCGGTCTCCCGCTCCGCCTCCTCGGCCCGTCTCTCCATCTTGGAAGAATGTTTGGCCACTTCGGGCAGTTTCTCCTCATAGTGCCGTAAACGCTCCTCCTTCAGTTTTCCCCGCAGCTGTTCCTTGATAATGCGATGGATCTGTAAATCCGGGTAGCGTCTGATGGGTGAAGTAAAGTGGCAGTAATACTGGCACGCCAATCCGAAATGTCCTGTACACTCTACCGTATATTTGGCCTGTTTCATACTGCGCAGCGTCAGGCGGCTAATCAATGTCTCCTCGTCCGTATCCACAATCCTGCCCAGCAGTTTCTGCAATTCCTTGGGATGAATCTCCTCCCTTGAGAACTTGATATGATAGCCAAAATTCCGGATAAAAGCTGAAAGCTTCATAATCTTCTCAGGATCTGGCGTCTCATGGGTACGATACACAAAGGGAATATCCAGCCAGAAGAAATGCTGCGCCACAGTCTCATTGGCCGCAAGCATGAAGTCCTCAATCAGTTTGGTTGCCACATTTCTCTCATATGGCTTAATTTCTGTGGGACGGCCCTTTTCATCGAGTATGATCTTACTCTCCGCAAAATCAAAGTCAATGGAACCTCTCTGATGCCGCCTTTTTCGCAAGATACCTGCCAGCTGTTCCATCTGTTCAAACATGGGAACCAGTTCTTTATGGGCTGCAATCTCTGCCTCATCCCTATCCTCCAGAATCTTCTTCACCGAAGTGTAAGTCATCCTGCGGTCCACACAAATCACACTCTCCACAATCTGGTAATCGCGCACATCGCCCCTGGCATCTATGGTCATCAGACAGCTTAGGGCCAGACGCTCCACCCCTTGGTTGAGGGAACAGATACCGTTGGAGAGTTTGTGCGGCAGCATGGGAATCACGCGGTCTACCAGATATACACTGGTGCCCCGTTCCAATGCCTCCCAGTCCAGCGCCGAATTCTCCTGCACATAATTCGTCACATCCGCAATATGCACGCCCAGATGATAAAGCCCTTTATCATCCACAGAAAGGCTCACCGCATCATCCAGATCTTTTGCATCCTCGCCGTCTATGGTCACCATCTGCACATCTCTCAAATCGAGTCTTCCCTGCTTATCAGCCTCCGACACTTCATCCGGCACCCTGGCCGCCTGGTTCATGACCTTCTCGCCAAACTCCACCGGCAGTTCATAGCCCCGCACAATGGACATGATGTCCACGCCGGGATCGTTCACATGGCCCAGTATCTCCACCACACGCCCTTCCGGCTTATGCGTCTCATCGCCGTAGGATGTAAGTTCCACCACTACTTTGTGGCCATTCACTGCCCCTTTGGAGCGCTCCAGCGGCACAAAGATATCTTTGCCGATTCTGGAACTGTCCGGGATCACAAAGCCAAAATGGGCCGACTGCTCGTAGGTGCCCACCACCTGTTTGGTGCCCCGCTCCAGAATCCGCAGGACTGCTGCCTCTTGTCTCTTGCCGTGTTGTCCGGGCAGGAGCATCACCTGCACTTTATCCAGATGAAAAGCGCCGCCCACCTTATCTTCCGGCACATAGAGGTCATCCTCTCTGCCCTCGATCTCCACGAATCCGAAGCCCCTGGCATTGGCGATAAAAGTGCCCACCGGTTTATCCTCATCCGGTTTGCTGTATCTGCCCTGTCCGTTCACTTGCAGCCTGCCTTCTGCAAGCAGCATCTGCAATACTTCCCGCAGGGCCGCCCGCTCATCCTTCGGCACCTGCATAAAGACGGCCAGTTCCTTCTCCTTCATGGGAACGTATGCCTCATCCGCTACCAGTTCACATATCAAATTTTTACGTTTTTCTATTTTTTCGTCCGAATTATGCATTTTTCCTCCATCACGAAGTATTCCGTCTCCCGGAACCTGTCCGGCAAAAGACCGGTTAAACATTTAAAAAAGCACCCTTCTGCAAGAGTGCTTTTGTCCGTCTAAAACAAGGTCAGGTTCAGGACGATCGCCAATACCATGAAACCAACCGCAAGACCAGTCGTGATCTTGACTAATTTGCCCTCCATGGAACGTCCTTTATTCTTGCCCCAATATGTTTCGGCTGCACCGCTCACTGCGCCAAGGCCGGCTGTCTTGCCCTCCTGCATCAATACCAGGACAACAAGCGCCACACATATAAGAATATATACTATCGTCAATACGATTCTGAGTGCTCCCATCTCTACACCTCCTAATATCATACGGCTAACATCATACCATACAACGTTACATTATGCAAGACAAAAAATCGGAACCTACAGGTCAAACTGTGAAAAAGCATCTTTCTCTTTCCGCATACTGTCATGATACCGCATCAGATACGCCTTCATCTCCGTATGCCGCTGCCCCATATCCTCCATCATTCCAGGGAAGTTTTCCTCTGTCACACCGCCGATTTTTGTCAAAAAGTCATAGTATGCCCGGTCATCCCCATGTTCTTCAAGCACCACCCGCCAGGTTTCTTCTGTCTCACATCCCTTGATATGGGTAAGCAGATATGCCTCCAGTTCTGCCCGCAGTTTTTCTCCCAGCCCATGATCATGCATCAGACGAAGCATGGCCAGACGCACTTTGCCCCGCCGTTTCTGCTCCATATAATATCCCAGGTCATTCTCTTTGCTGCCATAATCTTCTTCGCCGCACAGAAGCATTTTGGAAAAACCATCGCTGTCCTCCAGGTTCATCAGCATCCTGGCTCTCGCATCCCATCCGGCAAGCCAGCTGGCTGTCCCCGCATTTTCCAGGTCAAAAAGATAAAAAGCATCCAGGCTGTTCACCGCAGCCGCCAGAAGCCATGCGGTATCCATTCCCACCGCTTTCTTACTGTCCTCAATCCGCATAAGCCGGCCGCATTCTTTAAACACACCCTGTCCCATCTCTATCTGCTGGTAAGGCATCACCACATCTGTCAGATTTGTACAATAGGCAAAAGCCCAGTCCCCAATGCCGGCCAGACACACCGGCAGCACGATCTTTCGCAGGGTCTTATTGCTCAGAAAGGCCTTCTTCCCAATCCATACCACGGGAAAGTCCTCTATTGTTTCCGGGATTTCAATCTCCGTATCCCGGCCGCTGTAGTTTATGACCGCCGCAGTTTCTCCCACGATCTCATATGCCAGGCTGCCCTGTTCTGTTTCCAGATTCTTCTTCATATGACATACTGCCTTTCTCCAATCAACTTCCACCGGCATTCTCTACAGTGCCAACTCCCGTATCTGCTCCCGGAGCACATCCCCTCTCTCCGTCAGCATCATCTCCTCGTTATGCCTGCTGTAATCCTCACAGCCATAAGCACTGATAAACGCCGCACAATCGGCCTGCACCGTACACTCCGTCATCAGCACCAGCATTTCATTCCCGCTGCCAAAAGTATCTTCCACAAATACAAACAGGAAATGCAGCCTCTCCTGCAACGCTTTCGTTTCCCGCTTGTACTGTTCCACTCTGGCCTCAAAGCTTTCCCGGACAAGCCCAAAGGCTTCCGGGCCGCTGTCCGTATCTGCCGTTAACAACAGTTTCTCACATGCATGTAAAAAGCTGATGATGGCACGGCTTTTCTTCTTTTCTTTCAAAGACAGGGCACCGGCCGCAAGCAGGGATTCATATGCCTGCTGTCTGGCCGCCGCCTGTTTGGTAAGCATTGCCCCCAACTCGCCGGCCTTTGCCTCCTCGGACTTCGCCTTCAGAGCCTTCAGGGGATTCATCAGTTCCTGTAAGATGGCGGAGGTCTGCATATTCTCCCGAATTTCCTGCTGGATCTGGTCGATCAGCATCCCCATCAGGGACAGCCTTTCATCAAATCCGGCCTTTCTTGCTTTATCCTTGACCTGCTCATTGACCTTTCCAGTCAATACGTCTTCCACCCGATAAGCATTCTGATATTTCTGGTAAAGGTCATAATAAGCCGTAAATTCCCTGGCTACACGGGCGCACCGAAGATACTGTCCCACCAGGCTCTCCTCCACGGCAAGCCCCTCCTCCTCATACAAAAGCAGCATCTGCGACAGATCTTCCCATCCTCTGGCCGTAACGTAATCCTTGCCCCGCACTGTGGTCTCCACCTGGTAGAAATCCTCTTTCTTCATATCCAGATAATTCAGGATTGCCGTGTGGATCCCTCTCTCCCTGGCATACTCCCGCCAGATCTCATATTCGGCCTCTACCTCCAGAATCTTCATCCGGTCCAGGGTCACCACGTCAAACTCCCGCACGGACTTATTATACTCCGGCGGATTGCCGGCTGTCACGATCACCCAGCCCTCCGGCACACTGTGCCTGCCAAACACCTTATACTGTAAAAATTGCAGCATGGACGGCGCTAACGTCTCCGAGACACAGTTGATCTCATCCAGAAAAAGAATGCCCTCCTTGATACCGCTTGCCGCCATCACATCATAAATCGAGGCAATGATCTCACTCATGGTATATTCGGACACATCGTAGGATACCCCCTCATACTCCTTATGGGTGATAAAAGGAAGGCCCAGCGCCGACTGTCTCGTATGATGCGTCATGGAATAAGACACCAGCGCTATTCCCAGTTCCTGGGCAATCTGTTCCATGATAGCAGTCTTGCCGATCCCCGGTGCGCCCAGGAGAAACACCGGCCGCTGTCTGACCAGCGGAATCCTGTACTCCCCATCCGCATCCTTTTTCAAATATAAGGTGACTGTATCCTTAATGTAATTTTTCGCTTCCCTGATATTCATGTTTTCGCACACACCTCACTATTTTAACAAATTTTCCTATCAATCAAACTTCTTCCTCAAACGCCTCAATCTCCTCGTCCTCCAGCACCAGGCGGATAGCCCACGGCGGCACCTTCGGCCTGTTTTCATCTTCATTTAAAAATACAAAGGCCACCTCATAATCCGGCATCCGCTCCGGATAAATCCCGTATCCGTCCGTAAAATAGATAAGTCCCTTTAAATCCTCGAACTCACCGGCCTTTCGCAATTCTTCCACATAGGCAAAGACAGGCCTGAAGTCCGTGGAGCCAAACCCGGTCAGTTTACCCGTCTCGATAAAGGCATCGAACGCTTCCTTATCGGTAATCTTCGTATCCTGCTGTATCTCACTGTCACACTGGATGATATGGACATTGATCTTGGCAAAGAAGTTCTCACTCTCCTGCATGATATTGTAGGTTTTCTGTAAAAAAGCCTGCACAATCTTTCCCCGGCAGGAGGCGGAAGTGTCGATGGCGATCACAAAATCTTTGATCTTATTCGTATCGCAGTATTCCAGCGGTTCCACCAGGGGCATATTGCCGTAGGTCTTAAATCCATAGGTATAATAAATATAGTCAAACTCCTCATCGTTCACCTGGATGGATTCCCCAAGTACCATGAAACGCCGCAAAAAATCACTGTAATCGTAGCGTTCCCTGGTGGCCTCCCCCAGATTCTCCGACATGCTCTGCGCATTGTTCTTATCCTTGCTGAAACTCTTAAGATCCGCCTTGATCCGTTCACTGATCTTACGCCACTCAGCCTGGGATAATTCAAGTTCTTCTTTTCTGTCCCAATAAATATGTTCGTCATAATGACAAAGTCTGCGCCATTCGCCGATTGCTTTGGTGGACGGCTCCTCCACCCGGAAATGCCGATAAACCTTTTCCGCCGTAAGACCGCCCGCCTGCTTTCGCAGGATTTCCAGCCTGCCGCGAAGCGTATCGTCAGTGGACATTCCGGTCGGATGTATGCCAATCTCTAAAATGGTATTCTCCACCGCAATATCCGTTGCCAGATCCCAGTACTCCGGCCGCAGTTTATCCGTCTGAAAACCATGATAAAAAATACAGTGCAGTAAGGTATGCAGGTAAAGCCTGGCCCCGTAGCCCGGTTCTGCCTCATACTGCCTTAAAAGGAGCACCGGATCATAGTACAGCCTCTCCCCGTCAAAGAGATGGGCGCCCGTATGCTCCCTGCATTCCAAGGTAAGCCTGGCCAGCGCCGTGTCCAGAAACCGCAGATTGATCAAAAGCCCGTCATGGGAAAGCCTGAGGATTTCTGCCGCCAGCATCCGTATCTTCTGTTGTCTGTCTGCCGCTTCCTGTGCCATGCACTATCCTTCCTTTCCAAAATTTCCCGTCTGCTACCTTCTGATCCATACCGAAATCAGATACAGAGCCAATAAATGAGCCGGGTAAAACAGGTAAAAGAACCACTTGGAAAAGTTCCTGCCATGTGCCGCTCTTTTGCCATTGTATAAAAACAGTACCGTGACGCCCGCCGCCACAATCCCAAGACAACCCACAACGCCATGGAAGATCGATGCCGGAAGTCCATAGTCTGCCCACATAAAGTTTCTGATAATGAACAGACAATAGATCAGCGCAATGACCCCGTAGTGCATCATCATTCTCTTCCGATCGCCCCAGTCCTCTGCCAGCAGATACACCAGAAGCGCCGCAAAAATCTGCCAGTCGCCAATGATCGTGACCAGTATGAGGAGCCCGCAGACCACGCCGCGCCACCTGAGATTCTGTATCTTTTCCCGCGCCACAAGGATCAGGAAAGAACAGAATAACGTATAAAACATATTCATGGTAAAGGGCAGCCCTGCCACCCCCAGCCGAAGCGCCAGATAGAACGGCAGCTGGGATATCACCGTAAATAGCAGCAGTCTCATACCGTATTGGAACTTCGATCTGGTATAGGCGTACCCTTCCACCAGAAAATAGCACATCACCGGTGCCGTAAAATACCCCACATCCTCAAACACTTCATGCAAAACAGTTCCCCGTGTCAGAAACACATGGGCAATGTGATTGAGCAGCATGGTGACCATGGCGATGTATTTGATCACATCCCGGTTCAATCCCTGCCTCTCTGTCTGCATATCCGTCCTGTCCATGATGATCTTCTCGCCCTTCCCCTTACTTTCTGCGTCCGTACCCTTTTACCCTTTGTACAGACTACACCGCCTGCCTGACCTTTACGGCCGCCTTACGCGAAAACAGGCGATTGAACCCGACTCAACCGCCATTTTTTCTTCTCTGTACGGCCTACCCTGTTATCCTGCGGCCGATTTTTTTCTTCAAAATGCAAAGTATCTTAAAAAATCTCAAAGCATCTATCCTAATATCCCCATTCTATTGCACAAAAGGATTATACTTCTTCTCTTCCCCGATCGTGGTAATCTCCCCATGTCCCGGATAGACCTTTGTCTCATCCGGCAGGACAAACAATCGCTCCTTAATGGACCGCACCAGGGCGCTCATACTGCCTGTTGCCAGATCTGTCCGTCCCACGGACTCCTGAAACAGCGTATCTCCTGCCACCAGAATGCCCTCCTCCTCAAAATAATAACAGCAGCTTCCAACCGTATGTCCCGGCGTAGCGATCAGCTTACAGGTCATGCCTGCAATGGTAATCTCCTCATTGTCCTTCAGATACCCATCCGGTATCACCGTATAGGGCCTGCCCACCTGATCGGACACGTTGGTCACCGCATCCTCGCACAGCACTTTCTCCGCCTCATAGGCATAGATGGGCGCTCCGGATAATTCCCGCAGCTTGTTGGTGCCCCAGATATGATCGAAGTGTCCGTGGGTTAAGAGGATTCCCTTGACCTGAAACCCCTTTTCTTTCAGAGACTCATAAATATAATCCCCTTTATCCGCCGGATCAAAGAAAATCACATCCTGACTTCCCTCCCGGTACACAAAATAGCAATTCGTCTGACAGATGCCCAGCATGAGCCTGCCAATTTTTAAATCTGACATGATTTCTCCCTCTTTGTTATGTTAACCAGTTGTCCTCTCGATATCGATCACGCTCTCAATCGTCCTGATCTTATCGATGATACGCTGCAATTCTTCCCTGCTGCTGATCTCAAAACTGACAGACATAGTCGCCGTTCCCTGCTTGCTGGCCCTGGTATTTAAAGCCAGAATATCAATATCCTTCTCCGTCAATGCTCTCGAAACATCCGCCAGCAGGCCGTTTCTGTTGTTGGCATAAATATTAATCTCTGCAAAGTACTTCTCATTACTGTTCTGGGGATCTGTCTGCTGCCACTCCGCATCGATCAGCCGGTGTCTGTCCAGTTCCGGCAGGTTCATGAGATTCACACAGTCCGTCCTGTGAATGGATATACCCCTGCCCCTGGTGACAAAGCCCACAATCTCATCTCCCGGCACCGGGCTGCAACACTTGGAAAAACGAACTGCCACATCATGAACGCCCTTGACCACAATGGCGCTGGTGTTCTTCCCGGGACGCCTTCTGTTGACCTGCGCATTCTCCTCAATCTCCGCCATCACCTCGGCATCAGTCATTTCCCGTTTGTGGTCGTTGTCATACAGTTCCCGCATACGGTTGACGATCTGGCCCTCTTTGAGCCCGCCGTGCCCCACTGCCGCCAGCACCGAATCCCAATTCTGGAAACCGTACTTTTTCATGACGGCTTCCTCATACTTGGGTATCAAAATCTCCGCCATATTGATGGACTTCGCCTTACAATAAGCGTTGATCAGTTCCCGTCCCTTGACGATGTTATCTTCCTTCAGTTCATTCTTGAACCACTGATTGATCTTATTCTTGGCCTGGGTGCTCTTGACCACATTGAGCCAGTCACGGCTTGGGCCTTTGGAGTTCTGGGATGTCATAATCTCCACCCGGTCACCGTTCCTGATCACATAATCTATGGTCACCAATTTCCCATTCACCCTGGCACCAATCATCTTATTGCCCACCGCACTGTGGATGCTGTAGGCAAAGTCGATGGGCGTGGAACCCGCTGGCAGACTCTTCACGTCCCCCGTGGGCGTAAAACAATATACATTATCCGCAAAAAGATTCAGATCATCTTTCAACAGATTCATAAATTCCTTGTTATCTGACAGATCCTGCTGCCACTCAAGAATCTGGCGCAGCCACACCAGCTTCTCCTCTTCCTGGGTCTCCACCTTCTTGCCATCGGAGGCCTCTTTGTACTTCCAGTGGGCCGCAATACCGTACTCCGCCGCCTTATGCATCTCATAAGTACGGATCTGGATTTCAAATGGCTGACCGCTGGTACCGATCAGCGTAGTGTGCAGAGACTGGTACATATTTGATTTGGGCATGGCGATATAATCCTTGAAACGTCCCGGAATCGGTTTATACATCTCATGGATCACGCCCAGCGCCGCATAACAATCCTTCACCGTATCCACGATGATACGCACGGCAAACAGATCATAAATCTGATCGATGGACTTGTTCTGGTTCTTCATTTTCTTATAGATACTGAAAAAATGTTTGATACGGCCATCTATCTGCGCCTTGATCCCCGCATTTTGAATGTGTACGCTGACTTCATCCACAATCGTCTGAATGTAACGTTCACGCACACTCTTTCTCACCGCAATCTTATCCACCAGATCGTAGTAAGCCTCCGGTTCCAGATATTTTAAGGACAGATCGTCCAGTTCTACCTTGATCTTGGAAATGCCGAGCCGCTGTGCGATCGGTGAATAAATATCCAGCGTCTCTCTGGCAACCTCCTGCTGTTTCTCCGGGCGCATGTGTTGCAGCGTCCGCATATTATGAAGCCTGTCGGCCAGTTTGATCAAAATGACCCGGATATCTTTGGCCATGGCCAGAAACATCTTGCGCAGATTCTCCGCCTGGCGTTCCAGCTTCTCCGTATCCCGATCCTGATATCCGTGCTCTCCATGAAAACTCAGTTTATCCAGCTTGGTGACACCGTCCACCAGCAGCGCCACATCCTCGCCAAACTCTTCTTTGATCTCCTCATCCGTCATGATCGTGTCTTCCACCACATCATGCAGAAGTCCCGCCACGATCGTCTCTTTGTCCAGTTCCAGATCCGCAAGGATAATGGACACACACAAAGGATGGATAATATAGGGTTCTCCCGACTTACGTACCTGTCCCCTGTGGGCATCGGATGCGATTCTGTATGCTTTCCTGATCAGGCTGATATCCGTTGAGGGATGGTATTTGCGCACACGAACAATAAGCTCCTCGTAGAGCGTCCCGGGAGTCTGAAACTCATCTATGGATTCTATTCTGCCATCGTCAAATACGATATCCTTCTTCTCTTCTGTCGCCATATACTCACCAGCACCTTATTTTGTCGCCTGACTGCCGTTTTAAGACATTATAATATTATTTACCGTACAAGTCAAAATATTTCGTATTATGTATACTCATCCTGACATGAATTAAAAATCCACTGCATCAGGATTTAACAGGAACTCGTAGAGTCCCAGATGCAAAATTCCCTCTTCATCGAACCACGGCTTCATCCCGCTCTTCGTGACAATAATCTTACGAAAGAAGTCTTTGACACCAAGCAGCGGCCGAAGCTCCGTCTTTTCCTTCCGGGCATCACCAAGACTTAAGGCTGACTGGATGTAATATTTCTTTGCTCCCCTGTTGACGACAAAATCGATTTCACAGCTGACTTTCTTCCTTTTCCCCTCCGCGTCCGTCTCAAAAATATCAACAGCGCCTACATCCACCGAATATCCCCGGCAGATCAGTTCATTGTACATGATATTCTCCATAATATGCGTCTCCTCCTGCTGCCGCAGATTCAACCGCACATTCCGAAGCCCGATATCGCTGCAGTAATATTTTGAGGGATAAGAAAAATATTTCTTTCCCCTCACATCATACCGTTTGGCTTGATGAAACAGAAAGGATTCGGAAAGATAAACCAGATAGCTGGCAATGGTCCCGCTGTCCACCTTGATTCCCTTTACCGTCTGCAAAGTATTCGCTATTTTCGTAGCATTAGTAAGCGAGCCCACAGAAGAACACAGATCATCCGTCAATTCACTTAAAACTTCCGGAAGTCCAATCTGATATCGCTCTATGATATCCTTAAAATAGACCTCTTCAAAAAGCGAGGACAGGTATTTGAATTTATCCTCCTCTGTCCTGCGGAACAAAACTAACGGCATGCCGCCGTACAGAGCGTATTCTTCATAGGCTTCCGCCTTGTCTCCGCCCACGTAATCATAATATTCCTGAAAGGAAAGCGGATGAACCTCCACCGAATCCCCGCGTCCCCGAAAAGCCGTCATCACATCCTTAGAGAGCATTTTGGAATTGCTGCCGGTCACATAAATATCCACATTACGAAGCCTCTGCAGACCATTCAAAACATTGTACAGACGGATGCTCTCCGGATTTTTCAGTTCCTCCTGAGAAATCGCATACTGCACCTCATCAATGAAAATATAGAACATGCCCTCCTGATCCGTGACTTTAGAACGGATATACTTAGACAACTCCGCCGGATCCCGGTAAGCTATATTCAGATCGTCATCCAGAGCAATCAAAATGATATGGTCCTTCGGAATCCCTTCTCCGATCAGATAATCATAAAATAATTCAAAGAGCAAAAAACTTTTGCCGCAGCGGCGAATCCCCGTAATCACCTTAATCAATCCATTCTCTCTCCGATTAATCAATTGCTCCAAATAGCTGTCTCTTCTAATATAGTTTTCCATATTCAGCCTCCTGCTCATTCGGAAATACGGTGCGCTACACACAAGTTCTGATTCTATTATGCCCAATTTCTTATTCAAAATCAACTTCATTCGAAATTTCTTTGCTTTGCACCTTATTTCTGAAGCAGGAAAATAGCACATACTTTTTCTCTACTTTTGCAAAGTTTCCGGCTGTACCGGATGACAGGCGCCATGCATAGCGCAGCCTGCACATCCGCAGCCACAAGAAGAATTCCCTTTCCTCTTACCGCATATCATACCGGCAATAACAGCCGCCACCGCAAGAATCAGAACTGCCGTGATGATGATTGTCGCCATATTTTCCATGATCCATGTAAACATAAAAATCCCCTCTCCCTTATAAATTCTATAATAACACGGCAGCCCGAACAAAACGAGCTGCCATATCTTTACATTTCAACTACACTCAGAGAATGCCTGTTATTCGGCCATTTTCACCTTCAAATTTTTGGTCAGCTTAGTTGCCTCTTTATACGGTCTGAACAGCATATAGATCATACAGCCAAGGATAACGATAGCAGCCAGCAATCCGATGATGTTCAGATTTCCCGTAAATGCCGAACCGATCTGGTAAACCATCAGCGCCACCGCGTAAGCCAGCCCACACTGGTAACCGATCGCAAACCAGGTCCATTTCGCGTTATTCATCTCCCGCTTGATGGCACCGATCGCCGCGAAGCAAGGCGCACACAGAAGATTAAACACCAGGAATGAATAACCCGCTACCATGCTGAAGTTCGCTGCAATCTCAGGCCATCCGCCGGGATAGAGGATACCCATGGTACCCACGATATTCTCCTTCGCCACAAGACCTGTGATGGAGGCCACCGCCGCCTGCCAGTTGCCCCAGCCAAGCGGTATAAAGATCCATGCGATGGCGCCGCCGATTGCCGCTAGAAGCGACTGATCCATTTCCTCCTCGCCAAGCATCCGGAAACCTTCCGCAGTAAATCCAAAATAAGTCGTAAACCAGATCACGATGGTGGAAAGTAGAATGATCGTCCCCGCTTTCTTGATGAAAGACCATCCACGTTCCCACATGGAGCGCAGCACATTGCTCACCGTAGGCATATGGTAAGCCGGAAGTTCCATAACGAAAGGAGCCGGGTCGCCGGAGAACATCTTTGTCTTTTTTAACATAATACCGGAGATAATGATCGCCGCCATACCGACAAAATATGCACTTGTTGCCACCCATGCCAAGCCGCCGAAAATCGCGCCTGCCACCATGGAGATAAACGGCACTTTAGCGCCACAGGGAATAAAGGTTGTCGTCATGATCGTCATCCGGCGGTCACGCTCGTTCTCAATCGTTCTCGATGCCATGATACCCGGAATACCACAGCCGGTACCGATCAACATCGGGATAAAGGACTTGCCGGACAAGCCAAACTTACGGAAAATACGGTCCAGCACAAACGCGATACGCGCCATATAACCGCAGGCCTCAAGGAACGCAAGTAACAGGAACAAGACAAGCATCTGCGGCACAAAGCCAAGCACCGCGCCCACGCCGGCTACGATACCGTCATTGATCAGTCCGGACAGCCAATCCGCCGCACCCACTGCCTCAAGCGCATTGCCTACAAGGGCCGGCACACCCGGAACCCATACACCGTAAGCTGCCGGATCAGGCTCATCGCCATACTGCTCCACAACCGCAAGCGCTGCTTCATAATCCGCAAGGGACGCCGTCTCCACCGATACTTCCAGCGTTTCATCATCCGCCACCTCGTAAGGGAAATCGCCTGTTGGCGCCGCACCGTTCTCTTCCATATAAGCATCATAACCGTCCACAATCAGCGCCGCATCACCGTATTCTTCAGCAGCTTCCCCATAAGCCGAAGAGCCGATGCCAAACAGATGCCACCCGTCACCGAACAGCCCGTCATTTGCCCAATCCGTAGCAGATGCTCCCACCGTCACCATGGAGATGTAGTAAACCAAGAACATGATGACTGCAAAAATCGGAAGACCCAGGAAACGATTTGTAACAACTCTGTCAATCTTATCGGAGGTGGTCAGCTTTCCTGCGGATTTTTTCTTCAGGCATCCTTTGATAATGCTTCCAATATAAATGTACCGCTCATTGGTGATGATGGATTCCGCATCGTCATCCATCTCCTTTTCCGCCGCCTTGATATCCATTTCAATATGGTCTTGCACTGCCGGATTCAGACTTAACTGCTCCATAACCTTGTCATCCCGCTCAAACAGCTTGATCGCATACCACCGCTGTTGTTCCTCAGGCAGTCCGTGTACCACAGCCTCCTCAATGTGTGCAAGGGCATGTTCCACTGTTCCTGAAAAGGTATGCATGGGAACGGTCTTTCCGTTCTTCGCCACATCAATCGCCGCCTCCGCGGCCTCCATGATTCCATTTCCTTTCAAAGCGGAAATCTCTACTACCTTACAGCCTAATGCCCTCGAAAGTTCCGCCGTATTGATCTTATCGCCGTTCTTCTCCACCACATCCATCATATTGATGGCAACAACAACAGGAATACCAAGTTCCGTGAGCTGTGTTGTCAAATAAAGGTTTCTCTCCAGATTTGTGCCGTCAATGATATTTAAGATCGCATCGGGTCTTTCACTAATCAGATAACTTCTCGCCACCACTTCCTCCAATGTATAGGGGGAAAGGGAATAGATACCGGGCAGATCGGTGATGGTGACACCGTCATGCTTCTTTAATTTTCCTTCCTTCTTTTCTACCGTAACACCCGGCCAGTTTCCAACGAACTGATTGGAACCGGTCAGGGCATTGAACAGCGTTGTCTTACCACAGTTCGGGTTACCCGCAAGGGCAATTCGCATACTCATAACTTTCTTCTCCTTCCACTTGTTAGTTATGTCTAACCATCAGTTTGAAAATAAAGGGGATTCCCCCCCCTATTTCTTTGAAAAATGCCATCTTCTTAGAAATTCTTCTCACACATCGACCTCAATCATCTCCGCATCCGCTTTCCGGATGGAAAGTTCATAACCACGGACAGTCACCTCTATCGGGTCGCCTAAAGGTGCAACCTTACGGATCTGCACATCCACGCCTTTTGTCAGTCCCATGTCCATGATCCGGCGTTTGACCGCGCCCTCACCGTGGAGTTTTACCACTCGGACAGTATCACCGACTTTTGATTCTTTCAGTGTTTTCATTTGCGTTATCCTCCTCATTTTTATTTACACATACAGTTCTATGCGGAGAATGTCGCTTTTCAGACATTCTCCAGTGTGAGACTTAGTACATCTTAACGAAGCAGCCTTTGCTGCTGAGTTTTAGATGTACTTCTCACACAATAATCTTTTGCGCCATTTCTTTGCTGACCGCAATGCGGGAATCCTTTACATTCACGATGACGTTGCCCCCGATGGCACTAACTACCGTGACAGCCCCTCCCACAACAAAACCGAGATTCTCCAGATGTGCCCTGATTTCCTGTTTTCCCCCGATTTTTCTGATAATGTTTTCCTCTCCAGTTTCTGCTAATGTAAGCGGCATCATATATTCCTCCATTCCGAAATAATCTACATTGAGGAAGGCGGGCAGGAAGAAGTTTTCCGAAGGAATATTTCTTTCTGCTCCGCAATCTGCATCCTCTTTGGCATATGTATTAGTTTTCACTAACTGTTTTACGGGAGTTAGCATCCACTAACCATATATTATAATATGATGTCAGACTGTCTTTGTCAATGCCATTTTTATTGCTGATTGCAGTTTCATCATACTAACCAATGCGTTAGGCAATGCTAACTTATTGGTTTGTGCAAAATATCCATATTATAGATGATGCCTTCAGGAACAGTCCACAACGAGCCTGTCAAATGAACGGTGTTCCTGGAATATCTCCCAGTACAGCCGCGTGCAGCATCAGACTGTCATAGCTGTATTCCCATTGCGGAATCAATCGGTTTGTTCTTGTTCAAAACTTACTGCCAAATCCAAAGCCGGGACAAGAATCAGGTTGTACCTTGCCCTGATATAATGCTTATAAAACGTTCTCTGTAACTCGGACAAATACGGCACTTCATCGATAAATGCACCGATTTTGCCCATATCAATCCGAGGGGCGATCCGCTTTATTGCCTCATTGCATCCCTCATATTCCGCACGCATTAAGAAATCACGGTTATTGATTTTTCTGTCATTCTGCTTAATGGCGGAAGTCGGATACTGAAAAATTCTGGAATGCAGTGCATCTTCGTTTGTCAGCACTTCTTTCATAATCCTTTCGTCAGCCTGCGGCAGCAAACAACTTCCGCAATCATAGATAGGAGCAAGGCTCGTTTCTCCCGTACCTTCATCGAACAGGAAACCCCAGTTACCATTATGACGGTCAAAATTGCCGAGCAATGCATCTGCAAAGAACATATCCCAAAAGTGTTTTTCAAGAACCTTCGGTGATACATACTGTTGCTTTTCGATGGTATCGAGAATATCCTCAAGTTCCGTTCCTGTGCCGTTTGAATCCGATTCCAAAATTGTATTCTTGATAGAACAAAAATCGAAGAATCTCTTTCCGTTTGCTCCATTATATACTTTGCCAAGAATCACTTGACAGCTTGTAAAATCGATTGTTCCAGCCATTTTCCCTTACTCCCTTAGAGATATTTTGCTCTCAGATAGTCAGCGTGTTCTTTTGTGATCACACCATCACTAATCTCCGCAATATTAATGCTGCCGTACAACTCTCCCCACAGACAGTCAAGCAGTGGCGATTTGTTTTCCAGTCCTTCTTTGTAAGCATCCAGATCATGCTGTAAATAGGCAGGCAGGCCGTATTCATAGGAGCGTTCCCGCTGCGCCTGATGAATTCCTTCTGCAGTCAGCAATTCCATTGACACGTCAAGCGCCTTTGCCAGCTTATACACCGTTTCGGCAGAACATTTTTCCAGTTTGGTTTTACCACTGCATATATCGTTTAATGTAGCGTGGGGAATTCCAGCGTCCACAGCTAATCTGTATTTGGTCATGTTTCGCTTTTTCAAAAGACTCTCAATTATCATTTCGGTCACATCCTCTCTGTTATTATTATATCGGCATACCGAAATATTATCAAGAGCTAGCCCACAAATACATTAAATCTTGAAACCCGACCTTTAACATGTTAGGATAGATAAAAGAACGTTGGACAGTTTCTTTCCGGAAAGGAGAGCATGATACAATGAGTTACATCCAGCACAAATCCGAGGAATCCCTCGAGGATTATCTTGAAACGATACTCATCCTCAGCAGGCGTCTATCAGACGTACGCTCCATCGATGTGGCGACCGAACTGGATTTTTCCAAACCCAGTGTGAGCGTTGCCGTGAAAAATCTGAAAAACCGAGAATACATCACTGTTTCGGAAAACGGGTATCTCCATCTGACAGAGGAAGGCCGTAAAATCGCAGAAAGCGTCTATGAACGCCATACCCTGCTGACAGACTGGCTGGTGCACCTCGGTGTCGACCCAAAGGTGGCTGCAAGCGATGCCTGCAAGATGGAACATGACATCACTCCCGAAAGCTATGAGGCGATGAAGAAATGTATCCTGACCATTTTAGGACGTGATTAAATCCGCACATCAAAAGGACGAGCAAAAAGCAGATGCTTCTTACTCGTCCTTTTATATTATAGTCGTTTGCTCTCTGATGCTGTAATCACTTAAACTCGCAAACCCGCGCTCACGCGCTTTCTGTCCGATTTCATCGGACGTTTGCTCTCTGATGCTGTAATCCTACCTGGCCGCCAACAAGAATTGCAACGCAATTCTTGGGACGCAGACTGCTGAGTCTGCGTCACTTACATCATTCCCATGCCGGCGCCGCCTGCGGGCATCGGAGGTTCGGGCTCTTTGATGTTGGCCACGACTGACTCTGTGGTAAGCAGAGTGGAAGCCACGCTGTTTGCATTCTGCAATGCACTTCTGGTCACCTTTGCAGGATCCAGGATACCAGCTTCTACCATGTTCACATACTCTTCCTTCAGCGCATCAAATCCTACGCCCACCTCAGACTCTCTCACCTTATTGATGATAACGGAGCCCTCCAAGCCGGCATTGGCAACGATGTGATACAAAGGCGCCTCCAGCGCTTTCAGCACGATCTGCGCACCTGTCTTCTCATCGCCTTCCAGTGTATCCGCCAATTTGGTCACTTCCTTGGAAGCGTGTACGTATGCGGAACCGCCGCCTGCGATAATACCCTCTTCCACAGCCGCTCTTGTAGCTGCCAGCGCATCTTCCAGACGAAGCTTTGCTTCTTTCATCTCTGTCTCTGTAGCAGCGCCCACACGGATAACCGCTACGCCGCCTGCCAGTTTCGCGAGACGCTCCTGTAATTTCTCTTTATCGAAATCAGAAGTGGTCTCCTCAATCTGTTTCTTGATCTGACCAATCCTTGCCTGGATAGCTTCCTTATCTCCCTCACCGTCCACGATAACAGTGTTCTCTTTCTGGACTTTCACGGATTTTGCACGTCCAAGCTGCTCTAAGGTAGCATCCTTCAACTCCAGGCCAAGTTCGGAACTGATGACCTCACCGCCTGTCAGGATAGCGATATCCTCAAGCATTGCCTTTCTTCTGTCGCCATAGCCGGGTGCCTTGACAGCTACCACGTTGAATGTACCACGCAGTTTGTTGACGATCAATGTGGTGAGCGCCTCGCCTTCCACATCCTCAGCGATGATCAGCAGTTTCGCACCGGTCTGTACGATCTGCTCCAATAAGGGCAGAATCTCCTGAATATTGGAAATCTTCTTGTCTGTGATCAGGATATAGGGATTGTCAAGAATCGCCTCCATCTTATCCATATCTGTTGCCATATAAGCAGAGATATAACCTCTGTCAAACTGCATACCTTCTACCAGGTCAAGTTCTGTGAGCATGGTCTTGCTCTCCTCGATGGTGATAACGCCATCGCCGGAAACCTTCTCCATCGCATCTGCTACCAGCTGCCCAACTTCGTCATCCCCTGCGGAGATAGCAGCTACTCTGGCGATATGCTCTTTTCCGTTAACCTTGGAACTCATCTTTGCGATTGCTTCCACAGCTGCATCGGTAGCTTTTCTCATACCCTTTCTTAAGATGATCGGGTTAGCGCCTGCTGCCAGATTCTTCATACCTGCGTTGACCATAGCCTGTGCCAGCACAGTAGCTGTTGTGGTACCGTCACCTGCCACATCATTGGTCTTGGTTGCCACCTCTTTGACAAGCTGTGCACCCATGTTCTCAAAGGGATCTGCCAGTTCAATTTCTTTTGCAATGGTAACACCGTCATTGGTGATAAGGGGTGCCCCATAAGATTTGTCTAATACTACGTTTCTGCCCTTCGGTCCAAGGGTTACTCTGACTGTATCTGTCAACTGATTTACTCCTGACTCCAAAGCCGCTCTGGCTTCTGCGCCATATTTGATTTCCTTTGCCATGATTTAAGTCCTCCTGCTCTTTTATTAATCTGTAACCACTGCCAAGATGTCATTCTGTCTTACGATGATATATTCTTCCTCATCCAGTTTTACTTCTGTTCCGGAATATTTGGAGAAAATAACCTGATCGCCAACCTTTACTTCCATCTTGATTTCCTTACCGTCCACAACGCCGCCGGGACCTACTGCGATAACTTCTGCCTGCTGGGGTTTCTCTTTCCCCTGTCCCGGAAGAACGATGCCGGATTTGGTTGTCTCCTCTGCAACTAACTGTTTTAATACAACTCTGTCGCCAAGTGGTGTTAACTTCATGATGATTGCCTCCTTATATTAAAAATATTATTGCCTGATCATCTTGTTAGCACTCTATCTTCTCGAGTGCTAATCACTAGAACATATATTAGCCATATATGCATCTGTTTGCAAATTGTTTTACACCCGTATTTATCTTATTATCTAATAAATACTCTCATTTTCTTTAATTTTCTCTCAGTATCTCGTTTTTAACCAGAAAAAGGGATTTAATACTTATTTTAGAATTGCTTTATTTTTGGTTTTTCTTATAGTATTCTCATAGTCTTCCCACTCCTGGTGTTTTATTTCTTTTTCACACCAAAAAGGGAAAGCAAAACCGTCACTGTCCTGCTCTCCCAATCACTTTCGTATCGATACCCTGTCAGCTTAACCGCTGTCAATATCCATATCACCTCTATGCTTCAGCCTTTCAACCCATGCTCCAGACGCTCCCGATATCCCGGCGCATTCTTGATCTCAAACTTATTGTTGAACATCTCATATTCCGCATCCGGCAGCTTATCGTGCAGAAGTTCTTCCACATTGGTCTTATAGACCAGCCCACAGGCCACGGACGGCGCCAGAATCTTATCTTCATATTGAAGACATGCCTCCTGCACTCTTTTACAGTACTCTTCTGCCTCTCCCTCTTCCGCCATGGGAATCAGCACGATGAAAACATCCCCATCCACGCGCCCGATCTCATAATCCGGCTTCTTCTCCTGTTTCAGGATATCGGCAATGGTCTTGATCAGCCTGTCGCTCTCCTCATCGCCGTAGTTGTCATTTACAAACTTCCAGTCATTGATATTCACATTGATGACGGCCACCGGCACCACTTCCGCCCGATCTATAGCCTTCATGCGTTCCTCAAAGTAGAGTTTATGATTTACACCGGTAAGTGCGTCTTCATTCTCGCCTCTGGCTGTCTGCACATGCTGCACACCAACCTGCTCCTCCAGTTCATCCATATAAATAGAAGACTCCGTATGTAAGTATGCCTCCTCTCCCCAATGGGAAAGCATCTGTGTCAGGCTGTCCAGAAGATGGTCTGTCGCCTCCGCCTTCTCGGCAGGCACCTTATCCGTCTTGGCATACAGATGAGCAATCGTCCTGCCGTAGACTCTGACTTTGCGTCCGGGATTCCCCACCACATCCGGTGTAAATCCGGCAAAATTGCCTACGGAAACCACCTTTTCCCCATGCCGTTCTGTCAAAAGAATCTCCACATCCGCCAGCGCGCACAGCGCCTTGCAGTACTCTGCCAGCGTGTCCATATGATAGAGATTATCCAGCGCATAATTTTTTACATTGTCTTTGATTCTCTTATCAAAAGGAACCGACTTATAATTCATATTTTGCAACCTCTCTTATCCCCAGTTTTCAAGAACGAAATACATGTTCAGTATACCTTTTTTTATAAAATTTGTCTAGATGACCGCTTCTTTTTCACGATGATTAATTCCCCATTTCATATCTGCATAGCAAATCCCGTCCAAAAATGATATAATGCTATAAAATCTTAAAATATTCTTTCATCAGGAAAGTGAGGCGCCCATGAAAATATTTGACAAATTTAAGAAAAAGGAATCCCCGACTTCTTCTATGTATCTGTATACTGAGGAGGATTTAAACCAGTATGAGAAATATATTGCGGAAAATTTCGGGGAATATGGGGAAGTTTTTCATGAAATTGTTTCTTCGGACATTCATCTGGATATCATCATCGTACCGCCCACGGAAGACAATCCTTATTATAAACTGATCACCATGGGTATGGGTGCCTATCAGATGAATGTACCGGATAATCTGAAGCAATATGAATTGGAACGTGCGGAACTGATTCTGTACCTGCCGCCCGACTGGGATATCAAATCCAGCAAGGAGCAGGATTACTGGCCCATCCGTTATTTAAAAGTTCTGGCCAGACTGCCCCTGCAATGCGATACCTGGCTGGGATTCGGGCATACTGTCTCATCGGATGAGAACAATACGCCCTATGCGGACAATACCGGATTTTGCAGCATGATGCTTTTAAGCGGCGTCAACAATCAATACCAGAGATTGAATCTGCGGCTGAAAGATAAAGGGAAGATAAATTTCTACCAGCTGTTCCCCCTTTACCGGGAAGAACTGGAATACAAGTTTGCCCATGACGCCGAGGCGCTGTTGGATCTGTTTGAGGATGACGATATCCTGCCCGTTATCAACATCAACCGCAAAAACTACTGCAAAATCCCTCCGCAAGGCAACTGAACACCCTACATTTTTTCAAACACCGGCATATAATCAATGGGGGCATCCACATGGACGACACGGCTGCCTTCATGGATCTCCCCGGTCGATGTCAGCTTCCAGCTTCCGGCCGGCAGATACACGTCCCGTGAGAACTCATGCAGGTGCAGGATAGGAGCCGCCAGATATTTGTCACCAAACATATACTGATCCTCGATCTCCCAGCACCTTGCATCCTCCGGAAATTCATAGAACATCGCCCGCAGCAGGGGAGAGCCGTTCTCATGTGCCTCCTCATACAATCTGCGGATATAGTCGTGCATGCCGATGCGGACATCATAATACTTTTTCATGATGGCATAATTATCTTCGCCATAACTCCACAATTCATTGGGCTGCCCAGTATGCAGATAACCGCCGCCCCAGTCCCTGTCGTCTAACGGCGGAATGTTGTAAGGCCCTCTGTCCCCATGCATACGAAGCACCGGGGAATAGACCGCAAACTGATACCAGCGAATCAAAAGTTCCCTGAAATCCTCATCCTCCACATCATCTGTCATAAATCCGCCAATGTCGGTTGTCCACCAGGGAATGCCTGCAAGCCCCATGTTGAGACCGCACTGCAACTGATCTGCAAAGGCTTCAAAGGTACTGGGCACATCGCCTGACCAGACCACATTACCATATTTCTGGGAACCTGCCCAGGCACAGCGCAGCAGATTTACCACCGTCCCTCTGCCAGCCTGCTTCATCTCATCAAAGAAGATACGGCTGTACATCTGCGGATACAGATTGCTGACAGCTAACGCTGGCCCAGCGCTGTAACGATAATTTTCAAAATCATAGACCCCATAATCCGGCTCGGAATTGTCCAGCCAGAAGGCATCTATGCCATAATCATAATAATTTTTCTTGCAGACTTCCCACACATATTTCCTTGTCTCAGGATTAAAAGGATCTATCTCCACGCAGTCTCCCTGATAATCATAAGTCTGCGCCGCTCCCCGCTCCGTCCTGATCAGCAGTCCTCTTTCCATCATAGGCCCAAAGTTCTCACTCTTGCGATCCACTGACGGCCACACGGACACGATGACTTTAATGCCCATCTCATGAAGCTCATCCACCATCGCCTTGGGATCCGGCCAGTACTTCTCATCGAATTTCCAGTCCCCCTGCAGCGTCCAGTGGAAGAAGTCGATCACAATCTGATCGATCTTGATCCCTTCCTTCTGATACTGTCTGGCCACACTCAGTACTTCCTCCTGGGTTCTGTACCGAAGTTTGCACTGCCATAACCCCATCAGGTCTTCCGGGAACATCTCCGCACGGCCGGTCACCGCCGTATAATTTTCCAGGATCTGCTTCGGTGTATCCGCTGCGGTGATCCAATAATCCATCTCCTTCGTGGATCTCGCCACCCACTCATAATAGTTCCTGCCAAAGGTCACTCGCCCCACCGCCGGATTATTCCACAGGAATCCATATCCCATGGATGAGACCGCAAATGGCACGGAAATCTGAGAGTTGCGCTGTGCCAATTCCAACACACAGCCCTTTAGATCCATACAGGCCTGCTGATACTGTCCCATGCCAAAAATCTTCTCATCCCGATTGCTCTCAAACTTCACATTCAGGGAAAATTCACTGCCGCCGATGATTCCCTTCCACTCCCGGTTCACCAGCTTCAGGCATCTGCTCTCCCTGGAAATCGTCCCGTCATAGTTTCTGAAATACTCCCTCAAAATCTGTTTGTCATCTTTATAAAAAGTGATCACACCCGCAAAGTTAACCACTGCCTTGATCCGACCATTGACGATAGTCGCCTTCTCTCTCTTGTCAATGGTGCCATCGCCAACCCAGTGATCCACCTCTTCCACCGTAATCTGGGTGTCACATGCATTGACTTCTTCAGTCAGTGCCCAGTCCTTTCCCGTAAACCCATAATCCATCGCAGCGCGCACCCGCAGAGAATCCGCGCCCCATGCCTCAATCCGAAGTATCTCCCCCTGGTGATGACACACCAAAGCCCCATTCTCATTCTCAAATCTCATACCAAACCCTCCATTCTGAAATATTATATTAATTATAAATAGCTACAACCCATTCCTAAACTCACACTATCCAGTCCTCACAGCAGTCATCCAACACAATAATATAATACTATCCCCACATCTCATTTTCTATTGAAATCCTACCACATTATGATACTATACTATTATGATACTTATTATCCTTATCACCTTATAGGATGAAACATACGAGATTGGAGCCCCGCGCACATGACACCTGGCAAAGACACCGAAGAGAAAAGACAGCACAGCACTCCCTATATTCCCTATAGCCACTACGAGTGCCGCCTTCCGGAATCCTTTATGAACGTCCCCATGCACTGGCACAGTGAATTTGAAATCAACTATATCACAAATGGCAGAGGGGAATTTATATGCGGTACCCAGAAGTTTGAAGCACGGGAGGGAGACATCCTGATCCTGCCGCCTAATATGCTGCACTCCGCCTATCCCTGCAAGGACAGCGAACTGCTCTATCATGCGCTCGTCTTTCATCCGGCCCTTCTCGGAAATGCCGGCAGCGACCGCAGCAGCGTGGAATATATACGCCCCATCGTAAACGGCACTGTGCAGATTGATGTCCGGATTCATCCCGGTACCCCCAATTATGACCACATAAAGGCAGCTACAGAACAGATCTTTGCCTGCGTACAGGGCAATTGTGTCCAGATGGATCTGCTTTTAAAAAGCGAACTGTTAAAATTATTCTGGCTATTACAGGACAGTGGAAATATTATTTTGCAAAAAACCGGCGGGACCGGATACCATGAACTGATCCGTCCCGCCCTTGAATATATGGCCGCAAACTATCAAGAAGAACTCACCGTGGAGCAGCTTGCCTGTCTGGTTCACCTAAGCAAGAGTCATTTTATGAAATGCTTCAAACAGACCGTTGGCGTTGGCGCCATGGAACACCTCACACAGCTTCGCATCACCGCCGCCTGTGAGGCACTGACCACCACACAGGACAAAATTTCCGATATCTCTTATCGCTGCGGTTACAGCAATCTCTCCAACTTTAACAGACAATTCCTGAAAAAGGTTGGCTGTTCCCCGAATGAATATCGCAAGCGCAGCCTATAAAGCAATCTTCCTACAGCGGCCTGCCCCGGAGTATCACCTGTCTAAGCGACAGATCTTCCTTATTGAGCAGCACCACATCTGCTGTCTTTCCTGCTGTAATACTGCCGCAGGAATCATAGATACCCACGCACTTTGCCGGATTGACCGCCGCGCACTTGACTGCTGACTCTAAGGGAATCCCCATCTTTAACACCGCCGTCCTCATACAGTCCAGCAAATTGGTGACAGAGCCGGCAATCGTCCCGTCTTTTAATGTGGCCAGATTGCCTGTCACTTTCACATCCTGACCACCAAGCGTGTAATCGCCATCCTCTAAACCGGTGGCACGCATACTGTCGCTGATCAGGATAATGCGGTCATCCCCAAATATCTTAAAAGTTGTCCTGACTGCCGCCGGATGAATATGCACACCATCACAGATCAATTCCACCTCAACCTTTTCCTCATCCGCCGCTGCGCCGATCAGTCCCGGCGCCCTGTGTGTATAGGGATTCATGGCATTATACAGATGCGTTACATGGCTGGCGCCTCTCTGAAATGCTTCTCTGGCCGTATCATAATCGGCACAGGTATGCGCAAGCGATATCACCACACGGTCATGCCATTTGTCAATCAGCTCCATGCCGCCGTCCTCTTCCGGTGCAATATCCAACAACTTGACACAATTTCCGGATGCCTCATTTAATCTGGCAAACATCTCTGCATCCGGCTTATAGATATAGGCTGCGTTCTGGGCACCTTTCTTGGCAACAGATACGAAGGGACCTTCCATATTGATTCCCTGGAAATGTGCCCGCTTTTCCTGCACCCCCTCCTCTTTGTAGGCCTTTGCCGTACTACAGATTCCGAGAAGCATCTCCTCCGAGAGCGTCATGGAAGCCGGCACAATATTGGTAACGCCAACAGATGCCTCATAAACCGCCATGGCATCGACTGCCTCCCTCGTTCCATCACAGAAATCATGTCCCATACAGCCATGAAAATGGATGTCCGTAAGCCCCGGTATCGCCACACAGCCGGAGGCATCTATGGTCTGTCCATCCTCTGCCTCCTTCGCACAATCCGTAAAAAGAGCATCTTTGATATAGATATCCCGGTTTTCAAACTTTCCTTCTTCCGTATAAACACTGGCATTTGTAATAATCATGACTTTTGTCTCCTTTCATAATCAACAGATGGCCCAACCTGCCTGCCATCCATAATATTTAACAACGGATACCCGACTTTGTAAAGCATCCGTATGTTAATAATAGCGAAGGCCCGAAGGCCTCCGCTATGCCAGGGATTTCGGTATTATAATCCTAAGATAATACCTATAACATCTTCTTCATCTCATCAGCTACGAACTGTACCTTGGTTCCTACGATAACCTGTACAGATGTCTTACCAGGTCTCATAACACCGGCAACGCCCGCTGACTTAATCTTCTTCTCGTCAACCAATGTGTAATCCTTAATCTCCATACGAAGTCTTGTGATGCAGTTGTCAAGGGATGTCACATTTTCTCTACCGCCAAGACCTTCCAGAATGATGGATGCCACTTCTGTAAAATCGCTGTTGGACAGAACTGCCTTCTTCTCTGCTTCAATATCGTCATCTTCTCTGCCCGGTGTCTTTAAATCAAACTTCACAATCGCAAACCGGAACACAAAGTAGAATACTAAAAATGCTGCAATACCCAGAGGAAGGATCATCCATGTATTCTGTGCCGCAGGTAATGTTGCAGAGAATACAAGGTCTGTCGCACCTGCCGAGAAGCTGAAACCTGCCCGGAAACCAATCAAGGTTACGATAACCGTAAAGATACCATATAACAATGCATAGATCAGATATAATACGGGTGCCAGGAACATGAAACCAAACTCAAAAGGCTCTGTAACACCACAGACAAAGGAACAAACTGCTGCGGAAGCTACCAGACCGATTGCAACTTTCTTCTTGCCCTCTTTCGCTGTATGAATCATCGCCAGTGCTGCACCAGGGATACCAAACATCATACAAGGGAAGAAACCGGACATGTACATACCAAGACTCCATGTAACATCTGCACTTGTCTCACCTGCCCAGAAGTGACTGAGGTCGCCTAAGCCAATGGTGTCAAACCAGAATACATTGTTCAATGCATGGTGCAGACCTGTCGGAATCAACAATCTGTTCAGGAAAGCGTAGATACCTGCACCAACTGCGCCCATACCAACGATACCCTGACCAACTGCTATCAACGCACCGAAGATCACCGGCCATACGAACAGCAGGATTGCTGCAACAACAATGGATACCACGCCGGAAATAATCGCTACACAGCGCTTGCCGCTGAAGAATGACAGCCAATCCGGTAATTTCGTGTTCTTAAACTTGTTATAACAGGTTGCACCGATAATACCAGCCAGAATACCGATAAACGGATTGGCAATCTTATCAAATGCCAATGTCTTATTCACATTGTCTGCGATAGAAGACATCAATGTTGTCACGGTACCTGTAGCAAGCAGATTGGTCATCATCAGCCAGGATGCAAACGCTGCCAGACCTGCTGTACCATCATGATCATCAGCCATACCCACACCGACACCGATAACAAAAAGAAGTGCCATATTATCGATCAGCGCGCCGCCTGCCTTCACCAGGAAAAATCCCAGCAAGTTCAGGAAACCATTCATTTCACCACCCTGCATGGTTGCCGGACATAATGCATATCCGATACCCATCAGAATACCGCATATCGGCAGACACGCCACGGGAAGCATCAATGACTTACCCAGTTTCTGTAAATATTTCATCATAAAGTGTAACCCCCTTCTTAATTTATTTTACGATTCTGCCCCAGCACAGAATCTAAGATTAACTTGGTTTTAACTTATAGATTTTCCTGGAAAAACTTTTGCAGCGCTTCTGCCGCCGCCTCTTCATCCTCGCCTTCAATCTGGCAGGTAACTTCCATGCCCTGTTTGATCCCCAGGCTCATGAGCATGATCAACTTTTTGGCATCGGCGCTTTTACCATTGCACGCTACCGTGACCTTACTCTGAAAACCTCCTACCTGTTTCACCAGCAGTCCTGCCGGTCTCGCATGCAGACCAACGGGATCCTGAATTACATATTGGAACTCTTTCACATTTTCACCCCCTCGTCAGTTTCATGTGATGTCTCTCACTGCCTTACGCACCTTCAATACGGATGAGGCGGATACACTCAATTCGTCCACACCCATATTCAGGAACGTTTCCGTCAGATCCGTATCTGCTGCAAGTTCTCCGCAGATACCTACCCATATACCGGCTTCATGCCCATTCTTTACCGTCATCTCGATCAGCTTAAGCACCGCCGGATGGTGGGTATTGCATGTACTTTCCAGTTTCTGGTTCTGACGGTCTACTGCCAGCGTATATTGCGTCAGGTCATTGGTTCCGATACTGAAAAAGTCTACCTCTTTCGCGAGTTCCCCTGAGAGCAGGGCCGCAGCCGGTGTTTCCACCATAATGCCCAGTTCCACTTCTCCCATGGGATAACCCTCTACCCGGAGTTCTTCCCTGACCTGTTCCACAATCTCTTTGATCCGCTTCACTTCCTCCACCGACACGATCATCGGAAACATGATAGAAGCTCTGCCGTATGCGGAAGCACGATATATTGCCCGAAGCTGTGTAATAAAGATTTCCGGACGATCCAGGCAGATTCTGATAGCCCGGTATCCCAATGCCGGATTTTCTTCCGGATCCAGATGGAAATAATCCACTTTCTTATCCGCCCCGATATCCAGCGTGCGAATGACCACTTTCTTTCCTTCCATCTTCTCCAATACAGCCTTATAACTGGCGAACTGTTCTTCCTCTGTCGGAAAACTGTCTCTTCCCAGATAGAGGAATTCACTGCGGAATAATCCGATGCCGCCGGCATCTGCCTCCAGGGCGGGATCCGCATCACTCACCTTGCCGATATTGGCAAAGATGTCAATCCTTCTTCCATCTCCGGTGACATTATCCTTCCCTTTCAGTTCCTCCAGCATCGCCAGATCTGCCACCCACTGATTCTTGCGCCGGATCATCTCATCGAGCACTTCTTTTTCCGGATCCAGAATAAACTCATTATTAAAACCGTCTACCACACCGACTTTGCCGTTCCAATCTTCTGACGGTTCCATTTTAGTATTAACTAATGCCGGAAGGTTCATACTTCTGGCCAGAATTGCGGTATGGGAATTGGAAGAACCCCTCACCGTCACGAAGGCAAGAATTTTATTCTTATCCATCTTTACGGTCTCACTCGGCGTCAGATCATCCGCGATCAGAATCACCGGCTCATCCGTGGGTACCCCATCCTCCGATATTCCTAACAGGATCCTGATAACCCTCTGCGAAATATCCTTGATATCAACCGCTCTCGCCTTCATATACTCATCATCCATGGAGGCAAACAACTCGGAAAACTGATCCTGTGCCATTTCCACGGCATATTCGGCATTCGTGCCTTCCTTGACCGCCTGCTCTATGGCCTCCAGATAATCATCGTCTTCCAGCATCATACGGTGTATGTCGAAAATCATCGCATGGTCTTCACCCACATTGGCAAGCGCCGCGTCATAGAGTGCGGTCAACTGTTCCTTCGCTTTCTCCACCGCTTCCTGAAACCGGGACAGTTCCGCTTCCACATCCTGAACCTTTGTCTGTTCGATGTGAATTTCCTGCTTCTGATAACAGAAAACCCGGCCCACGGCAACACCTTTTAATACACTTTTGCCGACATATCGATTCATGCAAGCCTCCTTCTATTATTTACGCAGTTTTATGATATCATCTCCCGGCGCCACCGTTTTCGGTGCCTCTGCCTGTATCTCAGTAAACTCATCGGAGTTGCAGATCACCACAGGTGTGATAATGTCGTATCCTGCCGCTTTGATCTGTTCTAAATCCGCCTCCAGAAGCAGGTCACCCTTCTTGACCTCCTGGCCTTCCTGCACATGGATCGTAAAATGCTCTCCGTTCAGCTTCACCGTATCGAGTCCCACATGGATCAAAATCTCCATACCGTCATTGCCGACAACCGCCACCGCGTGGCCGGTAGGAAATGCGGTAGCCACCTTGCCGTCTACCGGTGCACAAATCTGATTCGCTGAAGGAATGATCGCTACTCCCTTTCCGAGGATTTCCTCGCCAAAGGTCGGGTCGCTGACTTCCTTGATGCTTACCAAGCTGCCTGCCACCGGCGCGCCGACCACAATACCGCCCTTTGCAAATAAATTTTGGAGTATTTTCATTTCCCTCCCCTCCTTTCCCTTTTTGATATAGTATTAACAGGTATATAGATCTCTCATTCGCTTAATATTAAGTACCAGATGAATTTTCTCTTCCTCCGTCATGTTGCATTGATATTCTTTCTCTATGTACTCGCTGACACCGTTTATGATCTGATACTCTTCCTGATAGTGTTTCTTCACAAAATCATAGAGTGCTTCATCTGTCCGGCCGTGCATCGGTTCCTCCGTGACAAGCCTGTTGCAAAGCTGCTTCAGATCCGCGATCAATCCTTCTTTGGGATAAGTCCTTCCACTCGGAATCGGAATCTCCTTCTCAATCCATTCCATCATCTCACGCATCATCTTGACCATGAAAAAAGTTGTGCCCATAGCTGAGCCCACTTCTCCGTTAATCAAATGGAGTGCAATACTGGCTGCTTCGTCTTCGTTCAAACGGCATTGTGTTCTCTCTTCGATCAATTCGAGTGCATACCTGCCTACCGAATACTCCAGCGGATAGAAAAGTCTGACCTCATCATATAATACATTGTTAAATGCCATGCCCTCATGAAATTTATTTAAAATAAACCCGATATGGTCTGTCAGCGTCAGGTACACATTCTGACTTAATATCAGTCCCAGACTCTCCTTTGCGTAGGTAATGATGTCTGCGGATAGTCTGATATGCTCTAACGGGAGTGATGCCAGTAGTTCTTTAAAGTGTTCCTTGTCGTTCATGTTATTCAGTCTAAAAGTCTTCTCAACTACTTTATCATCAATCTCATCTCCAGGTCTTCGTCCAAAACCTATCCCTCTCCCCATGGCGACCATCTCTACTCCATAATGATCCCTGACAGAAACGATATTATTGTTGATAACTTTGTCAATACGCATTTTAAACCCTCTTGCCCCTGCACTCAATTAAGCATAAAAAAAGCCAACTCTTATAATCCAACTTCACAAAGTCAAATTATAAGACCTGGTTTTGCCTGCTTTTGTGCAGTAACAATCCAAATACCTATTTATTTTTCTTCATTATAGCAAATGTGTACAATATAAGTCAACAGAAATTATTTTTATTTTGACAATCTGCATATTTTGTATAGTAATCATCGTGAAAATAGCACAAATTTGTCGAAAATGCAAAGGCAGCCCCGGGATATACATCCCGAAGCTGCTCCTTCCTTATATACTCTATGCTTATTCGCCTCTGTTTATTCCGGAAGCGCTGTCGTGTCGCCAAAAGTAGCTTTCCACTTCTCTGCACGCTCATCCATAATGGCCTGACCGCCGGAGCTTAAGTAATCAGCGATACCAGCATCCCAAACCTTATCGAAATCCTCAACAGATGCGGAAACTGCCGTATCATATACAACATCTCTCTTGCTGGCAAGTGTCGGGCCCTGGCCTTCCTCTGCCGCAATAGCGCCCACGTTAACGTTCTTCGCCGGTCTTGTATCGGTGTTGCAGACTTTATGCGCAACCTCAACCAATTCAGGATCGATGCCGCTGTAGGAATATGCCATGGACTTCAATGTCAGTTCATCGTCCACCAGATGCAGTCCGTTACAGGTAATCGTATAGTCAATATTGAAACCGGAATTCTGA